>DALYJJ010000021.1:0-62413 GCA_031969915.1 Bryobacteraceae bacterium | reverse complement strand
CATCACGTCCACCAAGAAGGGTTCGATCACTTCGGTGCAGGCCATCTACGTGCCTGCCGACGATTACACCGACCCCGCCCCCGCCACCACGTTCGCGCACCTCGACGCCACCACGCAGCTCTCGCGCGCGATCTCCGAACTCGGTATCTACCCGGCCGTCGATCCGCTGGCGTCCACGTCCCGCATTCTCGATCCGCGCGTGGTCGGGGACGAGCATTACAACACCGCGCAGGCCGTGAAGCAGATTCTGCAGCGCTACAAGGAACTGCAGGACATCATTGCCATTCTCGGTATCGACGAGCTTTCGGACGACGACAAACAGACTGTGGCGCGCGCCCGCAAGATCCAGCGTTTCCTCTCGCAGCCCTTCCATGTGGCCGAGCAGTTCACCGGCTTCAAGGGGAAGTATGTGAAGCTCGCCGACACCATCCGCGGCTTCAAGGAGATCGTCGACGGCAAGCACGACGAAGTGCCCGAGCAGGCGTTCTACATGCAAGGTACCATCGAGGACGTGCGCGAGCGCTACGAGCAGATGAAGAAGGCGATGTAGGCCATGCCCGCCAGCCTGCAACTCGAAATCACCACGCCCGAGCGCCTGCTGGTCCGCGAGACCGTGAAGGAAGTGCAGGTGCCGGGGGCCAATGGTTACCTCGGCATCCTGCCCGACCACGCGCCGCTGCTCGGCGAACTCGGCTGCGGCAGCCTGTGGTACCTCACCGAGTCCGGCGTCAGGAAGCACATTTCCATTTGTAGCGGCTACCTCGAGGTTCAGCCCGACCACGTCCGCGTGCTCGCCGACCGCGCGGAAAACGCCGAAGAGATCGACCTCGACCGCGCCCAGGAAGCCCTGCGCCGCGCCGAACAGCGCATGCTCAATCCCGCCCCTGGCGTCGATGTCGCCCGCGCCCTCAACGCCGCTGCCCGCGCCCGCGCGCGCCTGGAAGCGGCGAAGCATCTGCGGTAGCGTTGACAGAGAGAAGACGCGCGCTTACGATTCCGAGTAGCGCTCCTTCTTATGAGTAACGCCAAGAAATGCCTTTCCCTGTATTCGGCGGCAGTGCTTGCCGCCAGTGGCTTCGCTCAACAGATAGGGGGCGTTACGACGCTTGACCTCACTCCCGGCGCGAAGTCTTTAGAGATCCATCTTGCTGGCTCGGAGCCGTGCCATAGTATCATCGGCGTGCGGATCGGCGAGCATCTGGCATCGAATGTTCAATTGCAGGAAGTGGCTCGCACTCGACGCGACATCCGTGGTATCCCGATTGGTTCGGTGGCCGGCTGGCGCGCGGTGCCTGTAGGGCGCTACTCCCTGGAAGCGGGCCGCCTCGCAGTAAGCTGTTCCGACACAGCGGCACGCACCATTTCCTTATTCGTCACTTCTCCCACTCCTCTGGTCGTAAAGTACTTCAAGAACGGGCTGCTGGGAACCGTCCTGAGCGTACAGGACCATGTCGTGCTCAGAGACGGGGTAGCCAGCGTTGCACGCCCCGAGAACCTGGCTCACCTGGCTCTCTTGTCCGTTGATTCTTTCGCCCCCGCACATCCCACCGCCATCGGTACGGCACGTCTGCTGGACGCTACCGTAAACACCGCGGAGATGCGAAGCCACCTCGACCGCTACGCGCAGCCCAAGTTAGAACGGCCGTTTTCACGATCACCCGGCGTTTTGCGCCTCGAAATCGATTCAGAAGGGTTCGTGACGGACGTATCAGGGCCTTCCGTTGCCTCACTGAGCCAAGACGCCATGGCCGCCGTGCGTTCCTGGAAGTTCCGGCCTTTCCCGGGGCGGCAGAAGGTGGTTGCGGCAGTGGCCTACCAAGTAGATGCCCATGGGATTCTCCAAACCACCCTTGATCCGTCAGTAGTCATTGTGCAGTAGGTCTTGCGAATGCGTCGGTGAGGCTGCCGTCATCGTTTCGCTTCCAGCTTGACGTTCGCTTCACCGGCCACCCGGACGGTCACTTCCGTTCCTCTACTCTCGTGCTGCTTGACGAACTCCGGATTTAGGCATTCGTCCAGGTCCGGCGCCTCGAGCGGTATTGCGGTATAGTCGCCCGGCACGACAGAAGTGATTCGAAATCTACCCTCGCCGTCCGCCAACGCCGTACGATAATAAGTCCAATGCGCTCTACGCGCGCCTTTCGGCGCCAGAAGAATTGTGGTGCCGGCACTTTGTCTACCCGCTTCTATCACCTCCCCGCTGACGGAGCCAGTGTCCGCGGAAAGCAGTAAGTCCACGGTAACCGAACTGGTAACATCGAAATCCTGATCGAGTACGTTCACACCCGCCAGCCGTGCCTCTTTCAGGTAGAACCGGCTGCCGCTCAGTCCGCCGACTTCCAGGCGATATCGCTGCGGGTTCACCCCAGTCAGCGTAAAGGCTCCGTCCCCCTTCACCACGGTGGAAACGGAGCCGGGCCTTCCCACTCCTTCACCAGCAGCAATCAAAGCAACAGATGCCTGGGGAAGCGGCTCGCCCGAGGCGGACGACCTGACCTTCCCGACGATCGTGACGCTCACGGTTGGTGTCAGCACGAAGTCATCGATGTTCCGATCGGACACTTCGACAATAGAAGAAGCGGTGGACTGACCACCATCGGTTTGCATCATTGCGATCAACGGAAAGGAGCCGGGGGGCAGCCCATGCAGCTCGAAAGTGCCGTCCTCCCGAATCGGCGTAGAGGCTCGCATCAGTGTGTTCGGCATGGCCAGCACGAGATTGCCGCGCAGCGGTTCGCTGCCAGCAGGCCGCGCAATCCTGCCTCTTACACTAAACACGCGAGTCTTTTTGAGGCTGAAGTCCACGCCGGGAAGATCAGCGCCAGGCTCCAGCAAGAGAACCTGGGCTTGGCTGGGCTCGGATCCATTCGGAAAGTATGTCGTCACATATCCCGTCTCCGAGGTATCGCCATGGGCCGGGCGGGGTCTCAGGTAGTTCATTCTGTCCGCGACGACGACATAGCGGCCTGGTTCCAAATCCGAGATGCGGAACTCGCCCCGGTCGTTGCTTCGAGCGTAGGCCGTGGGAAGCAGAACTTTCCTGCCGCGCTGGAAGCGGTCCCTCAAGGCCTGGATGGTCACGTCCTTGATCGGATCGCCATCCTCGCCAAAAACGCGCCCGTTCACCGCTGCAAGGCGAATCAATCGGATTGTGATTCGCTCATCCTTCCGATCGGGGGTCAGTGTGATCGGCAAGCCGGGACGCCCTTGCCCTTTGCTGCCGTACTCAGAACGCAAATAGCCATCCCGCCGGGCCGAAATTCGGTATCGCCCCGGCCGAAGCCCCTTGCATTCGAAGCGGCCCTCTCCGTCTGTAAGGGTCGTGACAGGAGGGGTGGACGTGTCGTCTTCACCCTTGCAGACGGTCTCGGCTCGGGGCACCGGGTTCCCAGTGGATGTGTCCACTACCTGCCCAGATAGACGAATTGCGATTTGCCCGTTCTCAGGCGAATCCGTGGAACGGTTCTGGGCAACAGCGGTCTCGAAGGAAGTTAGTGCCAATAGGGTAATCAGGGCGTAAAGAGGGTTCGATGACACTAGGGCTGAAAGACGAGCAAGTGCGTGAACCACCATATACAACCGCTCCTTGGCGCGGGTCCGACCTTGCGTTCACGATGATTCTGTAGCAAAGGCTAGATGCTGTCAACAGGGAATGGGATCGTCAATCAGTCATCGCCGAAGCGCCGACTCGGCGTCGCACTTGCTAGCGAAATCGCGCCGACCGGACTTCGATGTAGGCGCCCACGGCCAGCATTCCGTTCAGGCCCTCGATATCGAGGTGCATCGCGGGGGCGCTTTCGGGAACGGTCGCGAGGAAGAGAAACCCGAGCGATCGCTCCACCTCGCCCCTGGCTTGCGGCAGGAACTCGAGGACGTGGGATGGCGCTTCGATCGTCTCGCTTCCGCTTCGCCCCCGGCACACGAAACCCGCGGCGGCGCGCGCCGTACGCTCCAGCACCAGGCCGCCGGCGAAGACGGGCTGGCCCCGGTTGGACGCCTTCCAGGCAAGGCGCAGCGGGCGCGTGCGATCCACCTCCTCGGGAGCGTCCCGGACCGGCCACGTCAGGGGCTCCGGCAGCGCTACCCGCTTCTCGAACGGCCCGGCGTCTTTGCCTCCCGATCCCTTCACGGTAACGCTGTTTCCCGCGAAGAACGCCGGGCGCACGATCTCATGGGCGGCCGGCATGGCGCCGCCGGCATGGCGATAGAGCACACCGGAACTGCGTGCGGAGAGGTCTTCGCGGCGGCCGCCGCTCTCGGCCCACACCCGTCCGGCATCGAGCACACGGCCCTCTCCGGCCAGCAGTTCGCGCAGCCTGTCCCGCAATCCCGCCACCGGGTTTGAGGAAGCGTAGACCATGCACGTGCCCTCCGCGGGGATGGCGATGCCCGCCTGGTGGCTTCCTTCCAGGAACGCGGCCGCGAAGCCCTCGCCTCGGGACACGGCCAGTTGCCGGTCGACGGCGACACGCGCCGCCAGCGTAAAGGCAAGCAGCATGGCACTGCGCCCGCCGCGCGGAATCCACTCATCGAAGCGAGCGGCCGTCAGACACTCGCCGGCTCCCTCGATCTCAACCGTCACCGCGTTGCTCACCGGCCCCGTGCCAATCCGCGCCTGTACGGGTACGGCGCAGCCTGCGGGCGCGTTGTGCGGAATCACGAAGGCGAGCGCGTCCACGCCGGGCTCCCTCCCCGGCTCCGAAACGGCGGCCGCCACCTGCGCGAGCACGCCGCCGATCCACACCAGCACCCGCGCGCCGCGGCCACCCATTCCGGTGGCCGGAAGAACCACGTGCGATCCGCGAGCGAAGCGTCGCGTTGACGCCGCGCCGCGGCCCGAGCCGTCGAGACTGAAAAGCCCCGGGCTGTTCGTTCCCACGCGCACGGCCGCCGGCGCGCTCCGCTCGTCGCCGCGCTCGATGGACAGGCGCGCCGTGCCGGGCGGCACGCCGGCCGGGATGACGGCCACGGCGCGAACCGGAGACGATTCGAGCACCGGAGCGTACCAGGCTCCGCCCGCGGCCGCGACCACCACGCGGGTTGTGCCGGCCAGGTCGAGTCCTCGAATGGCCACGCGCATCCCTGGAGCGAGACCTCCGCCCGGCATCCCCTGGGGCAACAAACTGGCGGCGTTGCGCACGCCTCCGCGTTCGATCACCGGCACGGCGCCGAGCGGCAGCGCGATCAGGAACGCAGTGAGCCTAACGGAACGTGAGCGTCGTCTCATTGCTCACTCGACCCTCGCTCTCAAAAGTGAGGGTCACCGCGCCGCGCCCCCGAAACGAAGCGGGGACGGTGATGTTGACCTGATCAAGCCCGGGAAAATCGGGCTGTCGCCCGGCGTAGGCGGGCGTGAGGCTGGACCCGCCCATGCGGACCAGCACGCCGGCGGAACCGCCGCGCAGGCCGGTGCCGTAGATTTCGAGGACGATCTGGTCGCCGGTTTCACCAAGGTCGATCGGTTTCGCGACCACCGCTCCTCCGGCCACGTCGTAGACAGGCTCATAGGTGCGCGAACCGTCGCGGCGGATGCGGATAGCCCAAGCGGCGGTCAGACCCGCGCCGTTCAGTTGGAAAATAGAGGGCGCCAGCGGCTCCACCACCACCGTTCCCGTTTGCGTGAACCCGTCGCCGGCGGTTACGGTCACGGTCCCCGCGCCCGGCGCCACAGCCGCGGGCAGCACCAGGTTGATCTGGCCCGGCGAGGCATAGCTCATGGGGGCCGAATGTTCGATCCCCCGGGCGTCGCGAATGCGGACGATGGTGCCGGCGAGCGCCGTGGGCAGGGCGGCGGATTCGGCCTGCGCGGTGGCGGTGGCGAGGCGCGAGCCCCGCGCGGTGACGATCGAGTCGGGTGCCACCGGGCCCGCGGCGAAGGTGGCGGCGTTCACAATCTCGACGCCCCGCCGGGAGTTGTTGATGAGCGTCGACACGCCCGCCGTGCCGCGGATCACCAGGTCCGGCCGGCCGTCGTTGTTGAGGTCTCCGGCCAGGACTTGGGCCGGATCGCCGCCGCCGGGGAAGTGAACCTCGCCCTGGAGCGTGCCGTCGCCGTTGCCCGGACGGACGGTCATGTCCGTTTCGCCGCAGCAATGAGCGGTGACAAGGTCGGCGCGGCCGTCACCATCGAAGTCGGCCACCACGGCGTCGGCGGGCCCGAACGAAGACTGATACAGCGTGGCGGCGCCGAAGCGCCCGCCGGCGAGGCCGAGCAGGACCCCGGTTTCGAAACGGAAACTCGGCCCGCGGCCCAGCACGATGAGATCCCTTCGCCCGTCGCCGTTCAGATCGCCGGTGACCACGCGCGCGGGCCCCAGGCTCGCGCGATACGTGACGGGGTCGGCGAACGTGCCGTTGCCCCGGCCGGCGAGGAACAGGAGCGCACCCGGGTTGGCCGGGTTCGGTTCGAACGGGCCCCGCTCCAGCACCAGCAGGTCGGCCCGGCCGTCGCCGTCGAGATCGCCCGCAACCACCTGCGACGGCGAGCCGGCGCGCACCTCGGGCCCCAACGTGAAACTCCCCGCCTGGTTCAGCAGCAGGCGCACGCCGCCCGCATCGGTTTGCTGGGCGCCGCGGTAGGCAACGGCGAGGTCGGCCCGCCCGTCTCCGTTGAAGTCCGCCGTGCTCACACTCAACGCGGTGAGCGGCGTGGCGACGCGCGCCAGTTGTGAGAAGCCGCCCTGTCCGTCGCCGGCGAGCACGAGCACGGCGCGTGAGGTATCCGCGGCGATCGCGAGATCCAGGCGGCCGTCGCCGTTGAAGTCTCCGGTGGCCATCTCAGCCGCTGCGGCCGCGTCGATGCGCAGTCGTGGACCTCGGCGCAGGCGATTGTTGGCCCCCATGAGCAGGGTCTGGAGATTACCGCTGAAGCCCGCTACGACGACGTCCGCCCGCCCGTCCCCGTTGAAATCGCCGGCTGCGCCTTGGGTTACCTGAAACTCGGCCGTGGAGAGCGGAGCGGCGGCGAGAGTGCCGTCGCCGTTGCCGAGCAAGACCATGAAGTAGCCGCTATCGCCGCCGGGCGCCATCGCCTGGTCGCTGCCCTCGCCGATCACGATGTCCAGATGTCCGTCGCGGTTGAAGTCCACCAGTTGCAGCGTGGAGGCGTCGTAGTTGGCGACGTAGGCTTCGGGGGCGGCGAACGTCCCGTCTCCGCGGTTGAGCGCGATGCCCACGGTCTGCGTCTGCGAGGAGAGGGCGATATCCGGGCGGCCGTCGCGGTTGAAATCGCCGAGCGCGATGTACTGCGGCTGGGTGAGCCCCTCGAAGTCGCGGGGCGCGGCAAATGTCCCATCCGCGTTCCCACCCAGGACGGCAAACCGCCCGGCGCCGGTGGCCGCCACCAGGTCTGCGCGGCCGTCGCCGTTCACGTCGCCGACGGCGATTGAGGTGATGTTGTTTCCCGCGGCCAGCGTGTAGACCGGGCCGGCCGTAAAGCCGCCGTCGCCCCGTCCATTGAATACGTAGATGCGGCCGCCGTTGTCGGCGACAGCCAGGTCCAGGCGCCCGTCGCCGTTGAAGTCGGTCCGGGCGAACGAGGCGGGAAAGTTGGCGTCGAAGGTGGTGTTGACCGGCGCGCCGAAGGTCCCGTCGCCGTTGCCCTTGAGGAAGGCGATGCCGCTCGCGCGGCCGTCATTCGCCGTGTAGAGCACGGCGAGATCGGGCGGGCCGTCGCGGTCGAAGTCATCCGCGAGCACGCCGCGGCGCGCCGGGCCCACGGTGTAATTGGTGCGCGTGCGGAACGAGCCTTCCCGGCTCCCCTGATACACCTGCAGAACGGTTCCGCCGAGTCCGATCCAGGCGCCCACAGTCGACCCGTTACCCGCGTCGGCAATCACGGCTGCCGGACCGGAAGCCGCGCCGCGCGGCGTCCGTACGTCGAGCGGAGCCTGCCCTCTCGCCGGCAGCGGCAGGCAGCTCGCGAAACGGTCCTGGAAGTTCGGGATTTCCAGGTAGCGGCGATAGCTCCCCGAACTCATGTGCGGAAAGCCCGAGTAGGCGCCGTCGCTCCTTCGGGCCACCATGAGCAGCACATTGCTGCCGGTCAGCATGTTGAAGTTCCGCGCGTTGACGAAGTCAATCGTCGGGCACACCTGCCCCGAGCAAGCGGCCGCAAGGGCGAGGGAAGCAATGGCGAGTCGCATGGACCTGAACATTATGCGGTCTATCCACGCTCCAATCCAGTTCCGTTTCGCCCGGGAGGTACCAGGCGTGATGGTTCCGGGGGTGATTCACCCCATGTTACGGGCGATCGCGGGGGGAGAAGGCGCGATAGAATCTGGCTCATGACGACCCTCACACGCCGTGCCGCTCTGGCGGCGCTTGCCGCCGTACCGCTGGCCCGGGCCGCGGCGTCCACGCCGATCCGGCTCGGCGGGCCGATCTTCCTGAAGAGCGACGACCCCGGGGCGCTCGCGCGCGAACACCGCCGCCTGGGCTACAGCGCCGCCTATTGTCCGAGCGCGAAGGCTGTGGACGCGGACCGCTGCAAGGCGATCGAGAAAGCCTACAAAGAAGCCGACGTCGTCATCGCCGAAGTCGGGGCCTGGGTCAACATGATGGACCCGGACGGGGAAGTCCGCAAGAAGAACCTCGCTTACGTGGCCGAGCGGCTGGCGCTGGCCGAAGCCGTCGCCGCCCGCTGCTGCGTGGACATCGCGGGCTCCTACAACCCCAAGGTCTGGTACGGCCCGCACAAGGGGAATTTCTCGAAAGAGTTCTTCGACGGCACGGTCGAGAACTGCCGCAAGCTCATCGACGAGATCAAGCCCAGGCGCACCAAGTTCGCCATTGAGATGATGGGCTGGACGCTGCCCGACACGGCCGACGCCTACCTGAAGCTGATCAAGGCCGTCGACCGCCCCGCGTTCGGCGTCCACATCGACGTCTGCAACGGGATCAACTCACCGCAGCGTTTCTACGAGAACGCCGCCTACACCCGCGATTGCTTCGCCAAGCTGGGGAAATGGGTGACCTCCTGCCACGCCAAGGACCTGGCCTGGATTCCCGAGATGAACGTGCACTTTGTCGAGGTGATCCCGGGGCGCGGCGAGATGGACTATCGCGCTTATCTGACCGAACTGGCAAAACTGCCGCAGGCCGCCCCCCTCATGCTCGAACACCTCAAGACCGCGGAAGAGTATGAGGAGGGCAAGAACTACATCCTGAAGGTCGGCAAGGAAGCCGGCGTCACGTTCGCGTAAGCGCTCACGTTACTCGTAGCGCAGCGCGCGTATGGGCTCCGTCTTCGCCGCGCGGCGCGCCGGAATCAGCGCCGCGATCAGCGCCACGGCCAACAGCAGCCCCGGCACGCCGAGGAACGTCACCGGATCCGCCGGCGCCACCCCATAGAGCAGCGGTGCCGCGAACCGCGACACCAGGAACGCGACCGTCAGGCCGATCGCCATGCCGCCGCCCGCCAGCAGCAACCCCTGGGCAGTGAACGAACGCAGCACGCCCCCTGCCGGCGCGCCCAGCGCCATGCGAATGCCGATCTCCCGCGTTCGACGCCGCACCGAGTAGCTCAGTACGCCGTACAAACCGACGGTCGCCAGCACCAGCCCCGTCACGCCGCAGATACTCAGGATCGTCGCGCACAGCCTCGGAATCAGCAGCGCTTTGCCGATATGATCGCCCATCGTCTCCGTGTTGAACACTGCCATGTTGGGATCGAGCGCGGCAATATGGTTCCGCACCGCCGGGATCAGCGACTCCGGCCTGCCCTCCGCGCGCACCGCAATCACCGTCCCGAAGAAACTGAGTACCGAGCCGAAGTCCTGGTTGATGTAGTGATACACCATCGCCTCGGCGCCTTCGCCCAGGCTGCGCGACTTGCTGTTCTTCACCACACCGATGACCTCATACTTCTCCTTGTCGCGCTCAATGACCTTGCCCAGCGGGTCTTCTCCGCCGAACAGCCGCTCCACCGCGGTCTCGTTCATGATGGCGACCTTGCGCGAACTCACCAGGTCGCGCCCGAAATCGCGCCCGCGCACCAGCCCCACGCCCATCGTTTCGAAGTACCGGGCGCCGACGTTGAACACGTGCCCGTTCATGTTCTTCTCGCCCGCCGTGGAACGGTAGCGGTAGTCCATGGAGCTGCCGCCGATCGACAGCGGCACCACGTCCAGCAGGCTGGTGGACGCCACGCCCGGCGTCGCTTCCAATCGCCGCTCCAACTCCGTGAAGAACTGCTGGCTCTGCGCCTGCGTGTACTTGTGTAGCTTTGGATCCACGGCCATCAGCAGTACGTTGCCCGCGTGCTTCAAGCCCGTGTCGATGGTCGATGCGTTTCGCAGGCTGCGCAGGAACAATCCCGCGCCGATCAGCAGCACCAGCGACAAGGCCACCTGCGCCACCACCAGTGCGTTCCGCAACCCAAACGACCGCAGCCGGCCCATCGTCCCGCTGTCCTCCTTGAGCGCCGCCAGCAGGTCGGGCTTTGTCGCCCGCAGTGCCGGAACCAGGCCGAACAGCAGGCCCGTCACCACGGTCATCGCCAGCGCGTAGCCGAACACCATCGGGTTCGGCGTGAAGTCCCACTGCATCGGGAACGGCAGCGGCAACTCCAGTTGCGACACCGCCCGCACCGCCACCATCGACAACCCGAAGCCCGTCAACGCGCCGAGGAACGCCAACAGCAGACTCTCCGTCAACAATTGCCGCACCAGCCGCCCGCGCCCCGCGCCCACCGCCAGGCGAATGCCGATCTCCTTCTGCCGCGACGCCGCGCGCGCTAGCAGCAGGTTCGCCACGTTCGCGCACGCCACCAGCAGCACCAGGCCCACCACCACCATCAGCACGCTGACGAACGTGATGGTTTGCGCGCGAATCTCACCCGGCATGCCCCCCGCCGGCTCCAGCCGCGATGGCACAAACGGCCGCGCGCGCTTGTCGTGCGCATCGTAGAGCTGCTTCTTGATCACGTTCACCCGCGCCAGCGCCTGCTCCTTGCTCACGCCGTCCTTCAGCCGCATGTTGGTGATGATCCACTGCGCGTTGCGCCGCTCCCGGTCCACCTTTCCCAGGTCCGGCAGCAGTTCGTGAACCATCGACAGCGGCACCCAGAACTCCGGAACGAAGCCGCGAATGGTGCCCGCAAAGCCGGGCGCCGCCACGCCGATCACGGTGTACGGCTGATTGTTCATCGTGATCTTGCGGCCGATGAGGCCCGCATCGCCCCCGAACCGCCGCTTCCACAACCCGTGGCTGAGCACCACCACCGGGCTCTTGCCCTTCGCCTCGTCGTCCTCCGGCGTGAACGCGCGTCCCAGCACCGGCTGGCTGCCCGCCACCCGGAAGTAGTTGCCCGTACCCGCCTGGCCCCACACGCGCTCCGGGCGGCCCCCGTCGCTTAGGTTCACGGGAACGAGCGGGAAGTAGCCAGCCACGCCCTCGAACACGTCGCCCGTCTGGTCACGGTAGTCCCGATAGTCCGGCCAGGAGATCGAATTGCCCCCGTCCAACGCCAGCAGCCGGCCCGGCTGATGGACCGGGAGTTCGCCCAGCAGCGTTGCATGAACAATACTGAACACCGTCGTATTTACGGCAATGCCGAGCGCGATGGAAACCGCGACGACGAGGGTGAAACCGGGATCCCGTCTGAGCAGGCGGGCGGCATAGGTCAGGTCCTGCAATAAGCGCATGGGTGGCCTCTCGGATTCGATTCGCCGGGGCCGCGCCGGCGCCTTGGGATCCGTCGCGCCCCCACCAGTTGTGACGAGGCTTGGGCGCGGTTCTTAGCGGAAGGGCGGTTGAATCACCGTGAGCTCGAACTTCCTCGGATCGCGGCCGCGATCGTGGAGCCGCTTGAGACAGGCGGCCGCGCCGGGCGCCGCCGCGGCAATGGTGCGCTCCGGGAGCGTGGCGGGCGAGTAGAGTTCCAGCGCCACCCACCAACCGGCGAAGGCGCGGCGCTCATCAAGGGAAAGCTGCTCGGGCGCGCGGCCCAGGAGGAGGGACTCGTTCGTGGTGGGCAAGCTACGATTGTAGGCCCTCAGAGCCAGGTTCGCAGCCGGCCCTCGGCGCCGATCCAGAACGGCTTGGCGACGGACTCCGAGGGCGGCAGGCTGACCAGCTTCGGTTTCAGGAGAACGAGGATCTCGCTGTACTGGCGCGACCGGCTGTTTTCTCGAAGAAACGGGCCGATGATGGGCAGGCTGGCGAGGCCGGCGATACCGTTGTAGGAGCGCTGGCTCGATTCCGTGAGCAGGCCCGCCAGCACGCCCCATTCGCCCTGCTTGAGCCGTATCCTCGAGGCGAACTTGCGGTTGGCGATCACCGGAATGCCGTTCAACGCCTGGCCCGTGAGGACCTTGTATTCGGCCTCCAGTTCGAGCGTCACGTCCTCATCGCCGTGGAGGAAGGGCGTCACCTTGATCACCACGCCAAGGTCTTCGAAGTTGACGGTGGGCGGCGGGCGAAAGGCATCGTCGCCGGAGTCGCCGCCGAAGAAGCCCGAGGTCAGGATGGGGAACTTGTCGCCCACGTGCATCGTGGCGGGCTTCCCGTCGAGAGTGCGGATCTCGTTGCGCAGCAGGGTGGCGGCGTCGCTGCGGGTGTAGTTGGCAAAGAGGCTGGCGTCGGCGATCCCGAGGCCGAGGAACGAACGTCCGCCGCCGAACGTGGCGAAACGAGCGAAGCCTTGCGGGACCGAGTACCCCTTCTCTCCGAAGTTGACGAGCGGGAAGAGGGTCTGTAGGCGGAGGCCGTAGTCGAGGTTCGAGTTGCGGCTCACGGCAACGAATTCGACTTCGATCGAGAGCTGGCCGGCGTAGACCAGCATCTGTTCGATCAGATCGCGCGCGGCGTGGACCTTCGACACGCGGTCGCGCACCAGCACCAGGCGGCGGGAGGAGTCGATGATCAGGCGTTGGATTTCGATCACCTGCTGAACGGTGCGGGCGACCTCCTGGGCCTCCTGAACGGTCACCGGCGCGGGGACGGGGATCACGGCGGCGCCTGTGGGTTCCACTTCGGTCCGCTTCTGCGGCGAGTCCTTGACGACCAGCATCAGCTTGCCGCTCACCGGAACCAGGAAGGAGTTGGTTGCCGCTTCGAGCGCCCAGAGGGCGTCCCGATACCCGGCCTCGTCGATCGTGAATCGCATCGGGTTGCCCGAGGGATAGTCTCCGTCGAAGACCACATCGAGGCCGTAGGCGCGCGAGACCTGTTCCCAGAGAACGCGCGGCGTGTCGCGGAGGTCGAAGCTGCGGAGCTCGGCGCGGGCGGCGAGCCGGCGCGGGGGCAGGGGGCGGCGTGCTTCTTCGAGTTCGGAATCGGTCAGGGCGCCGAGGAATTCGTCGCCGGGATCGGCGGCATCGGCGGCGCCGGGCAGAGACTTGAGTGCCAGGAGCGCCTTGCGCTGCACGGCGTCGTGGAAGGCGGTGTAGGTGGGGTTTGCCGGATCGAGCGCGCGGGCCTGGGCGGCGAGCGTGTAGGCCCGCACGAAGTCGCCATTCTTCCCGGCCTTGCGGGCCTGGTCGAACATCTCCTTCGGGGTGTCCTCCCCGCCCAGACAGAGCGCGGCGGCGAAACCCGCCAGCAGGCACAGAGACACTGGTCGCATGGACATACAGATGACGGACCCAGCGGGCGAAACGTGCAGGCTAAACCTGACGGCGGGGACTGCCGATGGTTAGGGTGACATGGCTACGCTGGCGGTTGGTATCCGTACGTCGTTCTCGCCCCGCATGCCGCAGTCGATGGAGCAGCTCGGCATACCGCAGTCGATCGTCCTCGACCTGGTGCTGCGGCGCCTGCTGCTCGAGGGGTTCAGCAGTCTGCACGGACTGTCGCGCAGCCTCAAGCTCTCGCTATCGATCGTCGACGTTGCGTTCCGGCAGCTCCGGGCGCAGCAGTTGATCGAAGTGAAGGGGATGGTGGGTAACGACTATCAGTTCGTGCTCTCGCAGGCGGGCAAGCAACTCGCCTCGGACCGCTTTCAGATTTCGCAGTACGCGGGTGCGGCGCCGGTGTCGCTGAAGGACTACCTGGCGGCGACGAAAGCGCAGTCGGCGAAAGTGCAGGTGGACCGGCGGGTGCTGCGGCAGGCCTTTTCCGACATTATCGTCACCGACCGGATGCTCGACCAACTGGGGCCGGCGCTGATCTCGCAGAACTCGATCTTCCTCTATGGTCCGTCGGGGAACGGCAAGACGAGCCTGGCGGAGCGGATGCTGCGCGTCTATCAGGACGCGATCCTGATTCCGTATTCCATTGAAGTGGACAACCAGATCATCAGTCTCTACGATCCGGTGGTCCACACCAAGATCGAGATGGAAGATCCGGAGATGGACCAGCGGTGGTGTCTGTGCAAGCGGCCGTGCATTGTGGTGGGCGGCGAACTGATCCCGAGCATGCTCGAACTGCGGCTGGACGAATCGAGCGGCATCTACGCCGCGCCGCTGCAGATGAAGGCCAACAACGGCATCTTCATCATCGACGACTTCGGGCGGCAGTTGATGTCGCCGCGCGACCTGTTGAACCGCTGGATCGTTCCGCTCGACCGCCGTGTCGATTACCTGACCTTGCGCTATGGCGTGAAGTTCCAGATTCCGTTCGAACTGATGGTGGTGTTCTCCACCAACCTCGATCCCAGCGACCTGGCGGACGAAGCGTTTCTGCGCCGCATCCAGAACAAGATCGAAGTCCCGCCCGTCGAGGCCGCCGTGTTTGACCAGATCTTCCAACGCGTCGTGCAGGCGCGGAACGTTCGATATGAGCACGACAGCGCGGAGTACCTGCGCCGCCTCTGCCTGATGGACGGCCGCACGGAGCTGCGAGCCTGTTATCCGAACGACATCTGCAACATCCTCACGTCGATCGGGCGGTACGAAGGGGAGGTTCCGGAGATGAACCACGAAAGCCTGGAACGGGCGGTGAACCTATACTTCGCGCGGAGTTGAGCCACGGCAGGGCTACCGCTCTGGGCTTCCTGGCACTACGTCCTGGCACTACGGCCCCCAAGGTACCATCTCGGGTTTCTCGACGGATTGATGAATTTCGCAATCCGGGCGATAATGGTCCCATGGGATTCTCCAGACGGACGTCGCGAGGGGTCTGTCCTCGCGCGGAGAACAGGGGATAATAGGTGAAACGAGCCGGTACCGACGAATCGCTCCGCTGTTCCTTCTGTCATAAAAGCCAAGATGTGGTGGGGAAGCTCATCTCCTCTCCCTCCGACTATCCCAGGGCATACATCTGCGACGAGTGCATTGCGGTCTGCAATTCGATCCTGGAGGACGACCGCCAGGATCAGCCGTATGCAAGCCCGAACAAGCTGCCCAAGCCATTGGAACTAAAGGAGTACCTGGACCAGTATGTAATTGGCCAGGAGGCGACGAAGAAGAAGCTTGCAGTGGCGGTCTACAACCACTACAAGCGGATTCAGATGAACAAACAGCGGGGTTCGGAGGTCGAGCTGTCGAAATCCAACATCCTGCTGATCGGCCCGACGGGTACCGGTAAGACGCTTCTGGCGCAGACGCTGGCGCGGATCCTGGACGTACCCTTTGCGATTGTGGATGCTACCACTCTCACGGAAGCGGGATATGTCGGGGAGGATGTCGAGAACATCATCCTGCGCCTGCTGCAGAACTCCGATTGGGATGTGCAGCGGTGCCAGCAGGGCATCATCTACATCGATGAGATCGACAAGATCGGGCGGAAGGACGAGAATCCGTCGATCACCCGCGACGTTTCGGGCGAGGGGGTCCAGCAGGCGCTGCTGAAGATCCTGGAGGGCACGATTGCCAACGTTCCGCCGCAGGGCGGAAGGAAGCATCCGCACCAGGAGTTCACGCCGGTGGATACGACGAACATCCTGTTCATCTGTGGCGGAGCGTTTGTGGGGATGGAGAAGATTGTCGCCAAGCGGGTGGGCCGGAAGACCATGGGCTTTGTGGCCGGCGACGAGAAGACCGAGGGGCCGGAGTCGATTCGGCGGGCGCATCCGGGGGTGCAGCGGGATCACTCGCTCCTGGAGCAGATCCAGCCGATGGACTTGATTCGGTTCGGCTTCATTCCGGAGTTTATCGGGCGCATGCCGGTGGTAGGAGTGCTCGAGGATCTGAGCAAGGAAGCGCTGGTGCAGATCCTGACGAAGCCGAAGAACGCCATCATCCGGCAGTACCAAAAGCTTTTCGAGTTTGAGAATGTTAGACTGAAGTTTAGCGACGACGCACTGGAAGCCATTGCCGCGCTGGCGATGGAGCGTAAGGTCGGGGCTCGGGGATTGCGCATGATCCTTGAGGAATTGATGCTCGACCTGATGTATTATCTGCCTTCGTTCAAGAAAGTCAGAGAGTTCCTGGTGACGAAGGAGATGGTGCTCTCGCAGAAGATTAACTTGGCTCTCCTGGAGAAGGCGGGCTGACCGTCCCGCCTCCCGGTAACCACCCTCCAGGTCACATCCCACTCGGGCGGCGGATTCGCCGTGGCGCGCCACCTCTTGCCGCTTCGGCGTTTCCTGAAGACAGGGGGAGAATCAGGATTCCATGATCAGTTCAAAGGAAAAGCCGGATACGAAACGCCTTCCGATGATGCCCATCCGGGACGTCGTCATCTTCCCTTACATGATGACGCCCTTCGTAGTGGGCCGCGAATCGAGCGTTCGCGCGCTTGAAGAGGCCCTGGGCGGCGACAAGAAGATCTTCCTGGCCACACAGCACGACGCTTCGATTGACGAACCGCGGCCGGACGAAATCTACCAGGTGGGCACCGTAGCCAACATCGTCCAGAGCCTGCGTTTGCCGGATGGCAATATCAAAGTGCTCGTGGAGGGTGTGGAGCGGGCCAAGATCGTGACGGTGAGCGAGGACGAAGGCTACTTCCGCGCGGTGGTGAAGAGCTTCACCTTCAAGGTGGAGGGTGGGCCGCAGTTGGAGGCGCTGCTGAGCCGGGTCACCTCGCTGTTTGAGCAGTACGTCAAGCTGAGCCAGAACCTGAACTACGAAACGATGATCGCGGCGATCCGGGTTGACGATCCGGGCAAGCTGGCGGACACGGTGGGCGCGAACCTGCAGTTGACCATCGAAGAGAAGCAGGAGTTGCTCGAGATCTTCGATCCGATTGACCGGCTGACGCGCGTGGCGGAGATGCTCGATATCGAGATCGAGAAGCTCAACGTCGACCGGACGATCCAGGGCCGCGTGAAGCGGCAGATGGAGAAGGCGCAGAAAGAGTATTACCTGAACGAGAAGATCAAGGCGATCCAGAAGGAACTGGGGCGCGGCGAGAAGAGCGAGATCGACGAGCTCAAGAAGAAGATCGACTCGGCGGGGATGACCAAGGACGCGCACGAAAAGGCGATCGCGGAGCTGCGGCGGCTGGAGCAAATGCCGCCCATGTCGGCCGAATCGACGGTTTCCCGCAACTACCTGGACTGGCTGCTCGCGGTGCCGTGGAAGAAGAAATCGAAAGAGATCCGGGACCTGGTCTACGCCAAGCAGGTGCTGGAGAGCGACCACTACGGGCTGGAGAAGATCAAGGAAAGGATCCTTGAGTTTCTCGCCGTGCGCCGCCTGGTGCAGAACCCGAAGGGTTCGATTCTCTGCTTCGTCGGGCCGCCCGGTGTCGGCAAGACATCGCTCGGCATGTCCATCGCCAAGGCCACGGGACGCAAGTTCGTGCGCATGTCCTTGGGCGGCGTACGCGATGAGGCGGAAATCCGCGGCCACCGGCGCACCTATATCGGCGCGCTGCCCGGCCAGATGATCCAGATGATGAAGAAAGCGGGAACGAAGAACCCGGTCTTCATGCTCGATGAGATCGACAAGATGTCGACCGATTTCCGCGGCGACCCGTCGGCGGCGCTGCTCGAAGTGCTCGACCCCGAGCAGAACTACATGTTCGTGGATCACTACCTGGACGTGGAATACGATCTGAGCCAGGTGTTCTTCATCGCCACCGCGAACGTGCTCCATACGATACCGCCGGCGTTGCAGGACCGCATGGAAGTGATCCGGCTTTCGGGTTACACGGAGCTGGAGAAGCTGGAGATCGCGAAGCGGTTCCTGGTGCCCAAGCAGATGAAGGGTACCGGCGTGAAGGAAGAGCATCTACGCTTCGCCGACGAGGGCATCCTGCAATTGATCCAGGGCTACACGCGCGAAGCGGGCGTGCGCAACCTGGAGCGCGAAGTGGGCAACGTGTGCCGCAAGATCGCCCGGATGGTGGTGGACGCCGAGTCGTCGACGGAGAAGAAGGATCCGCCGTCGTTCGATCTGAAGGCCACGAATGTGCCGGAGCTGCTGGGTCCGCAGAAGTTCCGGGATCTCGCGGCCGAGAAGAAGAACGAGGTCGGCGCGGTGACGGGCCTGGCGTGGACGGAAGTGGGTGGGCAGATCCTGACCACGGAGGTCACCATCATGGAAGGGCGTGGCAAGCTGACCATGACCGGGAAGCTGGGAGACGTGATGCAGGAATCCGCGCAGGCCGCGATGAGCTACCTGCGTTCGCGAGCGGCGTCGATCGGTTTGCCCAAGGACTTCTACCGTCACCTGGATATTCATATTCACGTCCCCGAGGGAGCGATCCCGAAGGACGGGCCCTCGGCGGGCATCACGATCGCGACGTCGATCGCCAGCGGGCTCACCGGCATCCCGGCACGGGCCGACGTTGCGATGACGGGAGAGATCACGCTGCGGGGCAAGGTGCTGGCGATCGGGGGGCTGAAGGAGAAACTGCTGGCGGCGCACCGGCACGGGATCCGCGAGGCGGTGCTTCCGATCGATAATGAAAAGGACCTGCCGGACATTCCGGAGTACATCCGGAAGGACATGCAGTTGCACTTTGTGCACTCGATGGATGAGGTGCTGAAGATCGCGTTGGAGCGGGAAATCGGCGCCTTGCCTTTGACCGCGGGCAGTTCGCCGGCGTTGGAGATCATCGCCGAGCGCAGCAAGGAAGACAAAGAGAAAGTCACGCACTAAGGCACTTCAGTAGAAAAGCGTTACCGCGAGGGAGAGATCGGTGACGGTACGGGCGGAGCTGATCAAGAGCGCAGCCAAACCGGAACACTTTCCGCCGGCGGACCGGCCGGAGATCGCGTTTCTGGGACGTAGTAACGTTGGGAAGTCGACGCTGTTGAATGCGCTTGCCGGCAACGGCAAGCTGGCCTTCGTCAGCAGCACTCCCGGACGAACCCAGGTAATCAATTTTTACCGGGTGGACGAACGCTTTGTGTTCGTCGACCTGCCGGGCTATGGTTACGCCCGGGCGCCGAAGGCGGTGGTCGCGAGTTGGACGCGCACGATTGACGCGTATCTAACCGAACGGCCTGCGCTGGCGCTGTGCGTGGTCCTGCTGGACGCGCGGCGCGGCTGGATGGAGATGGACCTGGAGTTGAAGCGGTGGCTGGAAGTCCACGCGAGGCGCTACCTGGTGGTGGCGACGAAGGTGGACAAGCTGAACCGGAAGGAAGAAGTGCAAGGACTGGCGGCGATCCGCAAGGAAATGGCGGAGGGCGAGCCGGTTGCATTCTCGGCCAAGACTGGCCGGGGAGTGAGGGAACTGTGGCAAGCGATATCGAAAACACAGATCAAGTGAACCCTTCGGACGCGGACGCTTCCGCGGAGACGCCGAAGGCTCCCACCGAGACGAAGCCGGAGCCGGTCCCCGCCGCCCCCAAACCCGAGGGCAAGGCCGAATCGAAGGCTTCGAAGAAAGAGACGGCCGCCCCCGCGCCCGCGCCCGCGCCGGCGGCGGTGGACACGCCGCCCCCGCCCGCCGCGGAAGCACCCAAGAGCGAAGCCGTCCCGAAGGCGGAAGCCGCCAAAGGCGACGGAGCCAAGGGCGAGGGCAAAGGGGCGTCGGGGAAGGCGCCGAAGCCCACCGGCCCGGCGGCCACTGCCGCGCAGCGCCATGAACAGGCGGCGCAGGCGAAGAACGGCGCGATGACGCTCGACCTGGTCGAGCTCAAAGAGATGAGCATCCAGAAGCTCAGCCAGATCGCCAAGGATCACGGCGTGATCGGCGCGGCGGGCATGCGCAAGCAGGATTTGATTTTTAACATCCTCAAGGCGCAGGCGGAAAAGAGCGGGCTCATCTTCTCCGAAGGCGTGCTGGAGTGCCTGCCCGATGGCTTCGGCTTCTTGCGCGCGCCGGAGTACAACTACCTGCCCGGTCCGGACGACGTGTACGTCTCACCCTCGCAGATTCGCCGCTTCGATCTGCGCACCGGCGACACGATTTCCGGCCAGATCCGGCCGCCCAAGGAAGGTGAGCGCTACTTCGCCTTGATCAAGGTGGACGCGATCAACTTCGAGCCGCCGGAAGAAGCGCGGAACAAGATCTTCTTCGATAACCTCACGCCGCTCTATCCCAACCAGCGGCTGAAGCTCGAAACGGTGAAGGACAACTATTCGGGGCGCGTGATGGACATGCTCACGCCCATCGGCAAGGGTCAGCGCGGGCTGATCGTCGCACCGCCGCGCACCGGCAAGACGATGCTGCTGCAGAGCATCGCGAACTCGGTGACCACGAATCATCCGGAAGTGAGCCTCATCGTGCTGCTCATCGACGAGCGCCCCGAGGAGGTCACCGACATGCAGCGTTCGGTGAAGGGCGAAGTCATCAGCTCCACGTTCGACGAGCCGGCCTCGCGCCACGTCCAGGTGGCGGAGATGGTGATCGAGAAGGCCAAGCGGCTGGTGGAACACAAGCGCGACGTGGTGATCCTGCTCGATTCGATCACGCGCCTGGCGCGGGCCTACAACACGGTGGTTCCGCCTTCGGGCAAGGTGCTCTCGGGCGGCGTGGATTCGAACGCGCTGCAGCGGCCGAAGCGGTTCTTCGGCGCCGCGCGCAACATCGAAGAGGGCGGCTCGCTGACCATCGTGGCCACGGCGTTGATCGATACCGGCAGCCGGATGGACGACGTGATCTTCGAAGAGTTCAAGGGCACGGGCAACATGGAAATCCACCTCGACCGCAAGCTGGTCGACAAGCGTGTGTTCCCGGCCATCGACATCAACAAGAGCGGCACGCGCAAGGACGAGCTGCTGCTGGCCAAGGAAGAGCTCAACCGCGTGTGGGTGTTGCGCAAGGTGATGAGCCCGCTCTCGCCGGTGGAGTCGATCGAGCTGCTGCTCGACAAACTGTCCAAGACGCGAACGAACGGCGAGTTCCTCGGTTCGATGAGCGCGTAGGCGCGCCCCTTAGGCGCGGCCTTTCCTAGGGCCGCGCCAGATACTTCTTGTAGAGCCTGGTGTGCTTCGTCTCCAGATCCACGGCCTTGCCGCGGATGAAGAGTTGTTTCACTTCGGTCCTGGTCTCCAGCGGGTCGCCGTCGGTGATCATCAGGTTCGCGACCTTGCCCGGTTCGATGGAGCCGATCTGGTCCGCAACGCCCCAGATCTCCGCGGCGGTCAGCGTCACGGCGCGGAGCGCGACCTCCTTCGGCAGACCGAAGGCGACGGCGTTCGCCACCTGGTAGGGCAGGTTCCGCGCAAACTGGTTGCCGAAGGAACCGAAAGCGATGGGCACGCCGGCCTGATGCAACTCGGCGGGCAGCGTGAAGGCGGCGTCGTAGGCGTCGTCCTCGTCGATGGGCAAGGCTAGCGTTGGTCCTACGATCACCGGGATCTTCTTCTTCGCGAGTTCCTCGGCCATCTTGCCGGCGTCGCGCACGCCGGCGAGTACGAGTTTCACTTTCTCCTTCTCTGACCAGGCCACGGCCTCGCGAATCTGGCGCTCGCGCGTTGCGGCGATCATCACCGGCAGCTTGCCTTCGAGCACCGGCAACATGGCCTCGAAGCGAAGGTCCGGTTTGAAGCCTGGATCCTGGGCGGCCTTGGCCCTTTGGTAGCGCCGGGCGTCCTCGAAGAACGAGGCCACGGTCCGCCGCTGCTGTTCCACGCGGCGGCGTGCTTCGGCGACGTTGCTGGTCTGGCTCTCCAGGCCGAGCAGCGAGGCGAAGCGTCCCAGGCTCTGCGGCATCTGGGGCAGGCGCATCTGCAAGGCCGCGCCGCGCTTCACTTCCATCTCCTCCCACGTCCAGCCCTCCAGGTTGACCATCGAGGCCTGGCCGAGGATGTAGCTGGTTTGCCCGCCGCCGAGCAGGGCCTGCAACTCGCCGCCGCCACCGCCGCCGCCCGCCGAGCCGGGCATCACGATCGCCGTGGTGATCCCGTTGGCTCGCGTCACCGGGATGAACTCGCTGGCCGGATTGATGGCGGTCACGGCGCGCAATTGCGGGTTGAACTCGCCCAGCTCTCCCGTGTCGTTGGTCTCGCGCACCGAAGAAATCTCGCTCAACCCGACCTGGGTCGCCGAGTCGATCATCCCGGGATAGACGTGCAGTCCCTTGCCTTCGACGATCCTCACGCCCTTCGGCGCGGCGACCTTCGCGCCCACCTCGGCGATCTTGCCGTCCCTCACCAGCACGGAGGCGTTCTCGACGGACGGGCCCGACACCGGGTGCACCGTTGCGTTGCGGATCAGAAACGTGTCGTCGGCGCCGGCAAGGGCGGACGCCGCGGAGAGCGCGGCCAGTACTGCGATTCTCATTGCGGCCTCCGGAACGGGATGTTCTTCTTCTGCTCCTGCTGCGCGCGGCGCTGCTTGTCGAGGAGAGCCTTCTTGCGGCCTTCCCGGGCGGCGCGTTCGCTCAAGTCCCGATCGCGGTCGAAGTAGAGATCGCCGTCGATCCAGACCTTCTGAACCTTCGCGTAATTGGACAGCGGATGCTTGTCGTAGAGGGTGAGGTCGGCCTGCTTGCCGGGCTCGATGGATCCGACATATTGATCGATGTCGAGTTGCCGGGCCGGGTTGATGGTGACCAGCGAGAGGGCCTCGGCTTCCGTGAGGCCGCCGTACTTCATGGTCTTCGCGGCTTCCTGGTTGAGGTGGCGCATCAGTTCGGCGGAATCTGAGTTCAGAGAAACCAGCACGCCTTTCTTCACCATGATCGCGGCGTTGTACGGAATCGCGTCGGCCGCTTCCACCTTGTAGTTCCACCAGTCGCTGAAGGTGGATGCGCCGGCGCCGTGGGCGGCGATTTCCTTGGCCACTTTGTAGCCCTCGAGCACATGCTGCAGCGTTTTGATCTTGAAGCCGAACTCGTCGGCTACGCGGAGCAGCATGAGAATTTCGTCGGCGCGGTAGCAGTGCGCGTGCACCAGGCGTTTCCCTTCCAGGATCTCGACCAGCGGCTCGAGCTTCAGATCCCGGCGCGGCGGCAGAAGGACCTGCTTCGAGTGGTACGCCTTCCACTCCGCCTGATAGGCCTTTGCGTCGGTGAACGCCTCGCGGATCACGTCCTCCACGCCCATGCGGGTGGCGGGGTAGCGAAGGTTGGACGAACCGCCGCCGATCGGGCTGGCGCTCGGTGAGCCGCGCCGCTTCGGGTTTTCTCCCAGGGCGAACTTGATGCCCGGTTTCGAGCCCTCGAAGATCATCTCGCGCGCCGACTTGCCCCAGCGCATTTTCAGCACCGCGCACTTCCCGCCGATGGCGTTGGCGCTGCCGTGAAGGATGTTCGCTGTGGTCACGCCGCCCGCCAGGGCGCGATAGATGTCGATGTCCTCGGAGTTGATCACATCCTCGATGGCGACCATCGACGAGACCGATACGCTGCCTTCGTTGATCGCGTCGGCGGCGATATGCGAGTGGCAATCGATGATGCCGGGCATCAGGAACATGCCGCCGGCGTCCACCACCTGGGCGCCGCCAGGGGCCATCACCTTCGGACCCATCTCGACGATCTTGCCGTCGCGGATCAGCACTGAGCCGGTGAATTCGCCCTTGGTGATGGTGAGCACCTTGGCGTTCTGAATCACGACATCGGCCGCAGAGAGCGGCAGGGCCAGTAACAACGGGAGCAGCCTTCTCACTGAATCACCCCCCGCGGCGCGTGCGAACCGGCGTCGCCGTGGTTGCAGCCGCTGGCTTCCTCGTGGGCGTCGAACAGATGCAGCCACAGGTCCATCAACTCCTCCATGGTAGGCGCGGCGGCGAAGGGGTTCCCCGCGCCGGGCAGTTCCGGCGCCGGATCGAACCGCTTGCCGTCGATGAGCACGAATTCGACTCGTGTTGCGTCCTGGAAGAGGTCGCCCTTGGTCACCAGCAGGTTCGCGATCTTGCCTTTTTCCACTGAGCCGACGCGATCGCTGACGCCGTAGATTTCGGCCGGAGAAAGCGTCAGGGCGCGCACCGCCTGATCGAACGGCAACCCGGCGTCAATCGCTTTCTTCACGTTGCGCAGGATGTCGCGCGGCTGTGCGTTGTCGTTCGCATAGAAGGCGAACTTCACGCCGGCCTTGGCCAGCGCCGCGGGTGAAGAGGGGGCGAGCTCGCGCAGTTCCAGCACATCGAGCGTCTCTTCGAGGTCCGGGTCCGCGTCGCGCTCCCGCTCGGGCCAACTCACGTTCACGAGCACCGGGGCGCCGCTCTTCTGGATCAGGGCGGCCGCCTTGTAGGCTTCGTGCGCGCCGTAGAGAACGGGTTTCACCTTCAGGTCGCCGGCCAGCCGCAGCATGCGGTCAATCTGCACGGCGTTGACGGCGGGCAGGAGCACGCGAGGGGCGGCCGCGACGCCCTCGAGCGCCCGATCGTAGGCGGGGCGCTTCTTGCCGAGAGGGTTCTTGTCGTAGTCGGCTTTGGTCATCTGATAGTGTTCGAGGTCCAGATAGACCTGGCGGATGTAGGCGATCACGCCCATCAGCGAACCCGGGAAGTTGCTGAACCCGGCGGTTTGGGTGGTGGTGAAGAGACCGGCGGAATCCGCAAGCACCATCGCTCCGGTGCTGGCGCCCGCGAGGCTGATCACCGAGCCGTGGCCAGTGAAGATGCCGCGCGCGGGAAACGTGGCCGAGGCGGTGAAGCCGGCCGAGCGGGCGGTCTCCAGGCGGCGGTCGGACATCTGGATCAGATCGGCGGCACGCTGCCAACTGGTGGTGGCCGGGCGGTCTTCGGGACCGCGTGCGGGCGGCGGCGCGGGGGCGCCAGGTGTGGTGGGAGCGCCGCCGCCGCGGGTGAGCGCGGCGAGAGCGCCGGCTGCCCCGCCGGCCGCCGGCGCGGGCTGCGGAATGCCCCAGGTGCTGAGCGCGCTCATCAATCCCGGATACACGGTCAGGCCTTCGCCCTCCACCACCCAGGCGCCGGGCGGCACGGCGGCGTTCTCGCCGACGGCTTCGATCAGGCCGTCGCGAACCACCACCGTCGCCTTGGCCAGAACGGGGCCGCTGACGGTGACGACTTTGGCGTTGCGAATGGCAACCACTGTGGGAGCGGCGGCAAAGGCGGAGGGTGCAAGTAGTGCGATGGTTCCCAGTGCTGCAAGAACACGTCCCCCGCCACCGCCGCCCGGCGCGGGCGAGCAGATGGCTTTCCTCATAGGCTTGTCGCTATAGTATAGAGTTCCTGATTCCCCAATGGCATCAACAAAAAAACAGATTCGCTACAAAGATGCCGGGGTGGATATCGGCGAGGCGGACCGCGCTGTAGGTTTTATCAAGGGCCTCGCGCGCAAGACCTTCACTCGCGGTGTCCTCACCGACATCGGCTCCTTTGGCGCCGGCTACCGGCTTTCGGGCTTTAAGAGGCCGGTCTTGATTTCATCCGCCGACGGTGTTGGCACCAAGCTCAAGGTGGCGATTCTCACCGGCAAGCACTCCACCATCGGCGAGGATCTGGTGAACCACTGCGTCAACGACATCGCCGTGCAGGGTGCGATTCCCTTGTTCTTCCTGGACTATTTCGCGGTGGGGAAGTTGAACGCGCAGGTGGCGGCGCAGGTGGTGGAAGGGCTGGCGCGCGGTTGCAAGGCCAACGGCTGCGCGTTGATCGGCGGTGAGACGGCGGAGATGCCCGGCCTGTACGCGCCGGGTGAATACGACCTGGCGGGCTTCATCGTGGGCGCCGTGGAAGAGAGCCGGATGATGACCGGCACGAAGGTGGCGGCGGGCGACCAACTCCTGGGTTTGGCTTCCACGGGTCTGCATACGAACGGCTACTCGCTGGCTCGCAAGCTGCTGTTCGAAGTGGCCGGGCGCCAGCCGAAGGCGTTCGTGCCGGAGTTGGACCGGAGCCTGGGCGAGGAGCTATTGAAGGTCCACCGCAGTTATCTGCAACCGATTCAGGCGCTGCTCAAAGCGGGCGTTTTGAAAGCGGCGGCGCACATCACAGGGGGCGGGATCACGGATAACCTGCCGCGCGTGCTGCCCCGCGGATTGGGTGCGGAGATCGAAGTGGGTTCGTGGCCCGTGTTGCCGATCTTCGAACTGCTCAAGCGCCTGGGGAACATTCCCGAGGACGATTGGCGCCGGACGTTCAACCTGGGCATCGGGATGATCCTCGTTGTGGCGAAGCCGGATCTGAAGAAGGCCGAGCGCGTGCTGGCCCGGTTGAACGAGACGCCCTACCGGATCGGAGTGGTGAAACCCGCGCGTGCGCCGAAGCCAAGGGTCGTCTACAAGTGACGCGCCTGGGGATCCTGCTCTCCGGCCGCGGATCGAACTTCGAGGCCATCGCGGCGAGCGTCCGGGAGGGGCGGCTGCCGGGCTGTGAAATCGCGGTAGTGATCTCCAACGTGCCGGGGGCGAGAGGCCTTCAGACGGCGAAGGCGCTGGGGTTGCCCGCGGTGTGCATTCCTTCGAAGGGCGTGGGGCGCGAAGAGCACGACCGCCTGGTGTTGCGGGAGTTGAGCGGCCGGGGCGTGGATCTCATATGCCTCGCTGGTTATATGCGGCTGCTCAGCCCGGTGTTCGTGGCCGCCTATCCCCGCCGGATTCTCAATATCCATCCTTCGCTGCTGCCGTCGTTCCCCGGCCTTCACGCGCAGCGCCAGGCGCTCGAACACGGCGTGAAGATCAGCGGCTGCACGGTGCATTTCGTGGACGAGCAACTGGACCACGGGGAGATCATTCTGCAAGCCGCGGTCCCGGTTCTGGAAGGGGACACGGAGGAGTCGCTTTCCCTGCGCATCTTGCAGGAGGAACACCGCCTGTACACGGAAGCCATCGCTCGCGTGATCGGGATCTCGGGGCCGGGCGAGACGGTTCGCTGAAGCGGGGCGCGAACCGAAACCCGGGAACGTCTCGTCCGTCCCCGGTTTTCGGGGCTACGGTGGATGTGCGAGGGTCGTACGGTTTTCGGCGGAGTGCCTTTGCAGTACCTCCGATCCATACTGGGGATGGTCGCGTTCGAGGAAAGGTCTCAATGAGTTCTCCGAACAGATCCCGCCAACGTGGTTATGTTCTCGTCGTAACAATGGTCAGCGCCCTTGCTCTGCTCGGGGCCGCCGGACTGGCCGTGGACATGGGCAAGCTTTACATCGCCAAGAGTGAATTGCAGAACATCGCCGATGCCGCCTCGGTGGCGGCGGCGCTGGAGTTGGACGGCACCGCGGCGGGCCTGACGCGGGCGAAAGCAGCCGCCGGCGCCACCGGTCTGAAATGGAACTTCAACAGCACCACGGTCACCGCCCCGTCGGTGGAGTTTGCCAACAGCGGCGCGGGCCCGTGGTCGGCGAACCCGGGCACGGCGGTGGGATACCGCTGGGCGCGCGTGAGCGTCACGCAGAACGTGAAGATGTTCTTTCTGCCCGTGATCACGGCGAAGCTCGAAACGCCGGTCAACTCCCGGTCCGCCGCGGCGCAAGTGGCGCGGACGACGTGGCGCGAGGGATTGTTCCCGTTCTCGCCGTTCGCCCACAACAACACACCTCCCTACTTCGGGCTGACGGTGGGGGAGAGCCATACCCTGCGGTGGCCGACGTCGCCGACCCTGGGTAAGAAGGGCAAGGCCAGCAATGTGTGCCCGGGCGATCGGATCCAGGCGGTGATCGACAAGGCGGAAGCGGGCGGCGCGTCCGAGCGCGGCTACATCGAGATCAACAGCGCGAACGTGATTCGTCTCACCATCGAAGAGGATTACCAGTCGATCACGCGCACCGTCGGCGACCTGGTTCAAATGACGGGCGGGGCCAAGCAGAGCCAGCTCGATTCGATTGAGGACCGGATCGCGCAGGACAGCGACACAGCGTCGCAGACGTTCGCTCAGTACCTGGCGAGCAGCACCGGCAACGGCCGCCGCATTGTGGCCGCGCCGATTAACGACGGCGGAACGCCTCCGGGCTCCAACCATCGCATCGTTGGCATCGGCGGGTTCTTCCTGACGGTAGGTAACACCTACGGAAACGGCGGCAACCAGGCGTGGTGCGCCGAGTTCATCGGAACGTACGTGCAGGGTAGCCACCGGCCGGGGGCGGGAGACGGCACGAACGGCTCCTTCGTGGTGCGCCTTACCGAATAAGCGCGCTCATCGGCCGAGGAATTCGCGGATGTAGGCGTTGACCGCCGCCGCCGCGGTCTGAGCCACCCAGTGCCCTTCGTTCGGGATTCGCTTCACGGTGAGATCGGAAACGTACTCTCCGAGCCCGTCGAGATTGCTCGCGAGAATCGCCGTGTCGCCTTCGCCGTGAATCACCAGCGTCCTGACCTTGACCTCGAAGCGCGGCCCCTCGGCGGCCTGCGGATCGCTCGCCGGGCCGATGCCCGAAGCGCGGTAGTAATTCAGTCCGCCGGTAATTGCGCCGGGCTGCGACCAGGCCTCGTTGTACGCCTTGCGCTCTTCCTCCGTCAAGTGCGGAAAGATCCGGTTCAGCCAGGCGTTGCCGTTGTCCATCAGCGTCTTCTCGCCGTCCGGTCCACGGAACATGATCATGTACTGGCTGGCCTTCTGTTGGGCCGGGTTGGTGGCCAGTTGCCGCCGGAACACGGCAGGGTGCGGCGCGTTGACGATGATCAGGCGTTCGAGCAGATCCGGGTGCGCGCTGGCAAACGCCCAGGCCACTACGCCGCCCCAATCGTGTCCCACCAGCGTGAACTTCTTTCCCCCGCTCAGCTTCGCGCCCAGCGCGCGCACGTCTTCCACAAGCAGCGGAATGGCGTAGTCTTCGACGCGCGGCGGCTTCGCCGACAGGTTGTAGCCGCGCATGTCCATCGCCACCGCGCGGTGCGTCTTCGCCACCTCCGGCAA
The DNA here is from genome assembly GCA_031969915.1 of Bryobacteraceae bacterium. Classification (GTDB taxonomy): domain Bacteria; phylum Acidobacteriota; class Terriglobia; order Bryobacterales; family Bryobacteraceae; genus DALYJJ01. The sequence continues at coordinate 33,433 of DALYJJ010000021.1, read as the reverse complement.
CTGATGCCGCCAGCCATACCAGAACTCCGGGAAGCCGTGCAGGAACAGGACCAGGTCCCCCTTGCCCGACTCGACGTAGTGAAGTTTCACGCCATTCACTTCAGCGTATTGATGTTGCATCGCACCCGCCATCAGCAGCCCAGCCAGCAGAATCACAGAGCCCTCCCAACCGATTGTAGTCGGCGGGCAGCGCTCGCGGCCAACCAATCGGCGATTATCTTTCGTCTAAGAAGAGTAAAGCTATTTCAGGAATGGCACACAAGTGTCCCCCTCACTTGTCAGTCGTGCGCCCCCTGCGCGCCGCTACTTTGCAAATGTCCCCCACGCTTCTAACGGACACCTCAGTCATCACCCCCTCGCGCGGGCCCGACCATCTCATCTCGCCTAGCGCGACTGCGCCTCCGCCCAACGCCTTGGCATAGTACGTCGTGCAGAGTGTAGATGGCTTGAACTCCAATTGCACGGTCTCGAACACCGTGCTCGAAGCGAACACTCGGATGGACTCCAGAGTTGAATTCGCCGGGACCACTGGCAGCCATGCTGGGGCGAGCTCGAGGCCTGCAGCGCCACTGCCGAACTGAAGGGTGTCACTGCTGGATTTCAGCGAAACCGCCGAACTGCCTCTCAGCACCACAACCTCGGCTTGGTACTCGAGACGCCTCAACGCCTTATCCTGCCCCAACCAGCAGGTGCTCAGTTGTTTGCCGTCTCTGGGCTCAAAGCCACCGTCACATGTCCACTCCTTCCTCTGACCTCTCGGCGTCTTGAAGACAGCTCTTCGGGCTTCCAATTCAATGGTGACCGTGTCAGAGGCATCCGCGAATTCAGCAAAATGGTAAGCGGCCGCAAGTCTCGGGTCCAAACGCATCATCTGGTCGACAGCTCTTTGGGCAAGAACGCCCGGCGTCACGATGACAACGAGGACGAGTATGCCGCATGTGTGCGCCGCAATCCCTCGGAGATGTGTACGCTTTGCGACGGTCATGCAGAGGCACTCTCCTATCGTCCTACCGCTTGGATACTACGACCTTTGTGACGGAACAATCACGGGCCGATGGCGGTAAGCGGACTCCGGGGTACTCGCCGCGCTCTTCGTACCGCTTGACGACGTTCACCATCTCGTTGTGGTCTCGCTCTTCCAGTACAACCGCTGCTACTTCAAATTCGCTGCCACGATCCCGCTCCTGCCCATAAGTCACGACGGTCGCCCACTTGTCCTTCTCCATTTGAGCCGGTCCTCCGCCCTGAGGCCACCACAGAGCGAGGCCGCGTCTGTGCGCGAAGATCCAGAGACGTTTGCCGGCAGGAATCGTTGCGATTCCTCTTGCGTCGCCCTCGTCTTGCACCGAGTCGCCCTGCCTCGGCTCAGTGATTTCAACGCGGCAAGCGTCAGTGCGCTGCTGTTGCGCGAGACTGACTGCTGAGCCGGAGAAGAGCACGAAAACTCCGACCCATCTCTGAATTGGGATCATAGCAACCTCCTTTTCTTGCAATGCCAACGGTCAACTTCTGTCTACGGAATGCGACTGAATGCCTTTTGGAAGCGGTCAGAAGCCTCCGCAAAGCGCACGTTCGAGTATGCCTCCTTTGCAATCTCAAGCTCGGTCATGTCCACGAGCCTAGTGTAGGTATCAGGGAGTAGGTCTCGCGCCTCTGCGAATAGACGCGCAGCCGGGCCGTCTAGACCATTCGCCCTGTACTCTCTCGCATTCGCCAGCGCTCGATTGAAAGAGCCCTCCAACTGTCTCATCGCCGCGCGTTGCTGATACTCCAGAATCTCTGATCGGGCCACCGGCGAAAGACTAGGGCATCTATCAGACAACACTTGCGCGAGGTTCTTGGTCTGTTCGGAGGCTGGTCGAAAGGACTCGAGCACACGGAAGACAGCTGCTCGCCTGATGTCGTCCTGGCAACCGAGCGATGGCACGACCGAGATCGCTAGTCTGGCCACGTCCGCGCCGGTCTGAAACTCCAGCGTTCGTTGCTTGAGTTGGATGTCTCGTTCGGTCGCGCTGCTCTGGGATCTATATGTAATGAACGACACCAGGAGGGCAGCAATCCCCAAGCAGAACATTCCCAAGCTTCTGATGATGACCAGAACGCGAGAATCAGGCCAGCCTTGCGGGAAGGAGGGGGGTGGAGGAACGGTGACGCTGCTAGGCTCCATAGCGGACTCGCACTCCGCTGATTGTACAGCGAATGATGAGGAAACGGGCTCAGTCTGAATGTAGTCAGTACTCGATGTGTTTGTTTCGAGCCCGACGGCGCTGCTAACGACGAAGGCGACGGCTTCGGCCTGGGTCTCGCGGACGGTGCACGTCGTTTTGGAACGCCGGTCGCCACCGGGTAGCAACTCATGGGCAGCTTCATGAACGAGCACCGAGAAGTCCTCCGCCGGGCGCCATACTGGGCAACAGGGTGATCCTGCCGCCCGAAGACATCCCCCGCGCAGGACGGATTGAGTCCGGATGGTCGAGCACGATTCCCTTGCCAGCGACGAAATCCCCTGAGCTTGCCAATCAGCTCGCCGGGATCGCCACTAATCGACGAAAACTCGGTCGGCGGCGCGCCCTCGGTCTGCGAAACGTCGGACACGCGCGCGGCCCGGAAGTGCCGCGTCTACGGGTCCTCGCTGAGTTCGCTGCCCGGCGACTTCTTCTTGCCGACCGTCGGAGCGAGAATGACGATGCCCTTCTCGCCCTTGAGGACGCAGCGCCGCGTCCGGAGCCAGGCATGAAACATCGGGCCGAGGCACGAGGAAGAGGTCGCTTGGACGACTCCAAATTGCAACGATGCTTGGCTTGCGCTTGAACGCAATGGGAACGGCAGAATCGACCATGGCGGGGAACTGTTCGGGAACTTCACGGCACAGCCGCAAGTCATGAGGCCGAATGGCTATCGATATCACGCCGGAATGTCTCAACCGGAAGGACTCCATTCACTGCCTGCGTTAGGCACCGATGCAATTGACTTGGATTACAGGGAGAGCAAACGTCGAAAGCCGATGATGCCCTCGCCAGCGGGTCGGGCGCTGGGCGTACGATGTTCACTTGGTCCACCAGTAGAGCTTACAGCGCCCTCCGCAGCCTCTCCAGATCCTCCTCGTTGTTGTAGAGGTGCACGGAGACGCGCAGGTTGCCGTGCCGCGCGGATACAAGGATGCGCTGCGCCTGCAGCTCGCGCGCGAGCGCCGACGCATCTCGCCCTTCGAAGCGCGCGGCCAGGATCGGGCTACCGAGGTGCTGAATCTGGCCGCCCTTCGATTCGAGAACCGCGCGCAGCTTCGCCGCCAGTTCGAGAACCCGCCGCTCCACCACGTCCGCGCCAATCTCCAGCAACATCTCCAGCGACGCGCCCATCGCGTATAGGCACGGGAACGGCAGCATGCCGCCCTCGTACTTCTCGGCGGCGTCGAGGAACTCAGGCACGCCGTGATGCAGATGGTCCACTTGCCGCCAGCGCTTGTCGCTGCGCCAGCCGACAACATTCGGGGGCAGCAACTGCCGCAGGCCAGGCGCGATATACACGAATCCAGCGCCGTTCGGGCTCAGCAGCCACTTGTAGCCATGCACCGCGAGCATGTCGGGCTGCACCTTCGCCACGTCAAAACGCAACGCACCCACGCTTTGCGTGCCGTCCAGATAGAGCAGCACGCCGCGCTGGCGCAGGAATGCGCTCACCTCCTCCGCCGGCAGCCGGAAGCCGTTGGTGTAGTTCACCGTGCTGAGCGCCACCAGCCGGGTGCGCTCATTAATGCTCTCGTAAAACGTCTCCCACGCGGCCTCAACGAACTCCACCCCTCGGTCCTGGCAAAGCGCGGGGATGTAGAGGTTATTCGGGAACTCGCCCTGCAACGTGACGATGCGGTCGCCCGAGCGCCAGGCGATGCCGTTCAAGAGGATGGCGAGCGCCGACGACGCGTTCGGCACGAAGGCGATGTCCTCGGCCTGCGCGCCGATCCACTGCGCGGCCAAACCACGGATGGCGTCGGCGTCGTCGAACCAGGAGAGAAAATCCGAACAGGCGCGTTCGTCGCGATGCCGGAAGTGTCCGAGACTCGCCTCCACGGCGCGCTTCGGCAACTGGCCGAACGTTGCGGTGTTCAGGTACGTCCAGTGGGCCAGGGCGGGGAACTCCTCCCGCACCGCGGCCCAGTCAACACTCATTTCCCAAGCCGCGCGCGGACGAACGCCGCCGCTTCGGCGAGGGGCACGTCCTGCGTCTTCCTGCCGCGGCGCTCGACGACTTCCACGATTCCCTGTGCGAGCTTCTTGCCGACGGTGACGCGCCATGGGATGCCGACAAGATCGGCGTCCTTGAACTTCACGCCCGGCCGTTCGTCCCGGTCGTCGTAGAGCGCGTCCACGCCGGCGGCCCGCAGGCTCCGGTACAGCTCGTCCGCGGCGCCGCGCAACGCGGCATCGTTGTTGTTCACCGGCGTCACCACCGCTTCGAAGGGAGCGATGGAGGCGGGCAGGGCCATGCCGTCGGCGTCGTGATACAACTCGACAGCCGAACTCAGGATGCGCTCGATGCCGATGCCGTAGGAGCCCATGATGGGCGTCACTTCTTCGCCCGCTTCGTTCAGCACCCGCAGGCCCATGCTCTGCGAATACTTGTAGCCAAGCTTGAAGATGTGACCGATCTCGACGCTCTTCACGATCTCCAGCGGCGCGCCGGTTTCGATCTCGGTATCGCCCGCGGCCACCTGCCGCAGGTCCGCCCATTCGGCCTTGAAATCTTCCTCCGGCGTGACGTTGAGCAGGTGATAGTCGTCTTTGTTCGCGCCGCACACCATGTTCTTGCGGCCCTGCAGCGCCTCGTCCGCGAGGATGCGCATCTTTGTCACGCCCACCGGGCCTAACGAACCGGGATCCGCGCCGAACCACTGGCGAATCTCTTCCGGGTGCGCCGTCCGCACTTCGCTCACGCCCAACAACCCGGCCAGCTTGGTCTCACTCAACTGATGGTCGCCGCGCAGCAGCACCAGCACGGGCTTGTCGCCGCCCACCATGATCAGGCTCTTCATCTGCGAGGTCTCGGGCCGCTTCAGGAAGGCCGACACCTCGGCGATCGTCTTCTGCGCCGGCGTGTGCACTTCTTCCGGTGAAAGGTCGCCTTCCGGGTCTGCCGCCAGCGGCGGCGTGGGCCGCGACACCGCCTTCTCGAGGTTCGCCGCGTAGCCGGTCTGCTTGCAGAGCACCACGAAGTCCTCGCCCGCCTCGGACTTCACCATGAACTCCTGGCTCTGGCTGCCGCCCATGGCGCCCGAATGCGCTTCCACCGCAACGAACTCCAGACCGCAGCGTTCGAAGATGCGGCAATACGCCACCCGGTGCTTCTCGTAAGCAACGTCCAACCCGGCCGCGTCCAGATCGAAGGTGTAGGAGTCCTTCATGATGAACTGCCGCACACGGAGCAGCCCGGACTTGGGCCGGGGCTCGTCGCGAAACTTGGTCTGGATCTGATACCAGATCTGCGGCAGTTGCTTGTAGCTGCGCAGTTCGCCCCGGGCGATATCCGTCATTACCTCTTCGTGCGTCATGCCCAGGCAGAGCGGGCGGCCGAAGCGGTCTTTCAGGCGAAACATGTTGTCGCCCATCACTTCGTAGCGGCCCGATTCCTGCCAGATCTCCGCCGGGTTCAGCGCGGGAAGATACATCTCCTGCGCGCCGATGGCGTCCATCTCTTCGCGCACAATATTCTGGATCTTGAGCAGCGAACGCTGGGCGAGTAACAGGTAGTTATAAATGCCGGCGGCAAGCTGGCGAATGTAGCCCGCGCGCAGCAGAAGCTGGTGGCTGACCACCTCGGCTTCGGCCGGAATCTCGCGCAGAGTGGGGATAAACAGGCGGCTCCACAGCATGGGAATGGACCCACCATCGTAGCATGCTAGGATTGAAGATTCCCCATGAAAATCGCCATCGGCGCCGACCACGCGGGCTTCGCGCTGAAGCAGCGGCTGCGGGAAAAACTGGAACAGAACGGGCACGAGGTGGCCGACGTCGGAACGCATAGCGCGGCGTCAACCGACTACCCGGATTACGCGGCGGCGGTGGCCTCGATGGTCTCGGGCGGATCGGCGGAACGGGGCGTGCTGGTGTGTTCGACCGGCGTGGGGATGTCCATCGCGGCGAATAAGTTTCACGGGGTTCGCGCGGCGCTGGCGTTCGATCCGGAGGAAGTGGAACTGACCCGGAGCCATAACGACGCCAACGTGCTGGCGCTGGGGGCGCGGTACCTGGACGAGGCCAAGGCGTCGGAGCTGATCGAGATCTTCCTGCGCACGCCCTTTGAAGGCGGGCGGCACGGACGCCGCCTGGAAAAGATCGCCGAGATCGAAAAAGCGCATCTGTAAGGAGCGACAAGGAGCAGCCTGCCATGACCCAGCAAGAATGGATGTCGAAGTCCCTGGCCGAAGCCGACCCGGACGTATATGGCGCGATTCGCGCGGAGCTGGAGCGGCAGCAATCGCGCATTGAACTGATCGCCAGCGAGAACTTCACGTCCGAAGCGGTGCTTGAAGCCACGGGCAGCGTGTTCACCAACAAGTACGCCGAAGGGTATCCGGCCCGGCGGTACTACGGGGGCTGCGAGCACGTCGACCTGGTGGAGAACCTGGCCCGCGACCGCGCCAAGCAGTTGTTCGGCGCCGAGCACGCCAACGTGCAGCCGCACTCCGGCTCGCAGGCGAATGAAGCCGCCTACGCGGCCGTGCTCCAACCGGGCGACACGATCCTGGGCATGAACCTCGCGCACGGGGGACACCTGACGCACGGCCATCACCTCAACTTCTCCGGCAAGACGTACAAGGTGATTCCCTACGGTGTGCGGCCGGACGACGAAACGATCGATTACGACGAGCTGGCGCGCCTGGCCGAAGAACACAAGCCGAAGATGATCATCGGGGGTGGCAGCGCGTACTCGCGGATCATCGACTTCCGCCGGATGAGAGAAGTCGCGGACGCGGCGGGCGCGATTCTTCTGGTCGACATGGCGCATTTTTCGGGGCTCGTCGCGGCCGGCGTGTATCCGAATCCCTGCGAGTTCGCGGACATCGTCACCTCCACCACGCACAAGACGCTGCGAGGGCCGCGCTCCGGCCTGATCCTCAGCCGCAACCAATACGCAGCGGCGATCGACAAGAACGTCTTCCCGGGCGTGCAGGGAGGTCCGCTGGTGCACGTGATCGCGGCCAAAGCCACCTGCTTCCTGCAGGCGATGCAGCCTGCGTTTCGCGCCTATTCCGAGCAGGTGGTGGCGAACGCGAAAGCGATGGCGAGCGGACTTTCGGAGGCCGGCTTTCGAGTGGTGAGCGGGGGCACCGACACGCACGTGTTCCTAATCGACGTCTTCTCCAAAGGCCTGCGAGGCAAGGAGGCGGAAAAGGCGCTCGATGAAGCCTACATCACGGCCAACAAGAACGCGATCCCGTTCGACCGGAATCCGCCGCTCAACCCCAGCGGCATCCGGCTGGGAAGCCCCGCCGTGACCACGCGCGGGTTCCGTGAGCCGGAGATGATCGAGGTCGCCGCGCTGATCGCCGAGTTGCTCAGTGCGCACGACAACACCGAGACGATCGACGCCGTCCGGCGCAGGGTGCTCGCTCTGACCGGGAGGTTCCCGCTGTACGGCTGGAAACGGGAGTCCGTTCCGGCCTAAATGCCGCTCCATATCGCCATCGACGTCCGCCACTACCGGGATTTCGGCATCGGCACCTACATCCGGAACCTGGTGGCGGCGCTCGGCCGCCTGGACCGCGAAAATCACTACGTCCTGGTGGCCTCGCCCGCCGATACCGAAGCGTTTCAGAATGTGCCGCCGAATTTCCACGCGGTTTTCTACCAGCGTTCCGACACAGCGCTGCTGGACAACCTGGCGTTCCCCCTCTTCTTGCGGCGCTACGCGGCCGACCTCTACCACGTGCCGCTGAGCGCCGTGCCGCTGCTCATGCCCACGCCTTATGTGGTGACCATCCACGACATGGGTAGCATCGTTTTCGAACAGCGCGAAGGCTGGCGGAACTCGCTCGAACTCTATCGGTTCCGCCGCGGGTTGCTCCGGGCCGAGCGGGTCATCGCGGTATCGGAGGCCACGCGGCGGGACGTGGAACAGGTGATCGGTGTGCCGCCCGCGCGCATCCGCCAGATCTACTCCGCGCCCGACCCGCGCTTCGCCGCCAACGGCGGCAAGAGCGGCGCGGAGAGCCTGCGAACGCTCGAACGGTATGGGATCAACTATCCGTTCTTGCTCTACGTGGGCAACATCCGGCCGCAGAAGAACATTCCGCGCCTGGTGGAGGCCTTCGCCGTGCTTCGCGGCGACCTGGACAGCCACCCCGCTTATAAGGACCTGCGGCTGATTATCATCGGCGACGAGATCTCGCGATACCCGCAGGTGCGCCGCGCCGTGATCCAGACCCGCGTGGAACAGTCCGTGCGATTCCTCGGATTCGTGCCCCTGGACACCCTGCGCGTGTTGTATGAGACGGCCGCCGCCTTTGTGTTCCCTTCGCTGTATGAAGGATTCGGATTGCCGCCCCTCGAAGCCATGTCCTGCGGCACGCCGGTGGTCTCCTCGAATGTCAGCTCGCTGCCCGAAGTGGTGGGCGACGCGGCCGTGACGGTGAATCCCGAAAACGTGTTCGACATCGCGCGGGGCATACGCGAGGTCTTGCTGGACACCGGACTGCGCGACGAACTCCGCCGGAAGGGCTTCGAACAGGCCAAGCGGTTCAACTGGGATTGGACGGCCCGCCAGGTGTTGGAAACGTACCGGGAAGTGGCCGCGACTCGCGGTGCTTGACCCAGGACTGCCACTCCTCGTTGCTCACCAGGTCGAGCGCGCTCATCCGGAATGCCTCGAGCAGAAGGTCCGCCACGGGAGCGGTGAGAATGCGCCGCCTTTTTAGGACATTGTGAACGTGAGGCTGCGACATGCCGATGCGGCGCGCCAGTTCCCGTTCGGTCATCTCGCCGTTCCGAAGGCGCAACGTAACGGCGGCCAGTAGCCGGTCACAGAGTCGCGAAAAGTACATCGGTCTCCTCGATTTTGATTCCTGTGGGAAATACGTCTGCACGAATTCAAATAATCTCAAGAAAAGAATTCTAGGGAGGTCGCCCCAGCAGCGTCTTGTTTTCATTGTGATGCGGTTTGTATTCCCTATCCGCAGCAGGCGATATCAAATTTATTTTTAGGTAATTTATTGACGAAACCTCCGGGGATAGTACTATCAGTACAACACAACCGGCCGGTGGCTAGCAAAAATCGCCGAACCGGCTAAACGAAACGGAGCAGACAGAACGAAATGGAGTGGACCCGTACCGAGACCATCGCCCTCTCAATGGAGGGCTGTAAGCGATGCCACGGCTTAGGTCTTCGCGATCTCACTCGCGGTCGCGAGGTTCCGTGCCAGTGTGTCTTTCGCAGCATTTTCCGGGCCTGTTACGCCCGGTTCCGTGAGTGCAACGAGAACGAACGATCCATGAGCCGAGCTACCGTCGAACCGACGAAGCAGCGGTTCGGCCGCTTCGCCTATGGGCGCAAGGACGAGGAATACATCGTCGACTTCCTCAATGTGACCAAGCGAGCGTTGTCTGAAGAGTACTACCGCATTTTCAACTACCACTACCTTTTGGGCGCTGACTGGCGGCTTTGCTGCCGCCGTCTGGGCCTCGACCGAGGCACGTTTTTCCACATGGTGTACCGGATGGAAGCTCAGTTGGGGCGGGTTTACCGCGAACTTCAGCCGTACGCCCTGTATCCGCTGGACGAGTACTTCAGCGGGACGTTGAAGGGAAGCAAGGCGTTTCCGGCCGGCGGCGCGCGGATCGTTCCGATCGGACCGCCGCCGAAGGTTGTCAACCCGGACAAGGTCGAGAAGTCAAGCAGGCGGTACCCCGTGCGCAAGGCGGCTTGACCGGGTCGCCGGCTCCGGCTCCGCCGAAGCGCAAGTCCGCGGCGGAAGGGTTGCCCCCGCAGCCCTTCCACCGGCCCTCCCGAAATTCCTTCCCTTGGGCGGGCGGCCTGGATTCCCCGGGCAGGCCCGCATCATCACAAAGTCCCCCCGTTCACGATGTTCCCCGGTTCGCCGATAAGCCAGTAGGCCTCTGTGCCGCCCACGATGAACGGAGTCAGCCACTCCAGCGCGGTGGTTCCCGGAGCGCGCCTCGCGCTGCCCCGGAACATGAGCCGCAACGACTGCGTCGCCGCCTGCGTGCAGGAACTCACCAGCCGGCCGGACTTCCCGGCCTTCTCGCGCAGCATTCGCGAGGTGATGTTGGCCGCCGACGACGAGTGCGGCTCCGCCCGGCAAATCACCGACGTCGTGCGCCGCGATTTTGGGTTGTCATTGAAAGTCCTGCGGGCCGTGAATTCGTTCTATTACAACCGGTCCGGCCGGGAAATTCGCAGTCTTGGGCACGCCGTGGCGATGCTCGGCGCCGAGGCGGTGCGCGACCTGGCCGGCTCGATGATTCTGGTGGACCATTTCCGGAGGAAGTCGCCCGGCGTACGGGAACTCATGATGCTCTCCGTGGTGACCGCGAATCACGCGCGGAGCGCGGCGGAGCGGGTGCAGTTCCGGAGGATCGAAGAGGCTTACCTGTGCGGCATGTTTCGCAACCTCGGAGAACTGCTCATCGCCTGCTACTACCCCGGCACATACGCGGACATCCTTTCGGCCGTGGCGGAACACATGGTGACGGGCCGGCAGGCAGCCTTCCGGGTGCTCCGATTTCACTATGAAGAACTGGGGCGGGCCATGACCCACCACTGGCAGATGCCGGAGAGCGTCGGCGAATGCATGCGGGAGCGGTCGCTCCGGGCCCTGGGGCCGCTCTCGGAAGCGGGCCAACTCCTGACCGTGGTCTCGTTCAGCCACCAGTTGACGGGCGTGGTGTACCGCAAGGACGCCAACGCCGCCGGCGCGGCGCTGGCTCGGCTGCTGGACGGATACGGAGCGGCGCTCAAGGTGCGGCCGGAGGACGTGGAGAAGATCGTGGGCCAGGCGCTCGAAGAATCGAAGGAGAGCCTGGAGTGGCTGAATCTCTCCGTGGACGACTTGCGTCTCCGCAAGCAGGCCGCGCTGGTGGTCGCCACCCTGACCGAAGGCGGCGAGGACGAAGCGCGCGCGGAACGGCCCCAGGACGAGGAGCGCCTGGAACGCGAGGAGGCCGAAGTGCGCGCTCTGGTGGCGGAAGCGGAGAACCCCGACGTGAATCAGATCCTGCGCCGGGCCGTGGTCTCGGTTCGCGAGGCCGGTGGATTCCGGCGCGCCCTCTTCGGACTGGTGAATGCGGAACGGCAGACGGTGGCGGGCCGCCTGGGCGCGGGCGACGACATGGAAGCGGCGCTCGCGGCGTTCGACTTCGCGGTGGAGGCGCGCGGCGGCGTGATCGCGCTGGCGCTGCTGCGGCGGCAGGACGTCTTCGTTAACCCGGATCGTGAGGGGCGTTTCTCGGAGTCCGAGCTGGCGCGGCGGATGAACGCAGCCAGTTTCGGCCTGTTCCCGATTGTGGTCGACGACCGGGTGCTGGGCTGCCTCTACTTCGACGACGACCGGCCGCGCGCTTTGTCCGAAGCGGCGCGGCGGGCAATCGGGGGTTTACGCGACTCGATCGCGGCGAGCATCGATAAGAGCAGGCGCAGGCAGCGCCAAGCGCTATAATCGAGCGAAATGAACAGGCTGGGGCCGTACCAGATCACGGGCGAACTGGGTCGCGGCGGAATGGGTGTGGTGTTCCGGGGCTTCGATCCGCTCATCCAGCGCCCCGTGGCGATCAAGACGATCCGGCTCGACCTCTCACACCCGGATGAGTATCAGACCCTGCGCCAGCGCCTTCTGCGGGAAGCCCAGGCCGCCGGCCAACTGTCCCATCCGGGCATCGTCACCGTCTACCAGATCGGTGAGCAGGATGGAGTTACGTTCATCGCGATGGAGTTCGTTGACGGGGTGCCCTTGTCGCGCCTGCTCGGGCTCGATCGCAAGCTGGCCGTGGAGCGGGTGATCTCCTTTGTCAGTCAGGCCGCGGGCGCGCTCGACTATGCACACCAGGCCGGCGTGATCCATCGCGATATCAAACCCGCGAACCTGATGATCACCGCGGATGGCCGGCTGAAGGTCACCGATTTCGGGATCGCGAAATTCTCCGCCGGTACACTCACGCTGACCGGCGCCGTTATGGGCTCGCCGTCGTACATGTCGCCCGAGCAGGTGCAGGCTCAGACGATCGATGGCCGCTCGGATCAGTACTCGCTCGCCGTGGTGGCGTTCGAGATGCTGACCGGAGAGAAGCCCTTTCAAGCGGACACGCTGACGGCGCTGGCTTTCAAGATTGCCTACGAAGATCCGCCGCTCGAGAAGCTCGACGGGCGGGCGCCTGGGGGAATGATCGAGGTGCTCCGGCGGGCGCTGGCGAAATCTCCGGCCGCCCGCTACGCGAACTGCGCCGCGTTTGCCGCCGCCTTTGCCGCGACCGCAGAAGCCGCCACGGCGGCGGCGCCAAGCCCGGTTTCGCTCCCCGCGATTCCGGTAGCAGTGCCGGCGCCGGCGCCGACACTAACCCAACCGGCGCCTGCCGTTGTGCCCCCAGCCCCGGCGGTTCCCGCCCCGTCCGTCCCGCCACCGCTTCCGGTCCGCTCCCCGAGCCATCGGTGGCTCGGTGTGGGCGCGGCGGCGGGAGTCGCGGCGCTGGCGCTGGGTTCGATCGCACTGGTTCGCGAGATCAACCGTCCCGCGGCGGCCGATCCTCTCCGGGTGCAATCCAAGCCGATGTCCAAGGTGGAGCCGATCGAGTCGAGATCGCTCTCAGAGCCGGTGCGGACTCAGCCCGCTCCGTCACGGCCCGTTCCCGCCGCCCCGAAGCCTGCGGCCGCGAAACCTGCGGCCGCGAATCCGGCCGCGGCGCCACTCGCATCAGCGCCGCGGGCCGGCACGCAGCCATCGCCCGCCTTGCCCCCGCCGCCCTCGCCCGCGGATTCGGCGCCGGCTAAGGGCGGGAATCCTGCACAGGCAACACCTGCCCAGGCACCACCGGCCCAGGCACCACCGGCCCAGGCAACGCCGGCCGACTCCGTGAAGGTCCAAGCCACCGAGCCCGAACCGGCCACGGTGACCCCGATTCCGGTGGTCGAGGTTCCGAAACCGCTCAACCCACGAGCTTCGGCGGTGGCGGATACGCCCCCGTCGCTGCTCCAGGCGGTGAATCCCGCTTACACGGAAGCGGCCCGCCGGCGAGGTGTAGAAGGCGCGGTGCGGTTGGCGGTGGAGATCGATGAGAGCGGGAGACCGACCGTTCAGCGGGTCGTCCGGTCGCTCGATCCGGAGCTCGACCAAAAAGCCGCGGAAGCGGTGGCGAAATGGCGATTCCGACCGGCCACTAAGGACGGTAAGCCGGTTCGAATGACCGCTGAAGTGGAAACGTTTTTTCGTTTGCAGGCCAAACCATCCGGCCCGCCCTCCTTGCGCCGAGTCCCCGGCATTCGATAGGCCATGGAGCGGGTATTACCAATACTGCCAGCTTTTGTTAATTAGCATCCGTTTCACAAATACTCCGCGAAATACCGACGCGTGTGTCAGAGAAAAATCCCGACTCTTTGCTGTCCGGTTTCGATTTGACTGCTATACTGGCGGGCAGGAATCAAGATCCGCCATCGGGTGTGGGCAGAGGGAGGGTCTCTTGAGCGAGTTCGTGTTTGTGGATCCGGGCGCGTCGTATCCGCTTCCCGTAAGTTTCAACTGGGCAGACTACATCGAAACGGAACGCGAACTGTGGGCGCTGTTCCCGGAAACCGAGGGGAAGCGGGCCAATTTCGGCCAAGTGGGTCTGACCGCGCAAGTGTACGTGGAGGCGCCGGACGATGGGGGCGACCCGGCACTCGATGAAACTTACATTCTGATGCCCTGTCCCGATCGCACGATGCGTCCCATCCGAATGCGCGCGGTGCGGCGGCTGACTCTCTCGGAATATCGCATGGGCCACCTGACCGCGCTGAAGTTACTGGGTAAGATGAGCGCGGCGAACGGAGTGATGCAGGCGATCGGCCGCGAGATTCTGGGTGAGGAAGTGCTGGGCGAGGCGCGCCAGCGGATTTATCAAAACGGGCGCGGCCGCTAAGCGGATTCCGGCGCCACCCGCCGCAAGTCTGTACTCTTCGTCTCCGGAAGAGTGAAAACCAATACCGCGCCGGCGAGAAAAAAAGCGGCGTTCAAAGCAAGTGCCGTTCCTAAACCACTCCGATCTGCGATGGCGCCGACGGCGTAGGGAGCCAAAGCGGAGAGCCCGCGCCCGAAGTTGTACGTAAATCCCTGCCCGGCGCCGCGTATCTCCGTCGGATAAATCTCGGCGAGCATGGCTCCGAAGAGGGCGAAAAAGCCGGTGCCGAGAAACCCAACGAGCGGGCCCATGGCGAGTAACACCGCTTCGCCTCCCCAGCCGGGCGCGGTCCCGTAGAGCGGCGTGACGAGAGCCGCACCGAGGACGTAGAGCGCGAAGGCGGGCCGGCGGCCCCATCGGTCCGCGAGCCAGCCGAAGCAGAGGTACCCGGCGAAGGCGCCGAGCTGCATGGCGATTACGAACCCGCCGGTGCGCACAATGGTCAGGCCGGCGCCGCCGGCATCCCGCGGGGCGCTCAGGAAACCGGGCAGCCAGGTGAACAGCCCCCAGTAGGCGAAAAGCACGGCGGTGGTCAGGGTGGTGGCCAGGAAGGTCAGCCGGCCGATGGCTCCGCGGAAGAGCGCGGTGAGGGGGGGCCTGGCCTGACGGTGTTCGAGCCAAACCGGCGGTTCCTGTACTTTGCGGCGGACCACGAGGGTCAGTAGGGCAGGGAGGACGCCGATGAGGAACAACACCCGCCAGCCCCACCGGGGCAGGATGAGGGCGGAGAGGCCCGCCGCCGCAATGTAGCCCAGCGCCCATCCGGATTGCATGAAGCCGATCGCCTTGGCTCGGTGCTCCGGCGGCCAGAACTCCGAAACCAGGGTGGCTCCCGCCGACCACTCCCCACCGAGGCCGATTCCGACCAGCGCGCGCCAGAAAACCAATTCCCAGAGGCCGCCGGCTGTCGCGGTCCCGCCCGACGCCAGGGAGTAGGCGAGGATGGTGTAGATCAATGTCCGGCGGCGGCCGATCCGGTCGCTGGCCCAGCCGGCGACGATTCCACCCGCCGCCGAAGCGATCAAAGTGACGGAAGCGACCAGCCCGGCCTGCGCGTTGCTGAGCCCGAACTCCGCCCTAAGCGTTTGCAATGCAAACACATAGAGAAGCACGTCCATGGCGTCCAGGAGGAAGCCAAGCATCGCCGCCCAGAGCGCCAGCCAGCGAGGTTCGCGAAAGCAACCGGTGAAAAAGGCCACGATCCGAGCTAGTATAGCCAAAGAAGCCTTAAGGGCCCGTAACCTGGGGCGCGACTTTTCGCGCCTTTAGGGAGACGGGCACGTCTAATCATCCGTTGAGTACTCCGATGTCAGCCCTTACCAGTCCGACTCCGCAGACCGTTCCGCCCCCGGAACATCCTCCTGTTGCCCCGGCCCCCGGGCCGCCCTCCTCCTCGCGCCGGTGGCTTTGGCTACTGGGGCTGGTCGTCGTGATCGGAGGACTGTTGGCATGGCGGGCGCTTTCACGCCCGGCGGCCGAGACGGCGCCGGCTGCCCCGGCGATCCGAACGGCGGTGGTGACCGTAGGCCCGCTGGCGGAGACAGTGCGGGTGGCGGGGACCACCTCAGCCCGCAATTACGCGAGTGTCCTCGCGCCGCAGCCGCGCGGCCCCGAGCGGAACCGGCCGCTGGTGATCCAGAAGATCGTGCCCTCGGGCACCTGGGTGAAGGCGGGCCAGGAACTGTTCCGGTTCGACGAGGCCGACGCCCGCGACCACATCGACGACGTGGAGAACCAACTGCGGAGCGCGGTGTTGGATATTGACAAGCGGAAGGCCGAGCAGGCGCTCGATACGGAGAACCTGCAGCAATCGCTCCGCGTGGCCAAGTCCGACGCGGACAAAGCCAGGTTGGATTTCAACGCCCGCGAGATCCGCGCCTCAGTGGATCAGGAACTGCTGAAACTCTCGGTGGACGAAACCGAAGCGCGCTACAAAGAACTGCTGGCCGACGTGAAGCAGCGGGAACTGTCGCAGAAAGCCGACCTGGCGATTCTCGAAATCGCCCGCAAGCGCACCGAGAACCACCTGAACCGGCATATCTACGACATCAAGTTCTTCAGCATCAAATCTCCGATGGATGGTCTGGCCGTGATCCAAACCACGTTTCGCGGCGGCGAAATGTCCACCCTGGCCGAGGGCGACCAGGTAGGCGCCGGCCAGCCCGTGATGAAGATCGTGAACCCGAAGAGCATGCAGATCGAAGGCCTGCTGAATCAGGCCGAAAGCGGCCTGGTTCGGATCGGACAGGAAGCACGTGTGACCCTGGATGCGTTTCCCGGCCTGGAGTTCAAGGGGCGCGTGTACAGCATCGGCGCGCTGGCCGTCAGCGGCTTCCGGCAGCAGTACTACATCCGCAGCGTTCCCGTGAAGGTCAGCATCGAGGGCGCGGATCAGCGCCTGATTCCCGACCTGTCGGCCGCCGCTGACGTGGTGGTGCACAAGACAGAGAACGCAACCCTGGCGCCGCTGGCGGGCGTGAAGCTCGAGGACGGCAAGAGCGTGGTCTACGTCAAAACGGCCCAGGGGTTTGAGAAACGCATCGTCCAGGTGGGCGCGCGTAACACCACCCACGCGGCTGTGATTTCCGGGTTGAAGGCGGGCGAGGAGATCCGCCTCAACTAGCGCGCGAACCTACTTCTTTTTCGGCGCGGGCGCGGGGCCGAGCAGCTTCTCGATCTCTTTCAACAGGCCCTTGCCGGCGAAGATTCCCTTGTTGTCCGGCCCGTAAGCGAAGTCGTTCTTGATCACGCCCGCCTGGTCGATCAGGAAGACGTGCGGCAGGTCCCGCTGGCTGGATTGAGCGGTGATCTTCAGATAGTTGCGAGTCACCTGGCCGCAGTCGAACAGAATCGGCACCTGGGTCTTGGTCTGGGCCTGGAAGTTACCAACGGTTTGTTGGGTGTCGGGCGGGTAGGTGACGATCGAGAACACGGCCACGCGGTCGCCGAACTTCTTCTTCACTTCATCCATCAGCGGCGCGACTTCAAGGCAGTGAACGCACTGGGCGGCCATGAAGTCCAGCACCACCACTTTGCCGCGGTAATCCAGAATGTCGTAATGAACAAGGTTCGAATCCGGCAGGGCCCAACTCGGCGCGCGGCGGTTCGAGAAGTCGCCGGACGCGAAAAGGGCGGCCGAGCACAACAACAGGGTCCACAGTCGTCTCATGCTTCGTTCTCCATCAATTTCTTAAGGGATTCCTGGTACGGAGCGCGCGCCACGCCTTTTTCGGTGATGATCCCGGTGACGTAGCGGGCGGGTGTGACGTCGAACGCGGGATTCGCCACGGCGATGCCCTCGGGCGCCACCGGGACGCCGAAGACGTGGGTGACTTCGGCGGCGGCGCGCTCCTCGATCGGGATCTGGTCGCCGGAGGCGAGCGTCAAGTCGAGCGTGGAAACGGGCGCGGCGACATAGAACGGGACATTGTTCTCCCGGGCCAGGACGGCCACGCCGTAGGTGCCCACCTTGTTCGCCACATCGCCGTTGGCCGCGATGCGGTCGGCCCCCACCACCACGCATCCGATGCGGCCGCTCTTGAGAAAATGGCCGGCCATGTTGTCCGTGATCAGCGTGGTGGCGATGCCGTCCTGCTGCAACTCCCAGGCCGTCAGACGCGCCCCCTGCAGGAACGGGCGCGTCTCGTCGGCGAAGACGTCGATCTGCTTGCCTGCCGCTACCGCAGCCCGAATCACACCCAGCGCCGTGCCGAAGCCCGCGGTGGCGAGCGCACCGGCGTTGCAGTGGGTGAGCACGGTCTTGCCGTCCGGCACCAGGGGCGCGCCGTGGCGGCCGATCTCCCGGTTGATCGCGATGTCCTCTTCGCGGACCAGTTGGGCCTCAGCGATGAGGCGTGCGCGGATTTCGGCGACCGGGCGGCCGCGCAGGCTCTGGTAGAGCCGCCGCATCCGCTCGATGCCCCAGAACAGATTCACCGCCGTTGGCCGCGTGGCGGCCAGCGTGGAGCAGATCTCGTCGAACTCGGCATCCACGTCCTCCGCCTTGAGCGCGCCGATCGCCACGCCCATGGCCGCGGCCACGCCGATCGCAGGCGCCCCGCGAATGACCATCGAGCGGATTGCCTCGGCCACTTCCTTGTAGTCGCGGCAGCTCACGTAAACTTCTTCTTTCGGCAAGCGCGTCTGGTCGATCATCACCACCGCGCCGTCGTTCCAGTAAATGGTCTCTACCATGAATCGTTAACCAACCGGCCCCCGCTGCATCAGGAAGGCCACAAAGAAAGTCAGGTTGTAGGTGGCGTGCATCACCGTGGACGCCGCCGTGGAGTGGGTGACGTGCCGCGTCCATCCGAAGGCAACGGCCGCGAAGACAAGCAGCAGGATGTGCCGCCAGGACCATCCGTATTGGGGTCCGTGCAACAGGGCGAACGGGAGCGCGGCGATGACGATACCCGCCGCCGCGCCGAACGTCCTTTGCACGAGAGGCTGCAGAAAACCGCGGAAGGCGAGTTCCTCGCACAGCGGACCGAGCGTGGTGGCGAAGATACCCATCAGGGCGATGGAAACGGGGTCGCTCAGGAACTCCCGGATCGGCATGTCGATCTGCGGCGTCTTCATGAGCACGCCCAGCATGCCCACCGTGAAGGCCAGGGCGGGGCCCGCCAGTAGGTTGAAGACAATGCCGCGGTCCGGTTTACGCCAGGCGAGCGACGGCCAGAAGGGGCGGTCGTACTTGAGCTTCAAGAGCAGGTAGAGGCTCAGAAACCAGAAACCGTAACCAAGGAACTGCGGCACCAGGGTGCGCACGGCCTTGGCCTGGGGCGGCAACCCGAGCAGGCTGAAGGCTCCATAGGTGATGAGCAGCGCCACGAAGAGCGAGGGCACGGCTAGGCTGATGAACACCGCCAGGTCCTGGTAGCCCCAGAAGACGGCGGGGCTGTCGGGCTCGCGCGCCGGCGCGCCGTGCTGAAACAGCGGCTGCTCCGCTCCCATCACCCTTCGCTTTCCACCAGCGCAGCCGCGATGAGAGGAACCATGATTTCGTGATGGCCCGTGAGCGAGTAGCCGCGTCCGCCGGCCTTCGCATGCGGGCGGTCGACGACGTTCACCTTCGGCCGGTAGTGCTGCAGGAAATCCAGGTTCACTGTAGTGAAGTGTAGCAGCGGATGGCCAAGGTTCCGAACCACCGAAACAGCCTTCAAGAAGACCTCGGGCAGCACCACCGCCGAGCCGACGTTCAGATACACGCCGCCCTCGCCCAGTTCCGTCACCAGGCGACACAGCAGGCGAAAGTCGTGATGCGTGGCCGCGCCGATGGCCGCGCCGTCGGCCTGCGGATAGGTGTGCGGCGTGTCGGTGCCCACGGCCACGTGCACGGTCACCGGGACGGACGCGCGCCAGGCGCCAAGCAACAAACTGGCTTCCGCATAGGCTCCATCGGCGATTGCGTCGAGCCGCCGCCCCAGCGCCTCGCCCATGCCGATTCCGTCTCGGGCGCCCACGACGATCGCCTCGTTCATCTCGCGGCCCGTCTCTTCGGCGGTGCCGAAGCGGCCGTCGGGCAACACCGATTCCACGTCCTCGCTCGTGCAGCCGGCGATGGCGATCTCGAAATCGTGAATCGAAGCCGCTCCGTTCATCACGAAGCCGGTGGCGAAGCCGCGGCGCATCAGATCGAGCAACACGCCTGCCAATCCGCACTTGATCACGTGGCCGCCGAGTCCCCACAGAATCGGACGCCCCTTGGCCTTCGCTCCGCGCAGCGCTTCGATCACCGCGCGCAGGCTGTCCGCGGCCAGGATGCGCGGCAGGGAAGCGAAGAAACCCTCCAGGCCCGAGCCCTTCCGGTGCGGTGCTGCGAAGTCCTCAACGCGGACCTTGCCGCCTCGGGCGCGGATCGGAATGGTGGTCAGCCCCGCGAATTCGAGGGGCTCAATTCGATAGCGGCTCAC
This sequence comes from Bryobacteraceae bacterium, assembly GCA_031969915.1. Taxonomy (GTDB): domain Bacteria; phylum Acidobacteriota; class Terriglobia; order Bryobacterales; family Bryobacteraceae; genus DALYJJ01. Next base: position 13,365 of record DALYJJ010000021.1, on the reverse strand, counting down.
TGCGTCTTTCCGTTTCTCCAGACCTTCTCCAGCGCGCGCCCGGTGTGGCTCTTGCGATTCTTCACAATCGCCGCCGGCGCGCCGCAGGCCACCACGTGCCCGCCCTTTTCGCCGCCCTCGGGACCCAGGTCGATGATCCAGTCGGCGGCCTTCACGATGTCGAGTTGATGCTCGATGACGATGACAGTATTGCCCAAGTCCACAAGCTGCTGCATCACGTCGAGCAGCTTGCGGACGTCGTCGAAGTGCAGACCCGTGGTCGGCTCGTCCAGAATGTACAACGTGCGGCCCGTCTGGCGGCGGCTGAGTTCGCGCGCCAGTTTGATGCGCTGGGCCTCGCCGCCGGAGAGCGTGGTGGCCGACTGGCCCAGATGGATGTAGCCGAGGCCGACGTCGCACAGCGTCCTTAACTTCGCCTTGATCTGGGGAATGTTCTCGAGCGCCGCCAGGGCCTCTTCCACGGTTGCCTCCAGCAGGCCGGCGATCGAGTAGCCCTTGTACTTCACCTCCAGCGTTTCGCGATTGTAGCGCCGGCCGCGGCACACGTCGCAGGTGACATAGACGTCCGGCAGGAAGTTCATCTCAATGCGCTTGAGGCCGTCGCCCTGGCAGGCTTCGCAGCGTCCGCCCTTCACGTTGAAGCTGAAGCGTCCCGGCTTGTAGCCCCGCTCGCGCGATTCGGGCAGCATGGCGTATAGATCGCGAATCGGAGCGAACGCGCCCGTGTAGGTTGCCGGATTCGACCGCGGGCTGCGGCCGATCGGCGACTGGTCGATCTCGATTACTTTGTCGATCTGGTCGATGCCCTCGATCGAATCGTGCTCCGCCGGTTCTTCGCGGGAACCGTAGATGGCCCGTGCCAGAGTGCGGTAGAGGATGTCGTTCACCAGCGTCGACTTGCCGCTGCCGCTGACGCCGGACCACGGTGAGCACGCCGAGCGGGAACTCCACGTCGATCCCTTTCAGGTTGTGGGCCGTCGCGCCGCGCACCACGATCGACTTCCCGCTGCCCCGCCGCCGCACCGCCGGGGCTGGGATGGTCACCTTGCCGGAGAGGTATTGGCCGGTGAGAGAACCGCCGTCCGCCTCGATTTCCCGGGGCGTCCCACGCGCGACCACATGGCCGCCCAGGCGCCCCGCGCCGGGGCCGAGGTCGATCACATAGTCGGCGCGTTCGATGGTCTCCTGATCGTGCTCGACCACCAGCACCGTGTTGCCGAGGTTGCGCAGCTCCTCGAGAGTCGAGAGCAGCCGTTCGTTATCGCGCGGGTGCAGCCCGATGGACGGTTCGTCGAGCACGTACAACACGCCGCGTAGTTTGGAGCCGATCTGCGTCGCCAGGCGAATGCGCTGCGCTTCGCCGCCCGACAGAGTCGCCGCCGAGCGGTCGAGGCTCAGGTAGTCGAGGCCCACTGCCGTCAGGAATTGCAGGCGGTTCTGGATCTCCTCGCGGACCCGCCCGGCGATCTGCCCCTCCCGCTCCGTGAACACCCATTCGCGAACCAACGGCAGCGCCCGGGCCACGGGCAGCCCGGTGAACTCGCCGATGCCCACACCCTTCACCTTGACCGCCAGGCTGCTGGCGCGGAGGCGCTTGCCGTGGCAGTCCAGGCAGGCCGTCGGCGACATGTACTCCATGAGCCACTCGCGGTACCCTTCGCCCGCCTCCTCGAAGGTGGACTGCAGGATGTTCAGAATGCCGTCGAAGCCCGTGCCGCCGAACAGCAGCAGATCCTGGGTCTTCTTCGGAAACTGGTCGAAGGGCGTGGCGAGCTTGAGCTTGCCCTTCTTCGCGATCTCCTCCAGCCGATGCTGCATCCAGGCCGAACTGGAGCCCGGCCCAAGCCCTCCTTCGAGCAACGGTTTCGAGGGATCGACGAGCACCTTCAGCGGGTCGAAGGCCCAGGTGCTGCCCAACCCGTTGCAGGCTTCGCAGGCGCCGTACGGGCTATTGAACGAAAACGACCGGGGCTCGATGGCCGGTACGCTGGTCCCACAATCCGGGCAGGCCAGTTTCTGGGAGTACAAACGCTCTTCGCCGTTCACCACGGCGATCAGGACGATGCCGCCGGCCAGCTTGGTGGCCATCTGCAGCGACGCTTCCAGCCGGTGCTCGATGCCGGGCTTGATCAGGAGGCGGTCGACGACCACCTCGATGGTGTGATTGCGGCGTTTGTCGAGCACGATCTCCTCGTCGAGGGAGCGCAACTCGCCGTCGATGCGCGCCCGCACAAAGCCCTGGCGGGCGAACTTCTCGAGTTCCTTCTTGTATTCGCCCTTCCGTCCGCGGACCACCGGGGCCAGGATCATGATCCGCTCATCCTGGCGCAGAGCCACGATCTGTTCGAGGATCTGCTGTACGGACTGCTGCGCGATCTCCCGCGCGCAGTGCGGGCAGTGCGGCGTGCCGATGGAGGAATAGAGCACGCGGAGGTAATCGTAGACTTCGGTGATCGTACCCACGGTGGACCGCGGGCTGCGGTTGGTTGTCTTCTGCTCGATGGAGATCGCGGCGCTCAGCCCGTCGATCGAGTCCACGTCCGGACGTTCCATCTGGTCCAGAAACTGGCGCGCGTAGGGCGAAAGAGTCTCAACGTAACGCCGCTGGCCTTCGGCGTAGATCGTGTCGAAGGCGAGCGACGATTTTCCCGAACCGCTGAGCCCGGTGATCACGGTGAGCGTGTTGCGCGGGATCTCCACATCGATGTTCTTGAGGTTGTGCTGACGGGCGCCATGCACAGTGATGCGGTCGAGCATGAGGGGAAACTCTCATTCTCCCACACGCAGCCGGACGCGGCGCGCTTGGTACCATGTGAGTATGACCCTCGACGAACTGGAACGAGAGTACGCCTCGCTCCGCCAGCAAGCAGAAGCTGTGCGGAGCTATCTTTGACGTTCCCAAGAAGAAATCCCAACTGGAATCTCTGGAAGGGCTGATTTCTGCCCCCGATTTCTGGGCCGATCCGGAGAAGAGCCAGAAGATCCTGCAGGATCGCAAGCGCCTCGACCAGACCGTGTCCGACGACCGCCTGATCGCTTCCCGGGCATCGGATATCGAAACGCTCTTCGAACTCGGGCGGGAGGGCGAGGAGGTGGCCGCGGAGTTGTCGCGCGAACTGAAGAAGTTCGCCGAACACCTGGAGGCGCTCGAGACCGGGATGCTCCTCTCGGGCGAAAACGATGCTCGTGCCGCCATCCTCACCGTGCATCCCGGCGCGGGCGGCACCGAGAGCCAGGATTGGGCGGAGATGCTGCTCCGGATGTACTTGCGTTGGGCCGAGCGGCACGGCCTGGAAGCGGTGGTCACGGACCGCCTGGAGGGCGAAGGCGCGGGCATCAAATCGGCCACCGTGGAGATCAACGGCGAGAATGCCTACGGCCTGCTGCAGAGCGAGATCGGCGTCCACCGGCTGGTGCGCATCTCGCCCTTCGACGCCAACGCCCGGCGCCACACTTCCTTCGCCTCGGTGTTCATTTATCCCCAGATCGACGACGACATCAAGATCGAAGTGAAGCCCGAAGACCTTCGCGTGGACACGTTCCGCGCCGGCGGCGCGGGCGGCCAGCACGTCAACCGCACGGACTCGGCGATCCGCATGACGCACCTGCCCACGGGCATCGTTGTGCAATGCCAGAACGAGCGCTCCCAGCACAAGAACCGCGCCAGCGCGATGAAGCAACTGAAGGCGCGCCTCTATGAGCACGAGATGGCCAAACGCCGCGTCGAGCAGGACAAACTCGAGGAATCCAAGGCCGACATCAACTTCGGCAGCCAGATCCGGAGCTATGTGCTCGCGCCTTATCGGATGATCAAAGACCATCGGACGAAGCTCTCCATCGGCGACGTGGATCGCGTCCTCGACGGCGACCTGGAGCAACTGCTGCACGCCTACCTGGTGTGGCGGAAGACCGGCAAAACGGCCGGCGACGGAGGCAAGGACGATCTCGACTGATGCCCACTCGCGAGGACATCGAGCGAGCAGCGGAGCTGATCCGCCAGGGACGCTTGGTCGCGTTTCCCACGGAAACGGTGTACGGGTTGGGCGCCAATGCCCTGGACCCCGAGGCCGTTGAGCGCGTCTATTCGGCCAAACAGCGTCCGGCCACCAGCCCGCTGATTGTCCATGTGGATTCCATCGAAATGGCCCGGCGCCTGGTCTCCCTCTGGCCGCCGCAGGCCGAACTGCTCGCGCGGGTCTACTGGCCCGGCCCGCTGACCATCGTTCTGCCCAAGGCGCGCGTCGTTCCCGATCGTGTCACCGCCGGGTTGTCGACCGTCGGCCTGCGCGTGCCGGCCCATCCGGTAGCCCTCGAGTTGATCCGGGCCGCGCGCGTCCCCATCGCCGCGCCGAGTGCGAACCGCTTTACGCGCCTTTCGCCGACCATCGCCGAACACGTGAGCCGCGGCCTGGGCGATGCCGTCGACCTGGTCCTCGATGGCGGCCCGGCGGCGGTGGGCATTGAATCCACCGTGATCTCGCTGGCGGGCGAGGCGCGCCTTCTGCGCCCCGGCATGGTGACGGCGGAAGAGATCGAGGCCCTCATCGGCCCCGTGCAGTCCCCGCCGCAGCCGGCCTCCGCCGAGGCTCATGCCGCCCCGGGCCTGCATCCCGTGCACTATTCGCCGCGCACGCCGCTCCACTTGGTGCGCGACGGACAACTGCCCCCCGGGCGCGTGGCGGCGATCTGGCATCGCGCGCCGTTCCCCGCGGCCGCGCGCGCCGTCCGCCTGCCCGCCGCGCCCTCTGCTTATGCGGCGGAGATCTATCGCGTCCTGCACGAATTGGACGCCGAAAACTGGGACGCCATCGCGGTGGAGGCCCCGCCCGCCGAAGGCGCATGGGCTGCGATTCGCGACCGCCTGGAGCGCGCCGCGGTATGATCCAGCCGGTTCGCAAAGGCCAGGATCTGCTGCGCGAAATCGACGCGGCCGACGCCCGCACTCCCACCTTCTGGTGGCTCGGGCAAAGCGGCTTCGTTGTCAAGTACCACCAGATCGTCTTCTACATCGATCCGTATCTTTCTGAGCAGCAGACGGCGAAGTATCGGAACACCGAGCAGCCGCGCGTTCGCCTGATGGCCGCCCCGCTCCGCGGCTGGCAGGTGCGCCACGCGGACATGATCCTGGCCACCCACCGGCATGGCACGCATCTGGATGCCGCGTCCATTCTCTCCATGCTCAAGGGATCGCGCCGGGCGCGCCTGGTGCTGCCCAAGAGCGCCGCCGGCTACGCCAACGGTCAGGGCATCGACTACATCCGCATGACCACCACGGACGAGGACCTGCCCATCGATTTTTCGAAGAACGGCCACCAGTGCCGGATCACGCCCGTCGCTTCGGCGCACGAGAGCGTTGACGACCAGCCTCTCGATGGCCATCCCTACCTTGGGTACGTGATTCGATTCGACGACCGTTGGTGTGTCTATCATTCCGGTGACTGCGTCCCCTACCCGGGGCTGGCGGTGCGTCTCAAGGCGCATCGCGTCGACGTGGCGCTGCTGCCCATCAACGGCCGCGACCCGCGCCGCGGGACGGCCGGCAACTTTACCGTGGAAGAAGCGGCCCAACTGGCGGAAGAAATCGGCGCCCGTTGGCTGGTGCCGATGCATTACGGCATGTTTGCCCATGACACCGTGGACGTGGGCCGCTTTGTCGATCACCTGCTCTTCTCGCGCCCGAGCCAGCGCTTCAAGGTCTTCGAGGCCGGCGAGAAGTGGGCGGTTCCGGAGGACTGAGTGCCGCTTCCGCACGCCGACACGCTCACCGTTCACGAACCGCTGCTGGTCAACACCCTGGGCCATTCCGCGGGAACGCTCCTCTTCGGGATCTTCCTGGTGCTGCTGCTGCGCGACCGCACGGCGCGGAGCCAACTGCGCAACCGCCTCTCGATCGGCGCCGCCGCGCTGGCCTTTGTCTGGAACCTCGCGTCGCTGCTGGTGATGGCGCTGGGCTCGCAGCCGGGGGTCTCCATTCGTCTGGTGACCGTCGCCGGTTCTTCCGCGCTCAGCCTTCTGCCCGCGGTGCTGCTCCATCTTTCGCTCAACGGCCGCCGCGCCTACCTGGCCGCGGCCGGCTACGTGCTCAGCGGCATCGCCGTCGCGGTCCATTCCACTGAGCTCTTCCTGCCCGAACCCCACTACCATCGTTTCGCGCTCATTCTGATCACCCTCGGGTTCGGGGCGCTCACCGTTGCCGCCGCTGCGTTGGCCGCGCGCGAACGCGGCCGCCTTTCGGTGATCCTCGGCACCATGTCGCTGTTCCTGTTCGCGATGTCGTTCGTGCACTTCGACACCGGCGAAGCGCACCAGGCGTGGCCGCTCGAACTGGTGCTTCATCACGCGGGCATTCCGCTCGCGTTGTTCGTGTTGCTGGCCGATTACCGCTTCGTCCTGGTGGATGCCTTTCTCCGGTTCCTGGCCAATTTCCTGTTGGCGGCCATGGTCACCTTCGCCGCGGTCGCCGCGGCGCAGTCGCTCGAGCCCGGCTTGTCGCAGAGCCCGTTCCGGCAGGGCGTTCTCCTGGTGGGCGCGACGCTCTGCCTGATTCTCTTCGCCATGCTGCGCAACGGGCTGCAGAAGGCGCTCACGCATCTGCTCTTCCGCCGTCCCGGGCTGGAGGAGGTGCTGGCCGGTCTTCGCCGTCCGGCCTCCGCGGGCGAAGGCCAATACATCGACGACGCCGCCGGCCGGATGGCCCGCTTCATGAACGCCGAGGTGCTGCGTCCGGCCGCCACGCCACCCGCGGGTCTGGTGTTTCCCGCCCTCGCCACCGACGTCCTCGCCGCGGAAGGCGTCGATGTCGTGGTGCCGCTCCGCCTCACTCACGGTGAGACCCATTTCATCTGCCTCGGCCGGCGCGGCGGCGGCCGGCGCTACCTGAGCGAGGACTTGGCCGCGCTGGGCCGGCTGGCTGCCGAAGTGGTGAGCGAGATCGAACGCTTCCGCGAATCCGAACTCCGGCGCCTCGTTTCCCAGGCTGAATTAAGGGCTCTGCAGTCGCAGATTCACCCGCATTTCCTCTTCAACGCACTGAACACGCTGTACGGTGTGATCCCGAAGGAGGCCTCGGGGGCGCGGCGCACGGTGCTCAACCTCGCCGACATCTTCCGCTACTTCCTGCAAACGGACCGGAGCACGATCGCGCTCCAGCGGGAGATGGACATCGTGCGCGCCTATCTGGAAATCGAGGGCCTCCGCCTTGGCTCGAAACTCAAGACGGAGATTGAGATCCACCCCTCCGTCCTGCAGGCCCAGATTCCGGTCCTCTCCATTGAGCCGCTGGTGGAAAATGCGGTGAAGCACGGGGTCGGCGCGACCGCGCAGGGCGGCCTCGTGCGAGTCACCGCCGCACCCGACGGCGACGGCGTCCGGATTGAGGTGCACGACACCGGGCGAGGCTTCCAGGAAGGTGCGCGCCGCGGCGTGGGCATGGAAAACGTCGCGCGGCGGCTGCAACTCTGCTACGGGCCGGAAGCGGATCTCGAAGTACAATCCACGGCAGGGGGCACGCGCGTCGCGTATCGCGTGCCGGGACGCACATGAAAGCGCTGATTGTGGACGATGAGCCGATCGCGCGGCAGGTGCTGCGGGAGGCGCTGGAGGATTTTCCCGAAGTTGACCTCGTCGGCGAGGCCTCCAACGGCGTCGAAGCGGTCGAGCAGGTGGTGAAGTGCGATCCCGACGTGGTCTTCCTTGACCTGCAGATGCCCGAGCTCGACGGGCTCGCCGTGGCGCGCGCGCTGCGCAACCGCAAGCTCCCACTGATCGTCTACGTTACCGCCTTCGACAAACACGCCCTGGAGGCGTTCGAGGCGGGCGCGGTCGACTACCTGCTGAAGCCCGTCCGGCGCGAACGGCTGTCCGCCGCGCTCTCAAAAGTGACCGCGCAACTGACCGGCATTCGTCCGGCGGAAGCCGCGCGTTCTACTGAGATGCCGCGCAAGATCGTCGGCCGTCAGGGCGCCGATCAGTATTTGCTCGACCCCGCGGAAGTGGTTGCCTTCCAGGCGGACGGCGAACTCGTCTACATTCTGACCAACAACGCCCGCTACTACGCCGATCAGCCGCTGCGGGTTCTGCAGCAGAAGTTGGGTCCGCGGTTCCGGCGGGTCCATCGCAAGACCATCATCAACACCGACCACATCCGCCGGATCTCCCCGCTCTCCAGCAAGCGCTGGTTGCTGCGGATGTCGAGCGGCCTCGAGGTGATTGTCAGCAAGCGGCTGGCGGGCGCCATCCGCGAAGCGACGGACTGGTAGCGTCCTGTATAATCGCCGCGTGCCATCGTCCGAGATGACCCGCGTCCGCTGGTGGATGCTCACGCTGCTCTTCTTCGCAACCACCATTAACTACCTCGATCGCATTGTTTTCTCCGTGTTGAATTCGGTGATCAGCCGGGAAATGCACATCGACGACAAGATGTACGGCTACATCAACGCGTCGTTTCAAGCCACCTACACCATCGGTTTTCTGGCGATGGGCAAGTTCATCGACAAGTTCGGCACCCGGATCGGCTACGCGGTGTCGATTACGTGGTGGTCCATCGCCGCCGGGCTCCATGCTCTGGCGCAGACTCCGATGCAGTTAGGACTCTGGCGCGGGCTTCTCGGCTTTGGCGAATCGGGCAACTTCCCGGCGGCGATCAAGTCCGTGGCCGAATGGTTCCCGAAGAAAGACCGCGCGTTCGCCACGGGCATCTTCAACGCCGGAACCAATGTGGCGTCGATGATCGGCCCGCCCGTGTTCGTCTGGATGACGCTTCACGTTGGCTGGCGGTCGTGCTTTCTGATCACCGCGTCCACGGGCTTTGTCTGGCTGGTGTTCTGGCTTCTGTCCTACCAGCACCCCTCGCGCCACAAGGGCGTCAACCAGCAGGAACTGGCCTACATTCATTCCGGCGAAGAGCCCGCCAAGAGTGACGTGAAGGTCGGTTGGGGTGAGGCCCTCACGTACCGGCAAACCTGGGGTTTCGCGCTCGCCAAGTTCTTCAGCGATCCGGTGTGGTGGTTCTATCTGATCTGGCTGCCGCGATATCTCTTCGACGTCCGCAAGTTCAAGCTCGAGGAGATTGGCTGGGCCCTTCCCGTCGTCTATTTGATGGCGGATTTCGGTAGCGTCGGCGGAGGGTGGATCTCCGGCTACTTCATCCGTCGCGGAATGCCCAACGGCCGCGCGCGCAAGATCGCCATGGCGCTCTGCGTGGCGTGCATGCCCGTGGCCGCGCTGGCGGTGCTGGCGGAGAGCCCGGTACTCGCGATCGCACTGGTGTGCTTCGCCACGGCTGGACATCAAGGGTGGTCGGCGAACCTGTACACCACAACCTCCGACGTGTTCCCCAAGCCCGCGGTGGCCTCGGTTACCGGCATCGGCGGGTTCCTGGGCGGGCTGGGCGGCATTCTGTTTTCTGCCGTGTTGCCCGGCCACATCGTCAGTAACTTCGGCTACACGCCGATTTTCCTGATCATGGGTACGTTTCACCTGATCGCCTATTTCTGCGTTCTGCGCCTCATCGGCGACATGAAACCTCTCGAACTCAAACATGCGCATCACAGCGATTGAAACCATCCTTCTCGACCGTGGAATCACCGTTCACCAGGGCCCCATTCAGTGGATGTGGGTCCGCGTGCACACCGACAGCGGTCTCATCGGCCTCGGCGAAACGTACCCCGCGCCTCACGCCGCGCGCGAGGTGATTCACCGGGTGCTGGCGCCGTTGCTGATCGGCGCCGACCCGTCGCATATCGACCGGATCTGGGCCGATACGTTCCAGCGCATCGCCTATTACGGCTGGGCGGGAGCCGAGCTGCGCGCGATCAGCGCGGTCGACATCGCGCTCTGGGACCTGGCCGGCAAAGCGGCGGGCAAGCCCGTCCACCGACTGCTCGGGGGACCCTCGCGCGAGCGCATTCCGGTCTACAACACCTGCTACGACCGGTACGACTTCCTGACCCAGCCCGTGGAACTCGCGCGGTCGTTGATCGAGCAAGGCGTTCGAGCGATGAAGATCTGGCCCTTCGATCCGATCGCGCTCGAGACCCGCGGGCAATCGATCACGCCCGAGCAGATGAGCCGGGGACTGCTTCCCCTCAAGCTGATCCGCGAGGAGTTCGGCGATGCGATGGAAGTGGCCATGGAGTTCCACGGTTACTGGAGCCTGCCCGCGGCCATTCGCATCGCGCGGGAGATGGAGCGCTATGAGCCGATGTGGCTCGAAGAGATGCTGCCCCAGGACAACCTGCGCTCCTATGCGGAACTGGCCGGGGCGACGCGGCTTCCGCTCTGCTTGAGCGAGCGTCTGATGACCCGCTGGGGCTTCCGCGAGTTGATGGAGAACGGCGCGGCGCGCATCGTGATGCCCGACATCTGCTGGTGCGGGGGCATCTCCGAAGCGAAGAAGATCGCCACCATGGCCGAAACCTGGTACCTGCCGGTGGCGCCACACAACTGCGGCGGGCCCGTTCTGCACGCCGCCTCGGTCCACTTGGCGGCAAACGTCCCCAACCTCTACATCCTGGAAACCGTGCGCCGCCACTACCAGGACGAATACAACGGGCTGGTGACGGGGCTGCCCATGGTCGAACAGGGGACCATTCCCGTGCCGGACGCCCCCGGCCTCGGAATAGAATTAACACCCGCCGTGCTCTCCGATACAGCCGCCGAAGTACGCGTTAGTCAGTAAGCCGCAACGAACGCGACTCGGGCGGCGTCGAACGGGCTAAGGGGGGCTGGGAGGATGAAGGTCTCTCGGAACGCTTCGCGCGCCATGCTGGGCATGACGGCCGTGGCGGCCGCGGTTTCGGCTTCGGGCGCCGTGTTTCAGGCCGTCGCCACCGAACGCGAGCGGCGTAAGCACTTGCCGCCCGGCCGGCTGGTCGATATCGGCGGATTCCGCCTGCACATGAACGAGCAGGGCAACGGTTCGCCCACGGTCATCCTGGAAGCCGGGCTCACCAGCATGTCCGCGCAGTGGGCGTGGATTCAACCGGAGTTGGCAAAGCTCACCCGCGTGGTGTCCTACGATCGCGCCGGCCTCGGCTGGAGCGATCCGTCCCCTGACCCGCGCGACGCGCACACCGCGGTACGTCACCTGCGGCGGATGCTGGACGCCGCGAAGATCCCCGGCCCGTACGTGCTGGTGGGCCACTCGATGGGCGGGCTCTTCATGCGCCTGTTCGCGCACGAACACCGTGCGGATGTCCGCGGCCTGGTGTTGATTGACGCCGCCCACCCGGAACAGCATCTGCGCTTCGGCAAGCCGGTGGAGGAGTTGCACACCTCGTTCTTCCGCAAGCTCGCCATCGCCGCGTGGCTCGGACCCGTGGGTGTGCTCCGTTTTCTAAACCACCGCGAGCGCATCGCAAAAGGCCTGCCCGAAGGCGTGCGGGAAGTGATGAACGCCCTCGGCTGCTGGCGCTCGCACCTGAACTCCACGGCCGCCGAAGCCCAAAGCTGGAACCTCATTTGCGAGCAGGTCCGAGGCACGGGCCCGTTCGGCGATCTCCCGCTGGCGGTGATCACCGCCGCCACGCGCGACGAAGGCTTCACCGGTCACTGGCACTCGCTGCAGCGCGAACTCGCCGGCCTCTCGACGAATAGCGTCTGGCACATCGTCCCCGGGTCCGGCCACTCGTCTCTCATCACTGAGCGCGAGCACGCGCAAACCACCCTCGACGCCGTGCGCGCGATCCTCGAGGCCTAAGCCGCCGCCTGCTCAGAAATTGAGCGTTCCGCGGAAGTTCATCTGGCGCTGGCCGGAGGGCGCGCCCACCACGCCGAACTGCGTGCTGAACACGTTCGCGTTGGGCATGCCCCACTGTTGCCGGTTCATCACGTTCTGCGCGCCGCCGAAGAGTTCGAAGCGCAGTCCCTCGGTGATGCGGAACGTCTTGGTCAGCGAAGCGTCCCAGTTGAAGTTGTTCCGCCCCGGGATGTAGAGCAGTTGGCCGAACCACCCGGGATTGCGGTTCACCTGAAGGAACTCCGGATTGGCGCGGCCGTCCGGGCCGATGAGCCGCGGATCCACCGCGATGCGATTGATGTCGATGGCGTCGGCGCGACCCGTCATGCGGATACGAGGGGCGTTGAACAGCCCGCGAATCTGGTCGAGTGTCACGCCCGGGGCCAGGATGACGCCGTTGGCCATCGCGTTATCGCTGGTGTTCACATTGTTGAACCCGCCGCCGGTCAACTGCACCGGCTGGCCGGTGTTGAAGACGATCACTGAACCGATGACCCAGCCGCCCGCCACGGCGTCGAGCAGCCGGTTCCGGATGGCGAACTTGCGTCCGGCGCCGAACGGGAGATCGTAGGTGCCGAACATCTGGACCACGTGCCGGATGTCGAAGGGCGAGATCACGCGATCCATGCCCGTGTCGCGCCGGGTGCGCCAGTCGGAACTCATCGTGGCGTTGTCCGCGCGATTGTTGGTGAGGCTCGAACTCCAGGTGTAGTTCGCCGTCCACGTCAGCCCGTTGGCCTGCTGCCGCCGCAACTGCACCTGCAGGCCGTTGTACCAGGTGCGCCCGACGCCTTCGACGTAGTTCAACCGGCCCGCCACGTAGGGGTTCAGCAGGAAGAAGTTGATCGGGTAGCGGCCGGGTACATTGAAGCCCGCGTTCACGAAACCAGGGCACGCCTGCAGGCGGTTGCCGAACATCCGGCAGACGTAATCCCGGTTGGTGGCCAGCGTATTGGCGAGCGCGCCGGCGCCGCCGTTATCCAGGTTGGTGATGAAGCCCGCCGACTGGAAGCCGGAGCCGGCCGGCAGCGCGGCGACGTTGCCCAAGGGACCAAAGGCGGCTTCGAAGAGCGGAAGCCCAACCTGGCCGGGCCGGCCGAGATTGGCGAAACTCTGCACGCCCGCCGAGCGGTTGATCGCCAGGTTCCGCCGCGCGTTGTTGAACTCCTCGAGGAAACCGTTCTCGAAGATGTTCACCTCGTTGATGTTCGACGTGCGCCACTGGCCGCGGCCCTGCGTTCCGACGTAACGCGCCTCCACCACCGTGTTGCGTGCCACCTCCCGCTGAACGCTCACGTTCCAGTTCAGCGTGTAGGGCGCCCGCAGACCCGGATCCATTCCGTTCAGGCTGGTGCGGAACGTCTGGTCGGCCTGGCTGACCGTGCGCCGGTACTCGGTGGTGGTGAACGGAAACGCCGAAATGGGTACGGGGTTCGCCACCACGTCGGACAGCGAGGTGAATTGCGGCAGAATGCTCTGGCCGGAGACAAGGTTCGCGCTGATCGTCTTGCCTAGATTCGGTCCCAGGTTCGACGCGTACATGTTCGTGCCTTCGTCGTAGACGATCACCGCGAAGGAGCCGCGGAGCACCGTCTTCTGCCCGCCGAAGAGCTGCCCCAGCCAGCCTG
>DALYJJ010000020.1:54568-64200 GCA_031969915.1 Bryobacteraceae bacterium | reverse complement strand
CGGATTGGGCGCCGTCCCCGCGGGAGGGGTGGGTCGGCGGGGCGGGAACGGCGCGAGGCGGTCCGGGGGTGCGTGGGTGGCCGCGGGCCAAGGCGCGCCGTCATCGATCCAATTGCGAATGGCGGCGATGGCCTCTGCTCCGAGCGGCGGCCCGGTGGGGGGCATACGCTGGCCGCGGCGGCCTTCGATTTTGGCGAGCAGCAGGCTGTCGCCGCTCCGGCCCGCGATCAGAGCGGGTCCATTGTGCCCGCCTTTCAGCAGGTCGTCGCGGGAGTCCATGCGAAGGCCGGCCTGGGCGGCGGCGCCGGTGTGGCAGACGCGGCAGCGCGCGGCGAACAGCGCGTGGACGTCAGGGTTCTGCGCGCGGAGGAGCGAGGCGGCGGACAGCAGCAGCGGAAGGAGCACCCAGATTGCCATCGTTACCGCCACTATACAACGCGGGGGTTTTTTCGAGCACTTCGCGCAGGCCGGCGGAGGAGAAACCGTAGGGTCCAGGGGCGCTCTTGAAGGCGATGCGTCCGCGCCGGTCGATCACATAGATACGGTCCGGCCAGCCCGTATACATCGCTTCCACGGAATCGCCGATACCGTCAATCAGGGCCGGGATCCGGATGCCCAGCTTGCGCACGCAAGCCGACGCGGTGGTAGCGCGCTCCTGGTCCGACTGGGGCGAGGCAAACAGCACGCCGTCGCGCACGTTCGAAGGAAGCTGCCAGAGGTCGGTGGGATGGGCCTCCTGGATGTAGACCACGTAGAACGTGACGCGCTCACGAAAGGCCTCATACAGCTTGTTGAGCTCGGGAACCTCCCGGCGGAAGGGCGGTCAAGTGTAACTGCCGAAGATCAGCACCACGGGCCGCTCGCGCCACTGGTCGGACAAACGGACCTGGCGAGCGCGGTCGAGCGTGGGTAGCTCGAAATCCGGAGCGGCGTCGCCCGGCTGAAGGGTCCCGGCGCGGGCGGACATCCAGAGCGGCCGGAACGGAATCATCATCATCGCCGGCAACGGAACATGCTTCATGATGGCGCCGAAGCGGTCGGGCGGCTGCCGCATGGCGCCGTAGATGAACGCGACGGCGGCGGCGTAGAGGGCCAGGACGGCGGCGACGGCGGTGAGGAGCTTACGTTTCATCCACTTTGTATATCGTAAGCCCACTGAGCAGCTTGGGATAAAAATCGGTGGACTTCTGTGGCATGACGCCGCCGGCGAAGCTGATGCGCGCCATGTCCTCGATCGGGGTGGGTTCCAGCAGGAAGCCGGCTTGGGCGGCGCCGGAGCGCACTTCGCGAACGGCCACGTCCAGGCCGCGCACGTACCTGAGGTGCTTTTCGTCGCGCACGGCTTCTTCGCCGATGCCGAGCACGTCGCGCAGAACAGTCTCATGCAGCACGGGCACGTCGAGGCGGCCCGCGCGCGGCGTTTCGAGCAGATAGAGCTGCGCCTCCCCAGCGAACACCACGCCCAGCCGGACGGTCTCCGGGTGGGGCGCCGACCAGGCAGCCTGCAGAGCCTCGGGCGAAGCGAGCGGCGTGACGGTGAACCACTGGGCGGCCGCTCGAAGGAACGATTCGGGGGCGAGGGTCGAGAGGTTCGAGACCAGCCGGTGCGTGGCCAGGATGCGCAGGCCGGGCGAGTGCATGTTGACGAAGGTCATCATCACGCACGCCGCGCCGGGTATTTCGGGGTGCGCATTCCGGAAGTTGAGCGCCGTTTCGTAGCGATGATGACCGTCGGCAATGAGCAGCTTCTTATCGGCCATCGACGCCTGCATGCGCTCGATCGCCGCCGGTTCGGCGATGCGCCACAGCGTGTGCCGGGCGTCGTATTCATCGACCACCGAAGCCGCGGGTTCGCCGAGCGCCGCCTGGTCGAGCAGCGCGTCGATGGCGCCGGCGGGGTCGGGATACAGCATGAAGATCTGGCCAAAGTGGGCGCGGGTGTGCTCGAGCACCTGCAAGCGGTCCTTCTTCGGCCCGGACAACGTCCGCTCATGACGGTGGACGACGCCCGTTTCGTAATCTTCCACCGCGCCCAGTCCGATGAAGCCCTTGCGCACCAGGCGCTCCTGCGAGCCGGGCACGGAGAACTCCTGGAAGTAGGCGTACAAGGCGGGCTCGCGGTCGCGCACCAGAACGCCATCGCGCCGCCACGCGGCGAAGTGAGCCGCGGCCCGGGTGTAGACGTTGTCCGATTCTGTGTCGTCCGGCCGCCGCTCGCCGAGAATGACGCGCACCAGGTTGTGGGGGCTCAACGAGAGATAGCGGGCCTGCATCGCGGGGCTGATCTTGTCGTAGGGCTGGGTCACTACGTGGTCGAGCGGCCCAGCCTGGGCGCTGTAGCGGTAGGGCCGGAAGGGGAAGATACGTGCCATGGGAAGTTATGCGGTAGCCGGAACGCTCCGGCGGCGGAAGCGCAGCCACAGGCCGGCGCAGGCGAGGGCGAGCGAGATCCATTGGGAGTTTGAGAGGCCCCAGATCAGGGCCTGCCCGTGTTCGCGAACGAACTCCACCAGGAAGCGCGTGGAGCCGTAGAGGGCGAGATAGAGCCCGATGATGTGGCCCGCGCCGTGCGGCCGGCGGGCGAGCGTGAACAGGATGCCGAAGATGATCAACTCCGCCGCCGCCTCATACAACTGCGAGGGATGGAGCGGCACGTTCAAGGGGACGCCGACCCGGTCGTGCGCATCCTGACTGGTGAAGGTGACGGCCCAGGGCCGTTCGCAGCGTGCGCCCCAGCAGCAGCCGGCGGCGAAGCAGCCCACGCGGCCGATCGCGTGGCCCAGGGCGATGCCGGGCGCGAAGGGGTCGGCCGTGGCGAGCCCAGGCAGCTTTTCGCGGCGCACGTACCAGATCGAGACGGCGATGGCGGCGATCAGGCCGCCGTAGAAGACGCCGCCCGCCTGGAGCGTGTTCAGCGAAAACAGCTCACTGGGCCGGCTGGTGAAGTAATCGATGTCCCAGAGGAACATCAGCAGCTTCGCGCCGGCGATGCCCGCCAGGGCGCAGTACACGGCGAGGTTCGTGACCGCGTCCGCGTTCAGGCCTTCGCGGCGGGCCAGGCGAGAGGTGATCCAGAGGCCGGTGAGAAAACCGATCGCCACCAGCAGCCCGTAGGTGGGCAGGAAGAAACCGCCGATCTCGATGATCTTCGGATGCATGGGTTAGGGGTGCACCGGCTGGCGCCGCCGCCCGCGCCAGATGCTGAGCAACATGAGCGCCGCACCACAGGTAATGGCGGTGTCGGCGGCGTTGAAGGTGGGCCAGTGATACTCGCCCAGGAAGAAGTCGAGGAAGTCGGTCACGGCGCCCGTCAGCGCGCGGTCGTAGACATTGCCGAGCGCGCCGCCGAACACGAGCGATAGGCCGATCCGGAGGCTCCAGTGCTCATGGGCGAGCTTGGTGGAGGCGTTCCACAGCAGCGTTGCGATAAAGCCCAACACCAGGGCGGAGAGCCCGACCAGCAGGGCGAGCCGCGTGGACTCCGGGGCGTCCGCGAGGATGGAAAACGCGGCGCCGCGGTTGCGGGTGTGGATGATCTGGAAGAAGCCGGGAATGACGACGATGGTCGACCACTCCGCGACGGAAGATTCGATGATCCACTTGGTGGCGCGATCGACGGCGAAGACCGTGGCGGCGATCGAATAAAGGACAGCGCGCGGCGACATCAGGCTGCCGTCATCTCCTTTACCGCATCGGCGCACGAGGCGCAGACGGTGGGCAGGTCGGGGTCGGCCCCGATGTCGTGCGTGTACTTCCAGCAGCGCTCGCACTTGGTTCCGGTGGAGCGCTCCACGTGAACGGCGAGATCGACGTCGTCCTGAGCGCGCTCCAGGCTGACCTCGGACACGATGAAGAGGCCGGGCAGGGCTTCGCGGTACTTGGCAAGAAGCGCGCCGAGTTCGTCGTTGGCGGTCAAGCGGACGTGCGCTTCGAGGGGGGCGCCGATGAACTTCTCCTGGCGCGCGACTTCCAGGCTCTTGAGCACCCGCTCGCGAACTTCGGCGAGGCGGTCCCAGTTCCCGGCGCGCGTGCGGTGGGCTTCGGAGAGACCGGCGGTTAGTTCGGCCGGCTCGGGGAACAACGCCAGGTGCACGCTCTCGGGCGCAGCGGCGGGCTTCTGAAGGTAGCTCCAAACCTCTTCCGTGGTGAAGGTCAGGATCGGCGGGAGCAGGCGGACCAGCGCGTACGTGAGGCGGTAGAGCGCGGTTTGCGCGCTACGGCGCGCGTGCGAGCGGGTGGCGCTGGTGTAGAGGCGGTCCTTCAAAACGTCGAAGTAGATCGCGCTCAGATCGGTGACGCAGAAGTTGTAGACCGCCTGATAGACACGATGGAAGGCCATCTCGCTGTACCAGGCGCGGCAGCGTTTGACGAGATCCTCCGCGCGGGTCAGGATCCACTGGTCGAGTTCGAGCAGGTCTCCGGCGGGAACGGCGTCCGTCTCGGGGTCGAAGCCGTTCAGGTTTCCGAGCGCGTACTTGAAGGTGTTGCGGATCTTGCGGTAGGCCTCCGACAAGCGTTGCAGCATGGTATCGGAGATGCGCACGTCCTCCGTGAACTCGACCGAGGCCACCCACAGGCGCAGGATCTCCGCTCCGTGCTTCTTGATGATCTCCTGGGGCTCGATGATGTTGCCCAGCGACTTGGACATCGCGCGCCCGTCGGCGTCAAGAGTCCAGCCGTGCGTGGCGCAGTTGCCGTACGGGGCCTGGCCGCGTAGCGCGACGCCGGTCAGCAGCGAACTGTGGAACCAGCCGCGATACTGGTCGGGGCCCTCGACGTAGAGATCCGCGGGCCAATGCAGTTCGTTCGGCCCGGTGAGCACCGCCCGATGGCTCACGCCGGAATCCAGCCAGACGTCCAGGATGTCGGTCTCCTTCCGGAAACTCGTGCCGCCGCACTCGCAGGCGGCATCCGGGCCCAGCAGCTCGGCCGCGCTCTTGTCGTACCAGACGTCGGCGGTGTGCTCGCGGAACTGCTCCACCACGCGGTCCAGATACCGGCGGTCCGTGAACGGCTTTTCGCAGCCTTCGCAATAGAAGACCGTGATCGGAACGCCCCAGGCGCGCTGGCGCGAGATGCACCAATCGGGGCGTGTCGCGATCATGTTCGAGATGCGTTCCTCGCCCCACGTGGGATTCCACTTCACAGCCTTGATCGCCTCGAGCGCCTGCCGCCGCAGATCGTTGCGCTCCATGCCGATGAACCATTGCTCGGTCGCGCGGAAGATGGTCGGCTTGTGGCACCGCCAGCAGTGCGGATAGCTGTGGTCGAGTTGCTTCTCCGCCAGCAGCGCGCCCCGTTCCCTCAGGATGCCGACCACCACCGGGTTCGCTTCCCACACCGTCTTGCCGAGCAGCTCTTCCGGCAACGCCCCGTCCGCTCCGTCCGCCTGAAAGAAGCGCCCGTGGCTGTCCACCGGACAATACACGGGGATGCCGTACTGCATGCACACCACGTAGTCTTCCTGGCCGTGGCCGGGCGCGGTGTGCACCGCTCCGGTGCCCTGCTCGAGGGTCACGTGGTCGCCGAGAATGCCGAGCGAATCCCGCTCCCCGAACGGATGCCGGAAAACCGCGCGTTCGAGTTGGACGCCGGTGAAGGTGGCGAGCACGCGGGGTTCCAGCCAGCCGCAACGCTCCGCGGTTGCGGCCAGCAGATCCTTTGCGACGATGTAGACGCTGCCGCCCGCCTCAGCCGCGACGTATTCGTAGCGTGGATGGTACGAGATGGCGAGGTTCGCGGGAATGGTCCACGGAGTGGTCGTCCAGATCAACCCATACACGGCGGCGCCCGCGAGCGCCGGATCGATCGCCGCCGGATCCGAAGTGAGCGCAAAGCGCACCCAGATGGACGGGCTGGAATGATCCTCGTATTCGACTTCGGCCTCGGCGAGCGCGGTGCGGTCGTGAATACACCAGTTCACCGGCTTCAGCCCCTTGTAGACGTATCCCTGTTCGAGAAGATCGACGAACGTGCCCGCGATCACCGCTTCGAACTCCGCGCTCATCGTCAGATACGGATCCTCCCACCGGCCGAAGGCGCCCAGCCGCTTGAAATCCTGGCGATGGATCTCCACGAACTTCGAGGCATAGGCGCGGCAGGCGGCGCGCACCTGCGCGGCGGTCATCGACGCCTTCTTCTTCCCGAGTTCGTGGTCGACCTTCAGTTCGATGGGCAGGCCGTGGCAATCCCAGCCCGGCACATAGGGGGCGTCAAAACCCGCCATGCTCCGGCTCTTGATGATGAAGTCCTTCAGCAGCTTGTTGAAGGCGGTGCCGAGGTGCATGTAGCCGTTGGCGTAGGGAGGACCGTCATGCAGGACGTACAGGGGCCGCCCGGCGCGCGCTTCGCGAATGCGGTGATAGAGCTTCGACTGTTCCCATTGGTCGAGCAGGCGGGGCTCGAGCGCAGTGAGGTTCGCCTTCATCGGGAAGTCGGTCTTGGGGAGGTTAACGGTCTTTTTCAGGTCGATTTCGACGGGCATGGGAGGGTACATTTCATCGTACCCGATCCCGTCGGGAGGCTAGCGCCGGGGGCGAAGTTCGTAGAGCAGTTCGCGGAGACGTTGCTCCGTGGAGTCCTGGCAGCGATCCAGGCGGCTCAGTTGGCCTTCGGCACGTTCGCGAGTGAGGTTGGCTTTGGACAGCACGCGCGTGCCGAGTTCGACCATGCGGCCGAGCACATCGACGTTCCGGGCGATGGTCTGTTGCCGTTGTTGCACGGCGGCTAGGTTTGTTTCGAGGGCAGCGTGACCCGCGCGGTCACACCGAACTACATGGGGATTCATAGGCCGTCGTTAAATATACCGGAAGGTAGAAAGCGAACGCAAGGGGGGTTTGGAAGGGGGTGGCTGACGGGTCCTTGAGCCCTTTCGGCCCCGGTTTTCCGCTTTCCTGGTTGGAGGCTTGCGCCGTGCATTGGCTGTCTCTCAACCTGATCGCTTTCGCGTTGATGCTGGAGGCTGTGTTTCGCCGCCCCGCCGACGCGGATGGCTGGCCCGCGCTGCGGCGCTCGGCGCGTTCGCTGTCTCTGGCGTGCAACCTGGCCGGGGCCGCGCTGCTGGTGACGGCGCCGGACGGGTCTGTGCTGATCCCCGCCGCCGCCGCCGCGCTCACCGCGGTGCTGCAGGCCACCGCTCCGCCAAGCCCCGCGCCCGCCCTCCGGTACAATGAAGCTCGCCATGACCGACTGGCCGGAGATCGCACGCGCCCTGAACACCGGGCTCACCACTGACCAGGCGAACCGCGCCGCCCAAGCCCTGGGCCCGTTGGAGTCCGCGTTTCGCCCCCTTCTCAAGAACCTCTCACCGGGCGACGAACCCGCCGCCACCTTCACCCCCGAGGCGCCGCAGCCATGACCCTTCTCGAAGCCGCGGGGGCTCTGCGCTCCCGCCAGGTCTCGTCGCTCGAACTCACGGAGGCGGCCCTGGCCGCGATCGAACGAGGCAAGCGCCTGAACGCCTTCCTGACCCTGACTGCGGAAACCGCCCTGAGGCGCGCCCGGCAGGCCGACGCCGAACGCGCCCGTGGCCTCGACCTCGGCCCGCTGCACGGCATTCCCATCGCGGTGAAGGACCTGTTTGAGACCAAAGGTGTTCCCACGACGGCGGGCTCGAAGCTGTTCGCCAACCACATTCCGGACCGCGACGCGGCGGTGGTGGAACGGCTGGCCGCCGCCGGGGCGGTTCTCCTCGGCAAGACTCACATGCATGAGCTGGCCTACGGAATCACCTCCAACAACCCGCACTTCGGGCCGGTCCGCAACCCGTGGGATCCGGACCGGATCCCGGGGGGATCGAGCGGCGGCTCAGGCGCGGCGGTCGCGGCCGGCATGTGTTTCATGGCCATGGGAAGCGATACGGGCGGATCGATTAGGATCCCCGCGTCCTATTGCGGGACGGTGGGCTTGAAGCCGACCACCGGCCTGGTCAGCCGGTACGGCACACTGCCGCTCGGCTTCACGCTCGATCACATGGGTCCCCTGACCCGCACGGTGCGCGACACCGCCGTGACCATGAACGTGATTGCCGGCCGCGACGACCGGGACGAGACCTCAGCCCGCCGCCCGGCGCCGGATTACCTGCCCGCCGAACACATCTCACTGGCCGGGGTTCGCGCCGGTTTGCCGGAGAATTACTACTTCGAACGCACCGCGCCGGAGGCGGCTGCGGCAGTGCGCCGGATGGCCGGGCTTGCCGAGTCGCTCGGGGCGACGGTCGTACCCGTCCGTGTGCCGGACATCGAGGCGATCAACCAGGTGGGCCGTGTGATTCTTCTGTGCGAGGCGTCCGCGGTGCTCGAACCCTACCTGGAGTCGCGCCGCGGCGAGATCGGCGCCGATGTGCTGGCGCTGCTCGATCAGGGCCGGCTGCTTCCCGCTACCTGGTATGTCAACGCTCAGCGGCTGCGACGCGTGTACCGCCGGGAGTTTGCGCGCCTGTGGGAGTCCTGCGATGTTCTGTTTACGCCTACCACGCCGATCGCCGCGCCGCGGATCGGAGAAAGCTCGGTGGAGATGGGTGGGGAATCGCTGGACACGCGCCTGCTGACCACCCGATTCGTCCGGGCCATTAATGTCCTGGGGATCCCCGCGCTTTCGCTCCCGGCGGGACAAACCAGGGAAGGCTTGCCGCTCGGGCTCCAGATCCTAGGACCGGAGTTTTCCGAGGTACGGGTACTCGCCATCGGGTCAGCACTTGAGGACGCGCGCGGTCCGTTTCCCATTCCTACGATAAACGCCTGATATCTCGGCCCTCTAATCTCGGTGGTTGGGTCTGCCGATAGCCTGTGTGAAGGCTTACCGTGGCCACCCATACCATCTTCGCCTGCGAGCCCCAACCGATCGTCGTGGAAGGGCTGGCGCGCCTGCTGGAAAGCTGTTCCGACCTGCGCTGGGTGGGTTCGGCCGCTTCGCTTCCGGAGGCCATGCCCTGGCTCAAACAACTGCGTCCGGACGTTATTTTGATTGATCAATCGCCGGGGCTGCGCTCCATCCTGCAGTTCGTGGGCGATCTCCGGTCGGAGGCGCCTGGGGTGGCGGCGGTGTTGTGGGTCACCGACCTGGCAGACATCGAGACCTTCCGGGCCCTACAACTGGGCGTAAGGGGGGTGGTGCGGAAGACGCGGCCCGTGTCGGTGCTGCTGGAGTGCGTCCGCGCCGTGCTGGAGGGCCGGGTGTGGGTGGAGGAGAACGCCGACAGCCACGCGCACCGGTTCTTGGCTCGCAAGCCGGGGCCCCGCCTGACACCGCGCGAACGGGACATCATCCGCCTCATCGCGCGCGGCCTGAAGAACCGCGAGATCGGCCTGGAACTGAACATCACGCCGGGCACAGTAAAGGTCCACCTGATGCACATCTTCGAAAAAACCGGCGTGAAGGATCGCTTCGATCTCGCCGTCAACGGCCGCCGCCTGTTGGGGCCGGAGTTTGAACCCGCTGCGGCGACGGCGGCAGTGGCCGCGATCCCCGAACCAGGCGGCGACTTGTAATGGCGACCGTAGCGCGTCCCGCCGGCCTGTTCGACGCCGCTTCGCCGGGCCGTGCCCGCTGGCTGCGTTGGACCATTCCGTCCTTCAGCGACCTGTTCTTCGTTTCGGTATTGATCTGGCTCTTCGTGGCGGGAACCGGCGGCT
>DALYJJ010000020.1:0-54544 GCA_031969915.1 Bryobacteraceae bacterium | reverse complement strand
GGACGGGGACGCCGGGTGGCATATCCGCGTCGGCGAGTACGTCCTCGACCGGGGCGAGGCTCCGAAGACCGACCTGTTCTCGTTCACCAAGCCGGGGGGCGCATGGTTCGCCTGGGAGTGGTTGGCCGACGTGCTGTACGCGGTCGCCCACCGCTCGGCGGGGCTGAAAGGAGTGGTGCTGGTGGCCGGCCTGACCATTGCGCTGTTTGCCGTGGTCCTCTTCCGCCACGTGCTCTGGCGTGGCGCCAACTTGTTGGTGGCGCTACCGGTGACGCTGCTTGCAGTGGGGGCGTCGACCATGCATCATCTCGCCCGTCCGCACGTTTTCACGCTGCTTCTGTTTGCCGTTTCGCTGTGGATCATCGATCGCGACCGCCGGCGGCCGGACCGCTGGGTGTGGGTTCTGGTGCCGCTCACCGTGGTGTGGACCAACCTCCACGGCGGATTTCTGGCGGTGATTGCGACGTTGGGCCTGCTGGCGGCGGGAAGCGCGGCCGAGGAACTTCTGGAAGGCCGGAACTGGCGCCGGCCGCTGCGCTACGCCTGGCTCACGGCCGCCTGTCTGGCGGCGAGCGTAGTGAACCCGTATGGCATTCAGTTGCACCTTCACATCGCCTCCTACCTCCGCTCGGATTGGATCCGGAACATGGTGCAGGAGTTCCAGTCGCCGGTGTTTCGGTCGGAGAACCTGCTGCAGGCGCAAGTGCTGCTCTTCGCCGGGATCATGGCGGCCGCGCTGCTGTTGAGCCGCCGGCGGGTAGTCGAGGCGGCCTGGATTCTGTTTTGGGCTCATTCGGCGCTGGGCAGCGCGCGCCACATACCGCTGTTCGCCATCGTGGCCGCGCCGGTGGTCGCCGTGGAGTTGACCCGGCTGTGGGAGTACGGGCTCGCCGGGGCGCGGCGAGGCAGCCTGCGGCGCATTTTCGCGGATCTGGCATCGGAGAACACTCCGGGAGCGGCTCGCGTCACGGTGTGGGCCCTCGCGCCGGCCCTCCTGCTGGTGCTTCCCGTGGATTCGCGGTGGCCTACGGATTTCCCTGAGGCGCGCTTCCCCATCGACACCGTGAAGCGATACCAGGAACTGCTCGTTTCCGAGCGCGTGTTCACGTCGGACCAGTGGGCGGACTACCTCATCTACCGGTCGTATCCCCGCCAGCGGGTCTTCATCGACGGGCGCAGCGATTTCTTCGGGCCGGAACTGGGAAACGAATACCTCGAAGCGAGCCAGGGGCAATGGCGCTGGCGGCAGATCCTCGATCGCCACCGCATCACGCTGGTCCTCGGACCCCCAGAGTGGCCCCTGGTGACATTACTCAAGGCCGACCCTGGGTGGCGGATCCTCGATGACTCGGGGAAAGCCGTTCTGATCCAACGGCGTGGCGCTGCCGGGACGCATCCGGAGGCGCTCAGGGCCTCAGGACGGGCTAATGAAAACCGCTGATTTTGCCGAAGGAGAAAGTGGAGTCCGGTATTCGATGAGAACGTTACGGAACCAGTCGGAAGAGCGGGCGGGACGGGACTTGGAGCCTGGTTTTCAGCACGCCTGGCGGCTGCCCTCGGGTGAGGAACTCGTCGATTTTGCGCTTTCCGCCGGAGTCCTTGCGTCGCGGCTGGTCGCCGAGCCGCAGGCGCTCGATCACCAAGCCCGTGTGGGCCCGTCGCGCCGAAGCGGAGGTGATTTGTGAACCCTCTGTTGGGTTTTGCGCTGGCGGTTGGCGTCGCCGCCTCCGTGGACGACCTGATCCGGCGGCGGATTTCGAACTGGATTTGCCTCGCCGCCCTGGTGGGTGGTCTGGTCCTTCATGGGACCGGTGCGGGATGGCGCGGGCTGGCCGATTCCGTGTTGGGAGCGGCTGGCGGCTTTGGCGTGTTTCTTGTCTTCTATCTGCTCGGCGGCATGGGGGGCGGGGACGTGAAGCTGATGGCCGGATTCGGGGCCCTGTTGGGCACCGGGCGGTTGTTGGAGGCGGCTCTGATTACCGCCCTGTGCGGCGGGCTGATGGCGGTTTTGTGGGTCGCGGCGGCGCGACTCCGGAAGTGGTTTCGCGGGGCGTCCGCCAAGCCGGCGGCCGAGCCGGAGTCGATTCCCTACGCTCCGGCGATCTCGGTGGGCGTCTGGCTGACG
The DNA here is from genome assembly GCA_031969915.1 of Bryobacteraceae bacterium. Lineage (GTDB taxonomy): Bacteria > Acidobacteriota > Terriglobia > Bryobacterales > Bryobacteraceae > DALYJJ01. Next base: position 52,419 of record DALYJJ010000020.1, on the reverse strand, counting down.
CTGCTGGCGCGAACGTGAGCGGCGTGCTGTTGAGAGTCGGTTTCCGGCCTCCGGGTGTGGCCGGTTGAGGAGAACTTAGATGGATCGCAGGTTTCTTACTGTTCTCGGCGTGAGTTTGGTCTTCGCGCTGGTCATCTCCGGCCTGTTCTACCAGGTCACCGCGTCGCGCGCCGGCGCGGCTCCCAAGCAGGAAGCCCAGGAACTGAAGGATGTCGTAGTGGCCGCCAAGCCGCTGCCTGTGGGCATCACGATCAAGCCGGCCGATGTGAAGACCATCAAAGTGCCGGTGGCGCACGTGCCCAAGGGCGGCTTCTCCAAGGTGGAAGAGGTCCTGGACCGGCCGGTGATTAGTAACGTGCTTCTCGACGAAGCGGTCCTTGAGGGCCGCCTCGCCGCCCGCGGAAGCGGCCTCGGCCTTGCGCCGGTCATTCCCGTCGGCATGCGCGCCGTCACCGTGCGCGTCAACGACGTGGTCGGTGTCGCCGGCTTTGTGCTGCCGGGCATGCGCGTCGATGTGCTGGTGACCGGTAATCCCACCAACCAGCCCGAACGCCTGACCACCACCGTGCTGCAGAACATCACGGTGCTATCGGCCGGCCAGACGATGCAACCCGACGCCCGCGGACAGGCCATTAATGCGCCCACGGTCACGCTCCTGGTGACTCCGGATCAGGCTGAGACGATCACTCTCGCCCAGAAGGAAGGCGACATCCAACTGGTCCTCCGCAATGCGAGCGACCAGGACATCCAGGCCACAAAGGGACGCTACGTCAGCGAGTTGTTCGGCGGCACGCGCGCCCGGAAGGACATCAGCAAGGACGACGAGCCCAAGCCGCGGCCGCGGCCCCGGCCGGCGCCGGCCCCGATGCAGACCATGGCGGCCGCGCCTCCGCCGCCTCCGCCGCCTCCGCCCGAGATCGTGGTCTTCCGCGGCACCGCGCGCACCGTGGAGCGCGTCGGCTCGGCGCAGAACTGACAGAACCGGATTGTGAATCTCTAGGAGTCGTGATGAAACGCCACAGAGTCCTCCTCACTTTGATTTGCCTGGCGGCCGCGCTGTTCGTTGTCGCGCCGGCCGGCCTGGCCCAGAAAGCCGAAGACCTTCGTGTGACCATCGGCAAGAGCCTCGTCATCGACTATCCGGAGGACGTCACGAGGATCTCCACGAGCAACCCGGAGATCGTGGATGCCGTGGCCGTGACGACGCGCGAGATTCTGCTGCACGCCAAGGGACACGGAACGGCGACTTTGGTCGTCTGGTCCCGGTCCGGCCAGCGCGGCTTCTACAACGTCAACGTCGAGCACAATCTCGAGCCGATCCGGAAGCTGCTGCGCGAGACGTTCCCGTCGGAGACCATTCAGGTGCAGGCGGCCAAGGATACCGTGTCGCTCACCGGGCGCGTCAGCGTGCAGTCGGTGGCGGACCGCGCCGTCGCGCTCACCACGCCCCTGGCTCGCTCGGTGGTGAACAATCTGCAGATCGCTCCTCCCGGTATCGATAAGCAGGTCCTGCTCCGCGTGCGCTTTGCGGAACTCGACCGGCAGGCCAGCCAGTCGTTCGGAATGAACCTGCTGTCGACCGGCGCGCTGAACACGATCGGCGGCATCTCGACGGGTCAATTCGGCACCCCTTCGCTGTCGAACCTGCGGGATACGCCGCCCGGCTCGGTGGCGCCCCCCAGCAACTTCTCGATCGGCGATGTGCTGAACGTGTTCGCCTTCCGCCGGGACCTCGATTTGGCCGCCTTTGTGCGCGCGCTGCAGACGCAGGGTTTGCTCCAGATCCTGGCCGAACCCAACCTGGTGACGACCAACGGCAAGGAAGCCAGCTTCCTGGTGGGTGGTGAGTTTCCGATCCCGGTTCTGCAGGGCGGCGCCAACGCGGGCGCGGTCACAGTCCAGTTCCGCGAGTTCGGTATCCGGCTTACCTTCAACCCCGTGGTCACTGAGAACAAGACCGTCAAGATGTACGTCAAGCCCGAAGTCTCCACGATTGACCTCGCCCGCGCGGTGAGCGTCGGCGGCTTCACCATTCCCGCGCTCGCGACCCGCCGGATGGAAACCAATGTCGAACTCGGCGAGGGGCAGAGCTTCGTGATCGCGGGCCTGGTCGACGACCGGGTGGAAGAGACGATGGCGAAGATCCCGGGCCTCTCGAACATCCCCCTGCTCGGAGTGCTGTTCAAGAGCCGCCAGACCAACCGGCAGAACAGCGAACTCCTCGTGATGGTCACTCCGGAGATCACCACTCCGCTGAATCCGACCGACGCCAAACCGATGCCGCCGTACCCGCGTGAGTTCATGGCGCCCGTGCCCACGGCCGATCAGATCAATCCCAAAGGGCGGCGGAACGGAAAGAAGTAGAGGAAGCGGGATCCGGCGAGGATTCGAGGAAATGACGGACTGGCGAACCACAGGCGGAAGGGAAACGGAGCTCACGGCCCTCGTGATTGCGCCGGACCGCGACCTGGCGCAGCAGTTCCTCGCTACGGTTCCCGAGACCCGTTCGTTTCAGGTGCTGGCCGACCTGAAGAGCTACCCGCCGCCGCAGACGCTCGACATCCGCTTGCGCCAGTTGAAGCCGGATGTCGTGTTGCTCGATCTGGCCACGGACCTCGAAGCCGCCTGTGCGCTGATCGGTTTCATCGGCGCCTTCCGGCCCCCCATTCACGTCATCGGCCTGCACCGCGAGAACGCCTCCGGCGCGATCGTCCGTTCCCTGCGGGCCGGCGCGACCGAGTTTCTTCACGCTCCTTTCGACGCCGCCATCCAGCGCGAGGCGATCGGCCGCATCCGGCGGCTGCGCCAACCGGCGGTGGAAACCCCCAAGGACTTCGGCAAAGTCGTCGTCTTTGCGAGCACCAAACCCGGTTCCGGTTCCTCGACGCTGGCCACGCAGACCGCCCACGCCATCAAACGGATGACGTCGAAGCGCGTTCTGCTGGTGGATTTCGATCTGATGGGCGGGACGATCAGTTTCTCGCTCAAGCTCAGCCACGCCTATTCCATTCAAGACGCGCTGCAGCACAGCGAACACCTCGACCCCGCGTTGTGGTCCGCGCTCGTTGTGAACTCGGCGGGCGTCGATATTCTTCCTGCTCCGGAAACGCCGACCTCGGACTCGGTCGAGCCCAGCCGGCTGCACGACGTTCTGGAGTACGCGCGGATGTTGTACGACTGGGTGATTCTCGACCTGCCCGTGGTCTTCCACCGGCTCAGCCTGATGGCTTTGACCGAATCCGACCGGGCCTTTCTCGTGTCCACCTCCGAACTCCCGAGCCTGCACCTGGCTCGCCGCGCCGTGCAGATGCTCGCACAACTGGGCTTCGCCAAGGACCGCTTCCAGGTGGTCATCAACCGCGCTTCGCGCAACGACGGCATCGGCGGAACCGATATCGAAAAGCTCTTCAACTGCAGCGTGCACGCCATGCTGCCCAACGACTACTTCTCGCTTCATCGTGTCGTCACCCTGGGCGAAACGCTCAACGATGAGTGCGAACTGGGCCGCGCCGTACAGGGGTTGGCCGGCCAATTGGCGGGTTTGAGCATGGGGGACAAGCGCCGCAACGGCAACATGGCGCCGGCCCGTCCGGCCTTCTCCCAGACCTAGGAGTGAATCCATATGATGGCCACCGTTGACCAACGCAACTCACAACAGCTCACCTGGGAGCAGCGGCTCCTCAAGAACGCCGGCCGTCCGAAGACCGCGCTGAAACCCGAGTATCAGGAGCTGAAGTTCACGCTCCACCGCAAGCTCCTCGACAAGATCAACCTGGAAGCGCTGGCCACCATCGACAACCAGCGTGTGCGGAGCGAAGTCCGTCAGGCGCTGATCACCCTGATGGATGGCGAACCAACGCTGCTGAGCGCTCTCGAAAAGCAGCAGATCGTCGAAGAAGTGCTGGACGAGGTGTTCGGCCTCGGCCCGCTCGAGCCTTTGCTTCAGGACCCGACGGTCTCCGACATTCTGGTCAACGGGCACAAACAGGTCTATGTCGAGCGCCGCGGCTTGCTCGAACTCACCAGCGTCACGTTTCGCGACGATCCGCACCTGCTCCGGATCATCGACAAAATCGTCTCCCAGGTGGGCCGCCGGGTGGACGAATCGACGCCCATGGTCGACGCCCGGTTGAGCGACGGTTCGCGCGTCAACGCGATCATTCCACCGCTTGCCGTCGACGGCCCGCTCATGTCCATCCGCCGGTTTTCGACCGACAAGCTGATGCCGCCGGACCTGGTGGACCGCAAAGCGCTCACGCGCGGAATGATGGAACTGCTCGAGGCGGCCGTGAAGGCCCGCCTGAACATCATCATCGCGGGCGGCACCGGCGCCGGTAAGACCACGCTTCTGAACGCGCTTTCGTTCTTCATCAGTCCGAAGGAACGAATTGTGACCATCGAGGACGCGGCGGAATTGCAGTTGAAGCAGCCGCATGTCGCCCGCCTCGAAACGCGCCCGCCGAACCTTGAGGGTCACGGCGCCGTCCGCCAGCGCGAACTGCTGGTCAACAGCCTCCGCATGCGCCCCGACCGCATCGTGGTCGGCGAAGTCCGCGGCGCCGAGGCGCTCGACATGCTTCAGGCCATGAACACCGGCCACGACGGTTCGCTGACCACGGTTCACGCCAACAGCCCCCGCGACGCGGTCTCGCGGCTTGAGGTGATGGTCTCGCTGGCCAACGCGAACATGCAGTTGATTTCAATCCGGCAGCAGATTTCGAGTGCGGTCAACCTGCTGGTGCAGGCCTCGCGCATGAGCGACGGGTCGCGCCGCGTCACCAGCATTACCGAAGTGACGGGCATGGAAGGGGAAATCATCACCCTTCAGGACATCTTCGTTTTCGAGAAGCGCGGCCTGACTCCGGAAGGGCAGGTCCTGGGCCGGTTTGCGGCCACCGGCATCCGGCCCAAATTCTACGAAAAGTTGTTGGCCGCGGGTATAAGGCTTAGCTCCGACCTGTTCGATGAAGTGGTTGAGGTCCCGTAAGTGTGGCGACAAATGCGGCAAAAGCGGATCGAGGTAGACCATGACTGACTTCCTACTCATCGCCGTCATCGCTTGGGCCGTTTGTCTGGGCACCTGGCTGCTGGTTTCCAAGGCCTTCCGGTCCAAGGACGCCGAGAAATTCAAGAGCCGCCTGATGGGCGGGCCGAAGACCGCCGAAAAGGGCAAGAAGGCGAGCCGGGGACCGGCGCTGCTCGAGCAGGAGGATGTGTCCACGGGCAAGTTGGTGCGCCGCCTCCTGACCAAGCTCGACTTGGAGGAGCGGCTTCAGACCTTGTTGGAGCAGGCCGGCCTGCGCTGGAAGGTAGCGCGCTTCATGCACGCCTGCCTGGGCTTCTTCCTGGCCGGGTACGCGGTGGGTTGGGTTGCGCTGCCCAGTTCGCACCGGCAGTTCGCCATCTTCGTCGCCTTTGCGCTTGGCGCTCTGCCGCTCATGCACGTGCTGCGCAAGCGCGCCAAGCGGCTGTACAAGTTTGAAGAGCTGTTTCCGGATTCCCTTGAGTTTGTGGCGCGTTCGATGCGCGCCGGGCACGCCTTCTCGGTGTCGCTCGAGATGATCCACCGCGAGTTCCAGGAGCCTCTCTCCGGCGAGTTCCGGCGCACGTTCGAGGAGCACAACCTCGGGTTGCCGCTCGAGACCGCCCTGCAGAAGCTCGGCAAGCGGATCCCGTCGCTGGACGTGCACTTCTTCGTGTCGGCGGTGCTGCTGCAGAAACGGACCGGCGGCAACCTCGCAGAGATCCTCGACAAGCTGGCCTACGTGATTCGCGAACGGTTCAAGCTGCGGGGCAAGATCCGCGCCATCAGCGCCCACGGGAAGATGACCGGCACGGCCCTGTCCATGATCCCGGCCGGCGTGGCCGCTCTCAACACCTTTATCAACCCGGAATACGGGAAGTTCTTTATCACCGATGAGGCCGGCCAGATGATGCTCCTGGCGGCCGTGCTGCTGCAGCTCATCGGATACGGCATCATTCGCAAGATCGTCTCCATCGAGGTTTAGCTATGACCGAGGCCCTAAGTTTCGCCATCTTTTTAGTGGTTGCCGTCGGCATGGCCGCCCTCGGGCTCAAGATGTGGGTCCGGCCGAAGGAGGCGATCGAGCGTGTTGCCGGCATTATGCAGCAGCGCGAGGAGGCGCCCGCGCATCCCAGCCTGGTCCTGCACGAGCTGGTACAGAAGCTGGGCGATATTCTGCCGGCCTCGCCCAAGGATCTCAACGTTCAGCAGAGGCGGCTGTTCAAGGCCGGCTACCGCAGTCAGAACGCTCTGAAAATGCTGTACGGATCGAAGGTCCTGTTCGGCATCGGGCTGCCGGTGTTGATGAGCCTTCTGGTGGCCGGCTCGGCGGCTGAGCCGACCAACAAGATGTTGGCCATTCTCGCTGCCGCGGGCATGGGTTTCTTCGGTCCCAACGAGTTTGTGAGTATCGTGTCGAAGCGGCGCCAGAAGCGGCTGGGCAAGGGACTGCCCAACGCACTCGACCTGATGGTGGTGTGCGTCGAAAGCGGACTCGGCCTCGACCAGGCGATCATTCAGGTCGCCAAGGAACTGGAGCATGCGCACCCGGAGATCACCGAGGAGTTCACGCTCGTCAACCTCGAGCTTAAGGCGGGCAAGCGGCGCGTCGACGCGCTGCGCAACCTCGCCGAGCGCACCTCGTGCGAGGACCTGAAAAAGCTGGTAGCGGTTCTCATCCAGGCTGACCGGTTCGGCACGGGGATTGCCCAGAGCCTCCGCGCTCACGCCGATTTCATGCGCGTGCAGACGCGGCAGATCGCCGAGGAAAAAGCGGCGAAGCTGGGCGTCAAGCTCGTCTTTCCGATCTTCTTCTGCATTTTGCCTTCACTGTTTGTGGTTACGGTGGGGCCGGTCGTCATGCGCATCATGCGGGAACTGATCCCGATGATGAACAACCTGTAGTCGGAGACAACTCGAAGGAAAAGGAGACACACATGGATAGCTCGATGGTTCGGATCGTCTGCGCGGTGATCGCCGCGCTCTTTCTGGGAGTCATCATCCTGCGCCGGAAAAAGCAGAACGCGGAGTAGCGATGAAGGGCCCGGGTCGCGGGACGGAAACTGGCAACCAGTCTGGTCCCGCGATCCAAGAGTTTTCCGCGCCGCTCGCCGGCGCTTGTTGAAACGGCGGTAGCCGGCCCTGTCCGGGCCGGGCTCCGCAACGGCGGCCCCCGGGGTGGCCCCGGCTGGTCCGGCGCCCGTGGGTTCGCTTGAGGAGAAGGAGTTTTGGGAGCTTCGTATGAAGAGCAATCTGTTTCGCGCGGCTAATCTGCTGGCTCAGGCCGGCACGTGGTTTGGCGTCGCTATTCTTCTGGCGGCCCTGTCGCCCGCTCTCGCCGGGACGTTCGGCAAGGTGGTCTCGATTGGCGGCCAGGGAGCCGACCTGGCGCTCGACGAGTCGCGCGGCGTACTCTACGTCGCGAACTTCACGGCGAACCGCATCGAGGTCGTCTCGATCGCGGACGGCTCCGTGCAGACGTCTCTCAACGTCGCCTCGCAGCCGAGTTCCCTCGCCCTGTCTCCGGACCGCCGGTTTTTGGTGGTGACGCATTTCGGTAACTTCGCGGCTCCGAATGCGCCCCGCAACGCCCTGACGTTGATCGACCTCACCACGAGCGGCCGGCAGACCTTTGCACTGGCCTTGCCCCCGCTGGGGGTGGCGTTTGGCAACGACGGGCTGGCTCTGGTCGTCACCACGGGCGAGTTTCTGCTGTTCGATCCGGTCCTGGGGACGGTGCAGGCGCTCGACACGGTGGCCAACGTGAGTGCCAAGACCCTGCCGCAGCCCGCCAACAACTACCCGCCTCAGATTGTCGCGGCTTCGATCGTGGCCTCCGGCGACGGGCGGCGGATTTTCGGCGTTACCGACACGATTCTCTTCACCTACGAAGTGGATGGCCGCCGCCTGTGGGGAACCGGATACACTTCCTCGCCGCCCCTCGGGCCGCGCGCGATCAGCGCGCCGGCGGACGGCTCTTACTACCTCGCCGGCTGGGCGATGTTCGACAACAGGGGTCTCCTGGCCCAGTTCCCGGATCCGGCCGGCACTCTGAACGTGGGCAGCCACGCCATCGACGCGGCCCGGAATCTGATCTACGCGCAAGTCACCCAGAGCACGCCGGGCGGCGCCACGACCCCCACCGGCGGGAGCGGCACGCCGTCGCCCACCGCCGCGATCCCCGTCCTCCAGGTCACCGACGCCGATAACCTCGCGGTCCGCGAACGGTTGTTGCTTCCCGAGAACCTGGCGGGTAAGAGCGTGCTCAGTTCCGACGGCAACACGATGTACGCCATTTCCGACAGCGGTGTGATGATCCTGCCGGTGGGCTCTTTGTCCCAACACCACCGGGTTGCCGCTTCGGTGGAAGACCTCGTCTTTCGCGGTAACTTCTGCGACCGCCGCGTGGCCACCCAGGAGATCGTGATTGCGAACCCGGGCGGCGGTGCGACCGACTTTGCGATCGCCTCGCTGGTGCCCGGCGTCTCCGTGACGCCGCAATCCGGACGGACACCCGCCGTGGTGCGGGTCAGCGTCGATCCCAACGTGTTCCAGAACCAGCGCGGCACCACCCAGGGTCTTCTGCGCATCGCCAGCCAGCAGGCCGTGAACCTTGTGAAGGACGTCCGGCTGCTGATCAACATGCAGGAACCCGATCAGCGGGGCACCCTGATGAACGTGCCCGGCAAGCTGGTGGACGTGCTGCCCGACCCCACGCGCGACCGCTTCTTCGTCCTGCGCCAGGACACCAACCAGGTGCTGGTCTACGACGCCCGCACCTACAACCTGATTGCGACTTTGCGCACCGGCAACACGCCCACCCAGATGACCGCCACCTTCGACCGGCGTTACCTGCTGGTGGGCAACGACAACTCTCAAATCGCCAACGTGTTCGATCTCGAAACGCTCGAAGCGCAGCAGCCCATCCGCTTCCCCGGCGGCCACTATCCGCGTTCGATCGCCGCCAGTGCCAACGGCATCCTGGCCGCGGTCCGTTCGGCCGCAGGCGTCCACAAGATCGACCGGATCGATCTGGCAAGCCGTACGGCCACCGAATTGCCCACCCTGGGTGTTTTCGAGAACAACATCAACCTGAACACGATGCTGGTCGGTTCACCCAACGGCTCGACCATCATCGCCGCCCAGGCGGACGGCACGTTCCTTCTGTACAACGCGAACGTCGACACCTTCACCGTGGCGCGCAAGGATTCGGCCGCCGCCTCGGGCGCCGTCGCCGCTTCGAGCCTTGACTTCTACGTGGTGGGCAACAGCCTGCTGAACTCGTCTCTCGTTCGCGTGCGCGACTTCGGCGTCACCGCCGGCGTGTCGTCCGGGTTCGCGTTCATCGACCAGGGCGGACTGCGCACCACCGCGGCCACCCCGGCGAGCCCGGGCCTGATTCACCGCGTCGATCTGTCCACCTCCTCGACTCGAGCGACGCGCCTGGTGGAAGCGCCGGTGCTCGGAACCACGGGCGCCGTCTTCACGCGGTCGCTGGCGCCGCTCTACAGCCGCTCGGCGATCATCAACCTCACCACGTCCGGGTTTACCGTTCTGCCCTGGAGCTATGACGCTTCGGTCGCCGTACCGCGCATCGAATCGATCGTCAATGCCGCCGACGGGAACCGCCCGGTCGCTCCTGGCGGCCTGATTCGCGTGGGCGGCCGCGACCTGAGCGTAGTCAACATCGCCAGCCGGGAGCGGCCCCTGCCTACGGCGCTCGGCGAAAGCTGCCTCACCGTAAATGGCCAGCCCGTGCCGATGGTGCTCGTGTCTCCCACCCAGATCAACGCCCAACTTCCTTTCACCGCGGAAGGAAACGTGACGATGGTGCTGCGGACCCCGGGCGGCGTCTCCGACAGCTTTAACTTCACCGTTCTTCCCGGCGCCCCCGCCGTGTTCCGCAGCGGAACCGCCGGGCCGCTGACCGATCTCCCGACCGTGACGCGTGCGAAGAACAACGCTCTGGTCACGCTTTCGAACCCGGTCCACCGCGGTGAGGACACCCTGGCCATCTACCTCACGGGCTTGGGCCGGACCGCACCCGCGGTGGAAGCGGGCAACGCGGCGCCCCAGAACCCCCTGAGCGTCGCTGTGGTCGAACCCACCGTCGAACTCGGCGGGGTGGAGCTTCCCGTGCTCTTCGCCGGCCTCACGCCGGGCGAAGTAGGCGTCTACCAAATCAACGTATCCATTCCGCCCACGGTGCCGTTGGGGATGAGCGTGCCGCTCGTCATCCGGCAGGGCGGCGTGTCGACCACGCTCTCCCTGCGTGTCATCGACTGAGGCAGGAGACCCATGACCTCTCGTACTCTTTTTTCGGCGATCTTGTCACTCGCGGCGGCCGTCGCCCTCCCCGGCGCGGCCCGCGCCCAGCGCTTTGAATTCGGCGCCGGGGGTGGCGGCAGCCTCTACACCAACAAGGACGTCACCAATGCCACCGGCTCCGTGGAAGCGAAGTTTAAGCCGTCCTTCGCCGCCACCGCCTACGTCGGCCAGAACATGTACCGGTATGTGAGCGGCGAGTTCCGCTACACCTACCAGAACAACACCATGGAACTGTCGGGAGCGGGCCAGAAGGCCTCCTTCAGCGGCCGCTCCCATGCCATTCACTACGACCTCGTGGTCCACTTCAGGCCGCTGGGCGCCCGCGTCCGCCCCTTCTTTCTTGGGGGCGGCGGCGTCAAGATGTACGAAGGCACGGGCGCCGAAGTCGTCTTTCAGCCCCTGCAAAACTACGCCCTGCTGACGCAGACCCGGCAGGTGGTTCCGATGGTCACGTTTGGGGCCGGCGTGAAAGTCAAGGTCTCGAACAAGATCGGCGTGCGCTTCGAAGTTCGGGACTACTTCAGCCAGTTCCCGAAGGATGTAATCGCCGCCGCGCCGGGCGCTCGGATCGCCAGCGGCTGGATTCATAACCTCGTTCCACTCTTCGGCCTGACCTTCCTCTTCTGAGGCCGAACCCGTCGGGCGGGCGCACCTTCGGGTCGCCCGCCCCTTTTTTCTTGTCCCGGATCATTTAGCACTTGTTTCCCCGGCCCGTCCCCTATCATGAGACAGTGCGCCATAGTCTGATGCGGGTGGGGATCCTTACTCTCTTTCTGTCCTCCCTTTCGCTCGCCTCGCAAACCGGCTACGTCGGCAGCGCCGTCTGCCGCACCTGCCATCCCGACGTCAACCTGAACTTCTTCAAGAACCCGCACTATCGCTCCACGGCCGCCGGCGCCGCCAAGCCGGAGAACCAGGGCTGTGAGAGCTGCCACGGCCCAGGGAAAGCACATGTCGAAGCGCGCGGCGGAAAGGCCACCATCGTGGCGTTCTCCCAACTGGCACCCCAGCAGACCCTCGACAACTGTCTGCGCTGCCACCAGAACAATCTCTCCCGCGCCAACATCCGCCGCTCGGACCATACCCAGGCCGATGTCGTTTGCACCAACTGCCACTCTATCCACCGCCCCGCCTCGCTCAAGAACCTCCTCGCCAAGGACCAGACCACCTTGTGCTACCAGTGCCATCCCTCGATCCGGGCCCAGTTCAACATGCCCGTCAAACACCGCGTCAACGAGGGCTTCATGACCTGCACCGACTGCCACAACCCGCACGGCGCCGATGCACCGACCTGGCGCATGGGTGTCCGCCCGCGCATGGTCACCCAGGCCCTCGGCAATGAGCAGCCCTGCCTCAAGTGCCATCAGAACCAGCGCGGCCCCTTCGCCTTTGAACACCCCGCCGTGCGCGTCGACGGCTGCGAAAGCTGCCATGCGCCCCATGGCTCCATGAACGCCCGCCTGTTGCGCCGCCCGGCGGTATTCACGCTCTGCCTGGAATGCCACAACGGCGGCGGCAACTTCGGCCGCCAGGGCGACGGCGTCAAGATCCAATCCGCCTCGCACAACATGGCCGACCCCAAGTACCAGAACTGTACGCTGTGCCACGTCCGGATCCACGGTTCGAACTCGAGCCCGCAGTTCCTTCGCTGACGCCGATGACGACTACGCCGATGATGACGAAGACCCTGCTCGCGCTCATCCCCGCCGCACTGCTCGCCCAACCGCCCGTCGCACCCACGCCGGAGCGCGTTGGCGCGGCCCGCGGCGAAACCGCCGGCGGCTACAACATCGTCAACGCCTTCGAAACCGGCTACCGCTTCCATGACGTCAACGGCAACCTCGGCAAGTACCGCAGCGACGTTAACTTCGGCAACGGCGTCCGCCTGCTCTCCTCCCGCCTCTCCATCCACTCGCGCGAAGGCCGTGGGGGCTGGTTCGATGAACTCCTCCTCAATACCCAAGGCCTGGGCAACGATCCCTACCAACTGGCCACCCTCCGCATCGGGAAGAACCGCCTCTACCAGTACGACCTCACCTGGCGCCTCAACGCCTTCTTCAATCCCGGCCTGACCATCGCCAACGGCCTGCATGCCATGAACACCTCGCGGCGCTTGCAGGACCATGACCTCACCCTGCTGCCCACTTCCAACTTCCGGTTCTTCCTCGGCTACTCCCGCAACAACCAGGACGGCCCCGCTCTCTCCACCGTCCAGCTCTTCGATTCCCGCGGCGCCGAGTTTCCGCTCTTCTCCGACGTCCGCCGCCTGTACAACGAATACCGCGTGGGCGGTGAAGTCCGTGCCGCCGGGTACCGGTTCCACTGGTCCCGTGTGTGGGAGAACTTCCGCGAAGACACACGCTTCAACGCCTCCGGCCAGGTCGCAGGCCCCGCCCGCCTCACCACCTTCCGGCGCGATGAGCCCTACCACGGCAACACGCCCTCCTGGCGCCTCGCCCTCGCGCGCGAGACCAGCGAGATTCTCGCCATCAACGCCCGCTTCACCTACTCCGGCGGCCGCCGCAACTTCCTCTTCGACGAGTCCGCAACGGGCATCGACCGCTTCTCCCGCAACCGCCAGATCCTTGTCGCCGGCGAGGCCCGCCGCCCCGTCACCACGGCCAATCTCACCCTCACCTTCCTCCCGCGCAGCGCCTTCACCATCACACACCACGTCGCCTACCACCACACCCGCATCGATGGCGACGCTTCCCTGCGCCAACTCGACAACGGCACGCTCACCGACGACTTCCTCTCCTTCCAGTACCTCGGCATTCGCGCGTTCACCAGCTCCCTTGATTTCGTCTATCGCCCCTCCCGCCGCTTCACCTTCTTCACCGGTCAGCGGCTCACTGACCGCCGCATCCGCTCCGTCGAGCAGGTCGCCGCCGGCCCCTTCCTCGACCGCGTGCCCGCCGTCCAGGACAACACCCTCAACACCGGCGTCGCCGGGGTGCGCTTCTCCCCCATCGCTCCGGTCACCGTCGTTCTCGATGCCGAACTCGGCCGTGCGAACCGCGCCTTCTATCCCATCTCGGAGCGCAACTACCATGCCCTCGGGGGCCGCATCCAGTACCGCCGCGGCACGCTCTTTCTCTCCGCGCTCGCCCGCACGCTCTACAACACCAACTCCGTCTCCCTCAGTTCGCACAGTTCGCGCCAGCGCAACTACTCCACCGACGCCTCCTGGACTCCGCGCCCCTGGGTCTCCTTCGACGCCTCCTACAGCAAGCTCCACCTGGACACCCTTACCGCGCTCGCCTACTTCTTCGAGCGCAACCTGGTCACGTCCCACGGTTCGCTCTACCTCAGCAACATCCACACCGGAAGCCTCAGCTCGCGCTTTCAGATCGGGAAGCGGGCCGATCTCTTCCTCGGCTACACCCGCGTTCAGGACGTCGGCGACAATCGCCGCGCGCTCGCCATCCCGAGCCCATCGGCGACTGGCGCTCCGCTTTTCCTGGTCAACGCCCAGGTCTTCCCCCTGGCCTTCGATTCCCCCCAAGCCCGCCTCTCGATCCCCCTGCATACCCGCCTTCGCCTGAACTTCGGCTACCAGTTCTACCGATACCGCGAAGATTTTTCGGCTTTGCAGAACTACCGGGCGCACACCGGCTTCGCCAGCATGTTATGGTCGTTCTGACGACCAAACGATGGCTTGGTTCTTCACGTTAGAGAACACGATCACACTGATCGTGACGATCGCGACCCTGTGGCTGGCCTACTTTCGCTACTCCGGCCGCCTGGAAAGCAACCTGCCGCTGTTTTACTACGTGGCGGTAGTGGTCTATATGAACTCGTTCGAAGGCATCCTCGACCCCACTGTCGTCTACGGCGCAGTGGTGGCCGCGCTGCTGCTCCGGTTCGAATTCATGGCGGGTTTCTTTCTCTGGCTGGTCCGTGCGATCGAGGTGCTCTACATCCTGTACTTCTTCTATCGCGCCTTCGGCGTCTTCATGATGTGGTGGTAGCGCGCCGCTGCTCGAGCGACGGCCATCGCGGGGCGCGTTTCTCCTGGAAGGCGCGCACACCTTCGCGGTAATCGGCGCTCGCGAACACCTCGGCCCGGAGCATCGCCGCCAACCGTCCGCTCTCTTCTTTGGACATCCCCCGCCCGCGGCGCACGAACTCCAGGCCGCGGCGCATGGTCTCCGGACTGGCCCCGGAAAGCCGGTGCGCCACCTCCGTGGCGCGGTCGTCCAGTTCCACCGGCGGCGCCACTTCGTGCACCAGGCCCCATTGCAGCGCTTCCTGCACGCTGAACTGGCGTCCGGTCATGGCCAGCGCCACGGCCCGCCGTTCGCCCACGGCCGCCTCGATCGCGCGCCAGATCACGAACGGCCACATTCCCACGCGGATCTCCGTGAGCGCGAAACTGGTTCCCTGCGCGGCTACCGCCACGTGCGCCGCGGCCATCAAGCCCACGCCGCCCCCGAGCGCCGGGCCCTGCACGGCCACCACCAGCGGCTTGGTCATGCGCAGCCCGAGCGTGAACAGCCGTTCGTGAATGGCAGTCTGCGCCGCTGCCTCAGGACCGGTCGTTTCGCTCATGTCCATGCCCGCGCAGAACACGCCGCCCACCGCGTCCAGCAACACGCAGCCCACGCTTGCGTCGGTGTCCGCGCCCTCGCACTGGTTCACCAGTTCGCGGCACAGCGCCGCGCTCAAGGCGTTCCGCTTCTCGTCGCGATTCAGAGTCAATCGCAATACCCGCTCCTCGCGCGCCACCAATAACTCATTCATCGATTTCGATCTCCATCCGCAGCAGCGCTGCTCCCAGCGTCTTGCCCTGCGCGTCTACTCGCAACGACAACGTTCCTCCGCCGCCCAGCGCGCCGTGCAACAGAAAATTCAACGCTCCCAGGTTCGGCAACTCGTAACGTTCGACGTCGCCTTTCACCATCTCGCCGAAAAACTCCTTCACGCGCTCCGCCGTCACCTCGCGCAGCAGCACGGGGTAAAGCGCCGCATCGTAGGCAATCACGCCGATATTCGACGTGTCCCCTTTGTCCCCGGACCGGGCGTGAGCGATCGACGCCAGCGGCGCTTTCATTCGAACACCTCCACCTGGCATTGGATCAGCTCGCGCGGCGCCAGCGCGGGCCAGTACGCAACCACTTCGCGCACCGGTGGACGTCCTTCTCCGAACCCCGTGGCGGTGGGCGGCCCATTCAAGACCAACGGAATCAACTCCCGCGTAAAGCGGTCCACGGCCCGCTTGTCCACCGCGCGCACGCCGATGCGCAACTGCACTTCGGCCGGGTCTTCCACCCGAACTGCGGCGGGGCCGTGACACGCGTTCACGCCAAGGTACTCGGTGTGGATTTCGTCGAAGGCGAGGCCCAGTTGCCGCAGCCTCTCCCGGACGATGGCGTCCGCCGCGCGCGCCTTCTCGAGCGCAGTGGGCCAGCTATAAACCAGCGTTCCGATCGCGCGCCAGCCCCAGGAGTAACTAGCCGATATCTTCAGCGTGGGAGTAGGGGCGGCGCCTTTCACGCCGCTGACGCGAACGCGGTCGGGACCGGCCTCGTCCAGCCGGATGGTTGTGAAGTCCGCGATGCAGTCCGGAGTAATATAGCGCTTCGGATCGCCCAACTCGTAGAGTAACTGCTCCTTGACGATGTCCACGCTCACCCGTCCGCCGGTGCCTTTGTGCTTGGTGATCACGAACGATCCGTCGGCCTCGGCTTCCACGATGGGATATCCGATGTCCGCGAGGTTGGGAATCGATCGCCAGTCCACCTGGCAATTTCCGCCGGTGCACTGCGCTCCGCACTCGATGATATGGCCGGCCACGGTTCCCGACGCCAGCCGGTCGTAGTCGTCCTGCTTCCAGCCGTAGCGGTGAATCATGGGCGCCACGGCAAGCCCGGTATCCGTGGCGCGGCCCGCAATCACCACATCCGCGCCCGTGGCCAACGCCTCGGCCAGCGGGAACGCGCCGATGTAGGCGTTCGCGCTGGTGATTCTGGCGCGCACCGAAGAGAGCGGTTCGCCGGTCTCCATGTTGCGGAGCGGGTGCCCCTGCGCGAGCAGTTCGTCGAGCCGCCCATAGACGTCGTCCCCGCGCACGATGGCCACCTTCAACTGCGGCGCCAGGCGGCGAACCTCCCTCGCGCACGCTTCGGGGTTCACGCCCCCCGCGTTCGCCACCACCTTCACACTTCGTTCGCGGAGTAACTTCGCCAGCCGGGCCATCAGGGGAGGGAAGTCCCGCGCATACCCCAGGTTCGGGTCGTCGTTCTTCTGCTTCTGCAGAATCGACATGGTGATTTCGGCCAGGTAGTCGAGAACCAGGTAGTCGATCGGCCCCTGTTCCACTTGCCGCACCGGAGCTTCCAGCCAATCGCCCCAGAACCCCTGTCCGTTCGCGATACGAATCATAAGGTCTCCAACACCGTGTGTTCGCGATGCCCGCGAGCGGCGGCCGCTTCCAGCGCGAAGCTCAGCACCTGGCGCGTCTGCAGTGGGTCGATCAGCGCGTCCACATAGCCTCGGGCCGCCGCGTGGCGTGCGTCGAGCCACTTTTCGTAATCGGCGCGCGTATTGGCCACTTTCTGCTGCAACTCCTCCGGGGGAGCCTGCCCGAGGGCGCGGTGCTTCTCCAACTCCGGACCATGCACGGCCTGCACCGCCGAATCGCCTTCCATCACGCCAATCCTCGCGGTCGGCCAGCCGAAGGTGAAGGACGGATCGAACCCTTGCCCGGCCATCGCGTAGTAGCCGGCGCCGCTGGCATGGTTGGTGGTGAGCACGATCTTGGGAACGGTGGCGCAGGCCATGGACTCCACCATCTCCGCCCCCGCCCGGATGATGCCGTCCGTCTCCGCATCCACTCCCACCATGAAGCCCGAGACGTCCTGCACATAGACGATGGGCAATCCGCGCCGCTCGGCGTTTTCGACAAAGTACGCCACCTTGCGCGCCGACTCCGTATAGACGATGCCGCCGATGCGCGGCCGCCCGTCGCCCTTGAGAAAACCTCGCCGGTTGGCGATGACCGCCACCGGATAGCCGGCCAGTCGCGCGCTGGCGCACAGGAGTTCCGGGGCAAACTCGGGTTGGAACTCCAGGAAATCGCCGGCGTCGAAGACCCGATCCAGAATCTCCGACACGTCGTAGGGCAGCCGATGGTCGGCTGGAAGCACGCCGTAGAGCCCCTCGGCGGGCTTCGACGGGGCGCTGCCCTTGGGCCGGGGTGGCGCAGGCGGCAGTTCGCGAACCTTGCCGCGGATCATCCGCAGGCACTCGGCGTCATCCTTGGCTCGATGGTGCGCCACGCCGCTCGTCGTGGTGTGCATGCGCGCCCCGCCCAGCGATTCCGCGTCCACGCTCTGCCCCGTCGCGCCCTTCACCAGGTTGGGTCCGCCCAGCCCCATGAAGCTGGTTCCGTCCACCATGATGATCACGTCGCTCAGCGCCGGCAGGTACGCTCCGCCGGCGATGCACGGCCCCATCACGGCGGAGATCTGCGGTACGCGCAGCCTCCTGCGCATCAGGGAGTTGTAGTAGAAGATCCGTGCCGCGCCGTACTGGCCCGGGAAGATCCCGTCCTGCAGGGGCAGATTCACGCCCGCCGAATCCACCAGGTAAACGATCGGCAGGCGGTTCCGCATGGCGATCTCCTGCGCCCGCAGGATCTTCTTGATCGTCTCCGGCCACCACGCTCCGGCTTTCACCGTGGCGTCGTTGGCCACCACTACGCACGGGCGCCCCTCGATGCGCGCCAGCGCGGTGACCACTCCCGCGCCCGGCGCTTGCCCGTCGTACTGGTCGTGCGCCACCAGCAGCCCCACCTCGACGAACGGCGACCCCGCGTCCACTACCTGCGCGATCCGCTCCCGCGCGGTCATCTTCCCGTCGCGGTGCTGCTTGTCGATCTTCGCTTTCCCGCCGCCCAATCGCAGCCGGTCTTCCACTTCGTGCAGCCGCTCCACCAGCCGCCGCATGTGCTCCTGTGCCGTCTCCGCCATCGTCGCCACGCGCTACTCAGTATAGGGGCAACCCGAGTGCGTTACGATACCCCCATGTTCGGCCTCGACGCGCGGGCCGCGCGCGCTGCCTGGACGGTCTTCCTGATCGCCCTCGCTCTCTACCTCACCTGGACCATCCGCCAGACTCTCCTCATCTTCGTTGCCGCCCTCCTGTTCGCCTATCTCCTGGCGCCGGTGGTCGATTTCATCGACCATCGCTTTCAACGCAAGCGCTCGCGCAACGCATCGCTGGCGATCGTCTATCTGGCCTTGCTCGGGATCATGATCACCGCGGGGACCATCGTCGGATCCGCCGCCGTCGAACAGGCTGCCGCGCTTGCCGAGCGCGTGCCCTCGCTCATCGAGCGGTTCAACGAACCCACGGAGTGGCCGCTTCCCGATTGGCTGAAGGCGCGCCAGACGGAACTCGCCTCGGCCATCCGGACCCAGGTCCAGGCCCATGCCCAGGATCTGATCCCTGTGCTGCGCCGCGCCGGAGCGGGCCTGCTGGCCCTGGTTTCGAACCTCCCCTTCCTGCTCCTGATCCCGATTCTCAGTTTCTTCATGCTCAAGGACGGCGAGCAGATCCGCGACACGCTGCTCGCGCGCTTCGTCTCCGATTTGGAGCGCCGCGCCTCGCTCGACGATTTTCTGCGCGACATTCATCGCATGCTCGTTCAGTTCATGCGCGCGGTGGTGATCCTCTGCGTGCTGACGTTCGTCTTCTACGCCGTCTACTTCGCCATCACCGGCGTGCCTTATGGGATCCTGCTCGCCACTCTGGCCGGTTTTCTCGAGTTCATTCCCTTTGTCGGCCCGTTGACCGCCGCCGCGATCATCATCCTGGTCGCCGCCTTCTCCGGGTATCCGCACGTGCTCTGGATCGTCGTCTTCCTGATCGCGTTCCGCCTTTTCCAGGACTACGTGATCCAGCCCTATCTCATGAGCAGCGGCATCGAACTGCATCCGCTGCTGGTGGTGTTCGGCGTGTTCGCGGGCGAACAGATCGGCGGTGTGCCCGGCATGTTCCTGTCGATCCCCGTGCTGGCTGCTCTCCGCGTCCTCGCCTTGCGCATCTGGCGCGCGGAATCGTGACCCGCGTTTTCGTTCTGGCGGCGGCGGCCGCTCTCGCGCAGGCGCATATGGTCAGCGTGAGCACGGGCGAAGCGCGGCTGGAGGGCGCACGCCTCGTCTACGAACTCCGGATGCCGCTCTATGAGGCCCAGCACCTGGAGCGCCGGGAGGCGCTGCTCGACCTGATTCGCTTCGATTCGGCGCGGCGGATTGAGGCCCGCTGCGTGGAACTCGTCAAAGAGGGCGTGTATCTGTGCACGGGGACCTATGAATTCCCGCAGCCCGTGGAGCGCTTCATTGTCGAATCGTCGCTCCACACTGCCACGGTTCCCAACCACGTGCATGTCCTGCGGGCGACGCTGGGTGGCAAGACCGCCCAAGCGGTGCTGGACGTGGCGAACTCAAAGGCGGAGGTGCGTTTCGTCCCGCCGGGGATGCTCGAAATCGCCGTCACCCGCGTCGCCTCGGGGATGGCGCGCGTATTCGCTCCCGCTTCGCTGCTGTTCCTCGCCGCTCTCGCCCTGGCCGCGCGCAGCCGGCGCGAGCTAGCGGCCCTGATCGCGTCCTTCTCGGCCGGTCAAATCGCCTCCGTCGCCGCCGCCCCGCTGCTCCCGTTCGAACCGAAGCCCGCGTTTCTCGAATCCGCTTCCGCGCTCGCCACCGCTTACCTTGCCGTGGAGATGATCTTCCTCCCTAAAGCCGGCCAGCGGTGGCTGGTGGTGGCGATGCTGGGCTTGGCCCAGGGCTTCGGCCTTGCGGCATACCGCGGCGAGACCGTTCCCGCCACCGCCTGGCTCCTCGCCGGCGCGCTGGCCGCCAGCGCCCTGGCCGCCGCCCTGCTGCACGTTCCGCTTCGAAAGATCCAGCACCACCGCGCCGCGCCCATCGCCCTGCTCCTGGCCGCCGCGTTCTGGCTATTCTGACCGGGGACGGACGAGACGTTTCCTGGTTTTTTCCGCTCAGCGAATCTGCGCCAACCGGTCCAACGCCGCCGCCAGCCCCCGGCCGTACGCCGAGGCCGGTCTCGTCGCGGCCAGCGCGTTCTTCGACACACCCTCCGTACGCCGCACGCGCTCCGCCAGCGCAAACAACGGGTCGCTCTTGTCGAATGCGGGGCTCGACGCACCTGCCGCCAGCGCGGTCGCCAGGCTGTCCATGTAAGCTCGCGTATCCCGGTACCACGCCGCCGTCCCTTCCAACCAGGCGTGGATGTCCTTCTCCTCAGGGTCCAGCGTGTGCAACTCGATCTGGCAGCGCAGGTCCATCGCCGTCAGATACTCGAGATGGGCAGCCTTCGGCAGCGGCTTCGGGGAAGGGTGGCGAGCGGCGAGAAGCGCCGCGTCCAGCGCCACTGCGTCCGGGGCCCCCGCTACCGCCTCTCCCACTGCCGCCGCGATCAACGCGCCGCCCGCCACAGCGAGACGCTCCGCTGCCGTTACCCGGCCCACCGCCGTCCAGGGCAGCGAAATCGCCGCATCGGGCCTCGGCAACCCGCATCCCAACCGGGCCAGGTCGCCGTTCTTCAACAACGCCATGCGCAACTCCATCGGGGCCCGCGAGTCCACCGTCAACAACCGCCGCACGTCGTCCACCCCGCAAGCCGCCGTCACATAGCCGGCCCAGCCATGCGCCTTCGCTGCTCCCAGCTGAGGCGCCGCCGCCGCCGCCACCGCCCACTGCAAAGCCTGTCGCCGCGTCATTTGAAGCTCCCTCCCTGCAGGTGGTTGCGGTCGAGGTCGAACAGCTTGTTCGTCTCCGCCTCGCTGATCTTCCCCTCGAAGAAGTCGCTTGCCGCAAACACGTACCGCAACCCCATGCGCAGGCTCTGCGCATACTGGCTCTGGTCCGCGGCCAGCGCGTACGCCTTCTCGAATGGCACGGCAGGCAGCGGCTCCTTCCGCTGCAGCGCCCGCGCCAAAGCGATCAGCGGATCCCGGCGATCGTAGAAGTTCGGCTCCACGATGAACCGCCGCATGAAGTCCGCGTCCGGGTTCGCGAACATCTCCGCGTACCGCTGCACGTCGACGTAATAGCGCTGGAACCGGCCCGGCGCTTTTGCCGTCGCCTCCACGAAGCCGCCCGCTGTCCGCTCCGGGTGCTGCTGCTGCAGCGTCCGCTGCCACACCCCGCCCAGCGCCGCGAACGTTGCGTCGTAATCCAAGGCCTGCGCTCCCGCCAGCGAATGCAGGCGGTCGTCCAGCAGCCCGCGCATGAACGGCGGATACTGGCCCGACCCATACACCTCGCGATACACCACCACGTCATGCAACACGCGGCTCTCGCTCGGCGCACCGAATTCGTTGTCCGCGTTCGGCTTCGCGTAGTGCTCCGGTTCCACCTCGCGGTACACCGGCTTGAACCGCCGGTCCGCCGCCTGGTGACAGCGCCACGCCACTACGAACGCCAGCTTCTCTTCCACGTTCTTGCCGCCGTCCGGCCAATTCTCCCGGCAGTACTTCAGGATCGCGATTGAAAACCGGTCTCCCGACCGCGACGTGCTCCCGAACCGCGCAAAATCCCAGTGCTTGTTCAACACCGTGCGGAACGGTCCGG
This sequence comes from Bryobacteraceae bacterium, assembly GCA_031969915.1. GTDB lineage: Bacteria > Acidobacteriota > Terriglobia > Bryobacterales > Bryobacteraceae > DALYJJ01. The sequence continues at coordinate 30,468 of DALYJJ010000020.1, read as the reverse complement.
CCAGGCGTCCGCTGTGGAGCGCCAGCCGGCAGCAGTCCTCAAACACCGCCACATGTGTGATGTGTTCCGACATCGAGGCTCCTAAAACACCAGCCGCAGCCCGAGTTGGAATTCCCTCGGCAGCGCCGGCAGGTCGGTATTGGTGACGCGACCGAAGTTGGTGTCGCGCGGGTTGATGTTCGGGCCGTTGAACAGCGCCTTGTTCAGTGCGTTGATCGCCTCCACTCGGAATTGCAGGTAGACGCGGTCCGTGAAGGCGAAGTTCTTGATCAGCGAAAGGTCGAGCAAACTGATGTCGTCGTCCCGCAGATTCGAGTAGCGCGTAGGCAGTGTGCGGAGGTTCTGCGCCAGTTGTATGCGCGTGTCGTTCCGCTGCTTCGTGTAGTCCAGTTGCCCGTTCGTCTTCACCGTGTCGTCCTGGAAATAGAAGCCCGTGGTCTGGATGTTGGTCTGAAACGTGTTGTCGAGAATATTCGTCGTCCCCAAAGCGCCGATGGTCGAACTCTTGATCGCCATCTGCAGGTCCGACATGTTGCCGTTGAAGTAGACGTTGCCGAGCGTCAGCGGCCGGCCGCTCTGAAACTGGTAGATCCCCTGCAACTGGAACCCGCCCAGTAGAGCCTGCTTCCAACCGCTCCATGAACCCCCGAAGGCGCGCCCGCGCCCCCACGGTAGTTCGTAGATGCCGCTCAGCGCCAGACGGTGCGGGGCGTCCGCCGCCGCCAGCCGCTTCTCGTACCGCTCGTCGGTCGCATTCAACAGCGACATCTCCTCCAGGTACTTCGAGTAGGCGTAGGTCGCCATCACCGTGTAGCCCTTGGAGAACCGCTTCTCGATGCGCATTTGGCCCGCGTGATAGGAACTGGCGGCATCATAACGCTCGATGTTGAAGCCGCCCAGGTGCGGATACGGCCGCAGCAATTGGCTCTTGTTGATCACCGTCGCCGTGAAGAGATTCGTACCCTGGAACTGGGACACGCCGCGGAACGGATTCGTCACGGGCGTATCCAGAAAGTTGATCAGCGTCTGGTCGCGCACCGGGCTGGCCGATTGGTACTGCCGGAAGATCGGGTTGCCGTCCACCGCCGTCGTCAGGTCGTAGCCGCGGTTGCCGATGTAGGCAGCCTCCACCAGCCAGCGTCCCGGCAGTTCGCGCTGTACGCTCACTTCCCAGCGCTGCACCAGGCCGTTCTTGCGATCCACCGGTACGATGGCGCCCAGTCCCTGTCCCAGCAGGCTGTCAATGCCGCGGTTCGTTTCCGCGATCAGCCCCTGCGGGAACGGATTCGTCAGACTGGTGCGGAACGTCAATCCGCGGTCGTCAGACGCCACCAGCGGCGTGTTCCGGCTGAAGCCGTTTTGATTCAGCGCGTCCATGAAGAACGGGACCATGAAGATGCCCCACCCGGCGCGAATCGCCGTGCGGCCGTTCAACTGGTAGGCCACGCCGATACGCGGCTGGAAATTGTTGCGGTCCGCGCGGAACCCGCGATTGTTCTCATCGGCGAAAAGCAAACCGCCGCGCAGCCGCAGGTCGCTGACCTCCGGAATCGGCGCCCGCGCATAGTTGGCTCGCACCGCCGCCTCCGCCGGGCTCGTCACCGCGGTATCCAGGTCGCGGATGATGCGGTTGAAGCGCTCCGTCGTACCCAGGTCGAGTTCGTACCGCAAGCCAAGGTTCAATGTCAGCCGCGGCGTCACCTTCCAGTCGTCCTGGAAAAAGAAGCTGTGATACTTCGCCGTCGCCGCGCGGTCCGCGAGCAGCGGGAAGTTGCCGCCCGAGGGCTGGCCCAACAGCAAAGCCGCCATCGCCTGCGCCTGCACCTGCTCGATCGGCAGCGACGGGTTCAAGTCGTTCAGCCGCGTCCATTGGTTGTCGAAGTTGTACTGTCCCGCCTGAAACGTCTGATCCCGCCGGTTTTCCTGGTAGACCCGGAAGTCATACCCGAAACGCACCGAATGGCCGCCCCAGATCTTGGTCAGCGTCGGCTGGAGCGCCCACGTCGGCGTCGTGATCAGAAAGCCCGTCGGCTCCACCGGCGACGAGTAGTTGCTGATGTTGATCTGCGGCAGCGTGTTCGCCGTGAACAGCGCCAGCGCCCCCGGCGCAAACCCCAGGTCCGCCAGCCGCACATCCCGATCCGCCATCGCAAAGCGATCCTGTTTGAAACGCGCGAGGCTCGTTCTGAAGTTGAACACCGTGTTCGGCGAAGGCACGTAAACGTAGTCGAACACACCGCCGCGGTTCCCGCGCGTGCCGTTGCGGCCGTTGATGCGCACACCGTTGTTCGTCCCCGCCGAGTTCTCGTCGTCCTCTGACCGCATGCTCTGCGAATAGCGGAAGAATAATCGGTTCCGCTCGTTCAACGTGTGGTCGACGCGCGTGAGGAAGACGTAGTATTGGTTGTCGCCCGGTCCGTTGCCCACGAAGTTGTTCGTCGTCGATGCAAGGTTCGTGTTGGGCAGCGGCAGGAACGAGAGATAGTTCCTTGCGATTCGATTGATCCGGTCCGGACAGATGACGTTCATCCGTCCGTTGCACTGAATCGGGTCGCGCACCACCCGCGCCCCGTCCACCCGCGCCGTCGCCGGATCATACACCACCAGCGGCGACGGGCGGTTCAACAGCGACGAGAAATCCCCGCTCCGGAACGCCTCCGTCGGCACCGTCAGCGTCTCCAGCGACGGCGTGATCGGACGGATGCGTTCGTAACTCGTGAAGAAGAACGTGCGGTCCCGCCCTTTATAGATTTTCGGCAAGAACACGGGGCCGCCTACGGTTCCCCCGAACCGGTTGTACCGCCGCGGCTGCCGCTCCCTGCCCTCGCGGTTGAAGAAGAACGTATTGGCCGCGAGCACGTCATTGCGCACGAACTCATAGAGCGATCCGTGCAGTTCGTTCGTCCCAGACCGCACAGCCACGTCCACGCTCCCGCCTGCCGTGCGCCCCTGCTGCGCGTCGAAGCTCGCCGTCACCACCTTGAACTCTTCCACCGCGTCCGTCGGCGGTTGCACGCCCACGCGCGCCGCGCCCTGCCCCTGCCGGTCCGCCGTGTTCGGCGCTCCGTCCAGCGTGAACTCGTTCCCGCCCGGCGACCCGTTCACTTCGAAATTCGAAGGCCCGCTGTTGCTCAGCGCCGAGTTGCTCGTGAATCCACCCGTGATCACAATGCCCGGCGCAAGCTGCACCAGCGTCATCGGGTTACCTTCCGAAAGGGGCAGCTCCGCGATCCTCCGCCGGTCGATGACTTGCCCGGTCGTCGCGGTGCTTACTTCGAGTAGCGGCGCCTCCGCCGTAATACTCACGCTCTCCTGCACATTGCCCACGGAGAGCCGCAGATCCAGCGTCAACCGTTCCTGGACGCGCACCTCCAGGCCCTCGCGCACCAGCTTCTTGAAACCCGTCACTTCCACCGTCACGCGATAGGGTCCCGGCAACAGGTACAACACGTTGTAAGTGCCGCTCGCCGACGTTTCCGCCTCCACGCTGACGTTGGTCGCCGTGTTCGTCACCACCACCTTTGCATTCGGAACCGCCGCACCCGAATCGTCTGTCACCGTACCGTTGATCGACCCGCGCGTATCCTGCGCGCTGAGCGTTACCGCCGCCAAAAGCAGGGCAAACAGAGCCCCGGCCATGCACTTCATAACAAGACCCCCTTGTCGGCTAGGAAGCTATCAGAATCGGAGTAACGGGTCTATATGAGGAACGTCATAGATGCACAAGGCCGCTCTGAATCGCGTGCACCGCCGCCTGGGTGCGGTCCTCCACGCCCAGCTTCGCCAGCAGATTGCTTACGTGGATGCGCACCGTCCCCTCCGATGCGCCCAGCTCTCCGGCAATCTCCTTGTTCGAAAGCCCCCGCACAATCAGCCGCAGCACTTCCGTCTCCCGCGGCGTCAACGCCTGCTGCCCTTGCAGCGCCGCCAAGCGCGCCGCCACCGCCGCCGGTACGTACTTCTCGCCGCGATCGACCGTCCGAATCGCCTCCAGCAACTCCTTGCGCAGCGTGTCCTTCACCAGGTATGCCGCCGCCCCCGCCTCGAGCGACCTGCGGATGTCCTCCTCACCCGCGTACGAACTCAGCACCAGCACCCGCGCGCCCGCATCCTCCCGCCGGATCCGCGCAATCGCTTCCGCCCCTGAAATGTCCGGCAGCCGCAAGTCCATCAGCGTCACATCCGGCCGCAGTTCCCGATACTGTGCCACCGCCTCTTCGCCGCTGCCCGCCTCGCCCACCACCGTCATGTCGGGCTGCGAGTTGACAATCGCCGCCAGCCCTTCCCGCAACACCGGATGGTCGTCCACGAAGAGCACGCGAATCTTCCGCCCCTTCACCCCGCGTCCTCCACCGCCACTGTGATCCTCGTGCCGCGCCCGGGCGCGGTGCGGCAGTCGAGCCGTCCGCCCATCTCCGCCACGCGCTCCCGCATCCCCTCCAATCCGAAATGCCCGGAGCCGACTGCCGACGCGTCGAACCCGCGCCCGTCGTCCTCCGCGTGCAACCGCACGCCCGTGCCGCTGTAATCCAGCGTGATCCACAGGTGCGCCGCCGAGGAATGCCTCGCTGCGTTCATCACCACCTCGCGCGCCACGCGCAGCAGGTTCTCCCGCACCGCTTCCCGCAGCCCGCGCGGCGTCCCCTTCACCGTCACCGTCGCTTCGATGCCGCGGTCCACCGCCGCCCGCTGCGCCAGCGCGCGAATCGCCTCTTCCAGCGGCTCCTGCGGCGTCGCGGGCATGCGCAGCGCCAAGATCCGCTGGCGCGATTCCGCCAGCACTTGATCGAGCTGATCGAGCGCGCGCGCAAGCCGCCCGCCTGCCTCTTCGGGTGCGCCGGGAAGCTGCCGCGACGCCGCCTCCAACTGCAATGCGATGCCGGTCACGCCCTGCATCAGCGTGTCGTGGATCTCCCGGCCGATGCGCACGCGCTCCGCCGACACTGCCTCGTACCGGCGCCGGACGCTACGCAGGTGTAGCTTGTAGGCAAGCGCCGCGCTTCCCAACGCCGCCAGCCCACACAAGCCGTAGAACCACGTCGTCTCATGAAACCGTGGCTCCAGGAGTACGTCGATGGATGCCGTCTCCAAGGCCGCCCCGCCTTCGTGAGGGACTACCGTCACTTCAAAGCGATACTCTCCCGGCGGAGCCTGCGTGTAGAATGCCGACCGCCGCTGCGCCGCGTCCACCCAGTCCGCGTCGTAGCCCACCAGCCGGTAACGGAAACGCAGCCGCTCCGGCGCCGACAGGCTGATCGCCGAGTACTGAATCTCCAGATTGCCGGCCCCCGGCGGCACGCGGAATCGCCCGCCCGCTATCTCCACCGGCTTCGACCCCGCCAGCAGCCGCTCCACCACCACTCGCGGCGCCGCCGTCCGCACCCGGATCGCCGTCGGATCGAATACCGCCGCACCGTGCACGGTCGGAAACCAGAGACGTCCGTCCCGCGCCCGGAACGCCACCGGCTGTGCGTCGCCGTTGCATTCCGTGGCCTTCATCCCGTCCGCCGTGTCGAACGAAACGGCTTGCAGGCTTCTCCGCCGCCCCGCCGCAAACTCCTCCAACTCCGCCTTTGCGATGCGGCTCACCCCGCGCAGGCTGCCGATCCACAACGCGCCTCGCCCATCGTCCACCAGCGACCGGATGTTGTCGCTCAGAAGACCGTCCCGCCGCGTGTAGTTCGCAAAGCGCCCGCCCCGCAGGCGCGACAATCCGCCGCGCGTGCCGATCCACAGCGTGCCTTCGGCGTCGCGATGGAGACAGGTCACCATGTCGTGCGCCAAGCCGTTCCTCGTGCTGTACCTCCGCAACGCCCCCTCGCTCGCCTCCACCAGCCCCGCCGAGGTCCCGATCCACACCGCGCCCGCGCCGCCGAACAGCAGGGCAGTGATGCTCTCGCCCGCCAGCAACCGCTGGCCTTCCACCCAGACGCCGTCCTCCGCCGTGCCGATCCACAGCCGTCCCCTCGCGTCCTCCGCCAGGGCCCGCACCTCGCGTACCGGCAGATCAGCCGCCTCGGGCCGCGCATCGCCCGGACGCCATCGAAAGAGGCCCGTCTCCGCGCCGATCCAGATCGAGCCGTCCCGCCGCTCCGTCAGCGCGCGCGCAAAGTCCTTGGACCAGTCCTCCGACAGCGACAGCGTTCGCATCCGCCCGCCGGCAAGATAAGCGACGCCTGTCGACGTCCCGAACCAAAGCCGCCCCGCGCGGTCCTCCAGCACCGTTCGCACGTTGTCCCCGGGCAGCCCGTCCGCCGTCGTCCACGTCGTCACGCGCTTGTCCTTCAACCGCACCAGCCCGCCCCGCGTTCCGGCCCACAGGTCTCCCTCGTCGTCCTCCACCAGTGTCCGCACGAAGTTATGCGGCAGCCCGTCGCGGGTCGTCAGCCGGTCGAATCGGGCGTCCCGATACCGCGCCATCCCGCCGCTCTCCGTCCCCACCCACAGGTTGCCGTCGGAATCCTCCAGCAGACACCGCACCGCGTCGCTCGGCAGGCCGTCCGCCGTCGTGAACGCGCGAAATCCGCCGCCCTCCTCGCGCCGGAACAGCCCCCCGCCTCGCGTTCCCACCCACAGCCGGCCCGACCTGTCTTCGAGAAACGCGCGAATCTGGCCGGCGGGCGAAGGCAGTTTCCGGTATCTCCCCGCCTCGAAAACCACCAGGCCATCCTCGTCGGTGCCCACCCACAGCGTCCCGGCGCGGTCCCGTATCACTGTGCGCAGTACGTTCGTGGGAAGCCCGTCGGCGGTCGTCCAGATACGAAACCGCCCGCCCGCGTACTGCACCAGCCCGCCATCGTGCGCCGTGATCCACACCTCGCCTGCGCGGTCTTCATAGATGAAGCGGATGTGATCGTGCGCCAGCCCGTTCCGCCGCGTGTAGGTCTCCCGAAAGGCCCCGTCCCTCCACACCGTAACGCCGCCGCCGCCGGTGCCGATCCACAGTTCCCCGTTCCGCCGCTCGCACATCGCCACCACCGAGTTGCTGCGCAACTGCGGCGTGTTGCGCGTATCGAACACCGTGAACTTCAACCCGTCGAAACGCACCAGTCCCTCGAGCGTACCCAGCCACAGGTACCCGTCCCGCGTCTGCATTGCGCTCTGCACGAAATTGTCCGGCAGCCCGTCGTTCGCCTGCCAGACCCGAAGGTTGTATTGCGAAACGCGAGTCTGCGGGTCCAGCCCGAAGGCCGCCACCGCCAGCACATAGAAAAGGACAAGCCGCACTGCCGTAGATTCTCCCACCACCGCCGCCGCGAGTCACCGCCCCCGTTTGCATCGGGTGCGTCATGTCCCGCTATCCTTGTGTGCAGTGGCCGATCGCAAACTCACCGCCCACGTGAAAGCCGCCGGTTGAGCGTCCAAACTCAGTCCAAAGGTTTTGGACCAGGTGCTCTCCCGGTTGCCCCGCGTGGCCAACAGTAACGTCCTTGTGGGCTTCGACACGTCCGACGACGCCGGCGTCTACAAGCTCTCGCCGGAGTGTGCCCTCGTGCAGACCGTCGACTTCTTCACCCCCATCGTCGACGACCCCTTCACCTTCGGCGCCATCGCCGCCGCCAACTCCTTGAGCGACGTCTACGCGATGGGTGGCGCCCCGATCTCCGCCCTCTCCATCCTCGCCTACCCCGTCAAAGGCGACCTCGATGACCTCGCCCAAATCCTCGCCGGCGGCGCCGCCAAAATGCAGGAAGCCGGCTGCGCCATCCTCGGCGGCCATAGCATCAACGACGATGAAATCAAGTTCGGCTACGCCGTCACCGGCACCGTCCACCCGGATCGCGTCAAGACCAACGCCGCCGCCCGCCCCGGCGACGCCATCTTCTTCACCAAGCCGCTCGGCACCGGCGTCATCTCCACGGCCCTCAAACGCGGCCTCGCCGACCCCGCCCACCTCGATGCCTCCATCGCCTCCATGCTCACGCTGAATAAAGAGGCCGCCGAAGCCATGCTCCGCCACGACGTGCACGCCTGCACCGACATCACCGGCTTCGGCCTCATCGGCCACGCCCGCGAAGTCGCCCTTGCCTCCAACGTCACCCTCGAAATCGATACCGCCGCCCTTCGCTTTCTCCCCGGCGCGCTCGACTACGCACGGCAGGGCGCCCTCCCCGGCGGCCTCAAGAACAATCGCGACTTCGCCTCTTGCGTCGTCGAAGCGAACCCGAGCCTCCCGCCCGAAGTCGAAAGCCTCCTCTACGACCCCCAAACCTCCGGCGGCCTCTTCTTCACCATCGCCGAAAGCGAGGCGCACACGTGCACCGCCGGCTACCGCATCGGCCGCGTCCTCGACAAAGGGCCGAAAGCCATCGTCCTCAAATGACCCGCAACCCCATCATCGTCGCCCTTGACATGCCCACCAGCGATGACGCCCTGCGCCTCGTCGACACCCTCGGCGACGCCGTCGAGTTCTACAAAGTGGGCCTCGAACTCTTCACCGCCGCCGGCCCCGCGCTGCCCCGCGAACTTTGTGCCCGCGGAAAACACGTGTTCGTCGACCTCAAGATGTTCGACATCGGCGAAACCGTCAAACGCGCCACCGCACAGGTCGCCGCCCTCGGCGCCCGCTTCCTCACCGTCCACTCCAGCCCCCAGGTCATCCGCGCCGCGAAAGAGGGTGCCCGGGGGTCCGGGCTCCAGATCCTCGCCGTCACCGTGCTGACTTCGTTTGACCAGCAGGACCTCGCCGATCTCGGCGTCGAACGCTCCACCGCGGATCAGGTCGACTTCCTCGCCGCTAAAGGCGTCGACGCCAACGTCGACGGCTTCGTCTGTTCCCCGCTCGAAGTCGCCCGCCTCCGCTCCTCAACGCCGCCCGAGACCGTCCTGGTCACGCCCGGCGTCCGCTCCGCGGGCGCGGACAAAGGCGACCAGAAGCGCGTCGCGACCCCGGCCGAAGCGATCGCCGCCGGCGCCGACTACCTCGTCATCGGCCGCGAAATCACCCGCGCCCCCGACCCCGCCTCTGCCGCCCGCCGCATCCTCGCCGGTCTCGCCTGATAGCGCCGTCACCCGGACTCCGCCCCGCCCAGTTACACGGAGATGATCGGAGCTTCCGGATCCAAACGGCGCATGTCATTCGGATCGCTCGTAACGATTGGGTCTCGCCACTCCCTCGCGAGGATCACCACGGATTCCACTTCATCGCACCGCAAGAACCGATCTAAAGTAGCCTGAACACGGCCGTCGCGCGCCCTCCCTGGGCCGCGCCGGGCGATTCCGGATCGCTTCCTCCTGAACAGTACCGTTGCTGTAACATTTATCGAGACGTCGTCCGCCCCGCTTACACCTGTTGCCGGAACGCCGTAACCGCTTCATCTTCAATCAATTGAAAACAATAGCCACCAGCGTCAAGTGCTGCCTTAGATAAACTTCCGCTATGGAAGGCAAAACAAATTTCTTTTGACACCGGCTTTGCTCTCCTGTTACACCTGTACCATTCAGTTTCAGTGCCTTTAGGCCATTTTTGGGGGTAACTAACTTATGGTTCAACGACTCGCGGCGTTGACGGTGTTCTCGCTGCTCCTCGTAACGGGGGCCTTTTGCCAGGGCTTGGCATCCCTCTCCGGCGTGGTGACGGATCCTTCGGGCGCCGTCGTGCCGAACGCAACGGTGCGCCTCGAAAACGTCGAGCGCGGTGTGTTGCGCGAGACGAAGTCCGATTCGCAGGGCCGCTACCTGCTGCCGCAGCTTCAGCCGGACACCTATAAGGTGACCGCGAAGGCGGACGGGTTTGCAGAACTGATCGTCAATCAGGTCGTCCTCGCCGTCAGCAGCAACGTCACGATCAACCTGAAGTTCGAAAAGGTCGGTTCGGTGAACGAGGTGGTTTCGGTCTCCGCCGAAGCCGTGCAGGTGAACACCACGGACGCGACTCTCGGCAACGCGTTCAATACCACCGCGGTCATCCAGTTGCCGGCCAACGCGCGCAACGTGGTGGGCCTGCTGGCCCTTCAGCCGGGCGTCGTGTCGCTCTCCACCGATGTGGGCGACCAGCGCAACGGCGCGGTCAACGGCGGCAAGAGCGACCAGGCGAACATCACACTCGATGGCGTCGACGTCAACGACCAGTGGAACCGCACCGCTTTCACCAGCGTGTTGCGCGTGACGCTGGACTCCGTGCAGGAGTTCCGCGTGACCACCACCAACGCCAATCCCGACCAGGGCCGCTCCTCCGGCGCGCAGGTCGCGCTGATCACCAAGCAGGGCTCCAACGAGTTCCACGGTTCGCTGTATCACTACCACCGCAACACCGTCACCACCGCGAACTCGTTCTTCAATAACAAGACCAACATCGGCCGCCCGAAATTGATCCGCAACATCTACGGCGGCTCCGTCGGCGGCCCGGTCATCAAGAATAAGACGTTCTTCTTCGGCAACTTCGAAGGGCGCCAGGATGCGCGCGAGGATACAGCCCTGCGCACCGTGCCCACCGCCTCCTTCCGTCAAGGCATTTTGAAGTACCGCAACCGCGCCGGCGGCGTCACCGAACTGAGCCCCGCGCAGATCCGCACCCAGGTGGACCCCGGCGGCATCGGCGTCTCCCCTGCCGCCCAGCAGCTATTCCAGTCCTACCCGCTGCCCAACGACGAGACCACCGGCGACCTGCTCAACACCGCCGGCTACCGCTTCGTCGCCCCCATTCGCCTCCGCTGGAACACCTACATCGCGCGCTTCGATCACGTCTTCGATCGCGACGGCCGCTATGTCGCCTTCGTCCGCGGCAACCTGCAGAACGACCGCGACTCCGGTTTGCCGCAGTTCCCCGGCGACCCCGCGAACACCAACTTTCTGGCGAACAACAAGGGCATTGCCTCGGGTCTCACCGCCGCGTTCCGTCCGAACTTCATCGGTACGTTCCGCTACGGCTACACGTATCAGAGCGAAGAGACGGCGGGCATCCTCAACTCGAATATCGTCACCTTCCGTACCTTCTCGAATCGCATCGGCACGAACACCAGCCTCGCGTTCCAGATTCCCGTACACACGCTGACCCAGGACTACAACTGGACCAAAGGCTCGCACGCCTTCCAGTTCGGCATGGTGGCGCGTGGCATCAGCAATCGCCGCCGCAACTTCGCGAACTCGTTCTCCACGGCCTCGGGCAACGTAGGCTGGCTGAACGGCACCGGCGCCGACCTCCGCGCAGGTGTTCCGGATCTGCTGACCTCGTTCAACACGCCGTTCGTGAACGCGGCAGTGGCCATGCTTGGTCTGGTCACCCAGGGCAATGCGAATTACAACTACGACCTCTCGGGCAACGTGCAGCCGATCGGTACGCCGGCGCTGCGCAGCTTCGCCAACGAAGAGTATGAGCTGTACTTCCAGGACACCTGGCGCGTCTCTCGCGCGCTGACCATCACGGGTGGCCTGCGCTGGTCTCTCATGCCTCCGGTGCGTGAGACCAACGGCATCCAGATCGCCACCAATCCGCGCGCCGACGTGTGGTTCGCCAACCGCCTCGGCACCATGCTCGCGGGCACCTCGCAGCGCGACGCCGGTCCGCTGGAACTGGTTCCCGCCGATGGCCCGAACGCCCACGAGCTGTATCCGTTCCACAAGAAGAACTTCGCCCCGCGCCTCGCCATCGCTTACTCTCCGCAAGCCGACTCCGGCTTCCTCAAGTGGCTCACCGGCGGCCCCGGTAAGACCTCGATCCGCGCCGGCTGGGGTATGTACTACGATCTCTTCGGCGCCGGCATCATTCGCGCGCTCGATTCCAGCCGCAGTGGACCTTCCGCTTCCATCGGCAACCCGCCCGGCGGTTTCGATACGCGCACCACCCCGCGCTTCGTCAACCTGACCACGATCCCCAGCGTGCTTCTGCCGGCTCCGCCGCGCCTCTCCTATCCGCGCGTGCCGGACCTCAACGGCTTCCTCATCGATACGCTGGCCGAACCCTCCCTGCGGCCCCCGTTCACGATGAACATGAACTTCCAGGTCGGCCGCGAGTTCTCGAGCGGCTGGTACCTGCAGGCCGCCTATGTGGGGCGCCTGTCGCGCCGCTCACTCGTTCAGCGCGACCTCGCCATGCCCACCAACCTGCGCGACCCGCAGTCCGGCCAGACCTACTTCGAGGCGGCTTCCATCCTCGGAGCCCAGGCTCTCGCGGAGGTCCCGGTGGCCAGCGTTCGCCCGGTTCCTTTCTTTGAAAACCTCTGGGCGGGTGCGCGTACCGCAACCCTGAGCCCAACCCAGGCCGTCTACAACCGCTTCCTGATCAACGCGCCCGACTTCACCTCGGCCCTCCAGAACATCGACCAGCAGTGCCGCCCCGCCTGCAGTTCGCGTGGACCGTACTCGATCTTCAACAGCCAGTACTCGTTCCTGGCGGCGTTCAGCTCCATCGGCTTCGGCAGCTACCACGGCTTGCAGTTGACCGCGCGCAAGCGGTTCAGCGGCGGGCTGCAGGCCGACTTCAACTACACCTGGTCGAAGTCCATCGACCTCACTTCCGGCGCGGAGCGGAATGGCGCAGGCTGGGGCGGCGGCTTCGCCTTCAATAGCTGGGAAGCCCGCCTGAACCGCGGCGTCTCCGACTACGACCTCCGCCACCAGGCCAACGCGAACTGGTACTACCAGCTTCCGTTCGGCCGCGGGAAGAAGTTCGGCTCCGGCATGAACCGCATCCTCGATGCAGTGGTCGGCGGCTGGGAGGTTTCCGGCGTCTTCACCATGACCAGCGGTATCCCCCGCAACGCCGGCGTCGGCCTCAACTGGCCCACCAACTGGAACCTCACCGGCTGGGCGACGGCGAACCGCGATCCCATGCAGTTCGTAGCCGCCACGGGCAGCAACAAGAACACGGCCGGCCTCACCGCCGGCACCTCCGGCCCCAACGTGTTTGTCAACGCACAACAGGGTCTGGACTCGTATAGCTTCACGCTGCCCGGCCAGATCGGCAGCCGCGCCGCACTCCGCACCGATGGCTACTTCAACATCGACGGCGGCCTCTACAAGCGCTTCACCATGCCCTACAAGGACAACCACACGCTCCAGTTCCGTTGGGAGATCTACAACCTGACCAACACGGCGCGGATGGCCAGCCCGCAGCTCTCTATCGCGGATTCGGGCACCTTCGGCAACTACCAGGGCCAGCTCACCGATCCGCGCGTGATGCAGTTCGCTCTGCGCTACGAGTTCTAGACTCGCCGCGCACAATAAGAACCACCCACGGGACGGCCTTCGGGCCGTCCCGTTTCTTTTTGGTGTTCCGGCCGTCGCCATTCCGGAATGCCCTATACTCGAATGATTCTTCCGTCGGGACCCAATATGCATCGCCTCTTTCTCGCGCTTGTGCTCGCGCTCTCGCTGACTCGGCCCGCCCGGTCCGTCACGCACCCGCTCGATGCCCTTTCGAGCGCCGAGTACTGGGCCGTGTACGACATCCTCAACGCGGCGGGCCACGTGCCCGAGAACACACTGTTCGCAAGCGTCCTGCTCCGGCCCCCGGTCAAGTCGGCGGTTCTCGCCTGGAAGACGGGCCAGCCGATTCCGCGGGAGGCGGATGTCGTCCTGCTCCGCGGCGCGCAGTCCTTCGCCGCGCGAGTGGATCTCGCGGCGAAGAGAGTGGTCCGGATCGATGAGTTGAAGGGTCAACAAGCGCCTTTCGTCACCAGTGAACTCACCGGCGCGGACGAGTACATCAAGAAGGATCCGCGCATCCTCGCGGCGTTCGCCAAACGCGGCCTCACGGACCTGCGCACGATCACTTGCGTGGCCCTCCCGGTCGCCTACCGCGCCGTTCCCGAACAGGCCACGCAGCGCATTGGCTTCGGCTCCTGCTCCCAGGGCCACCGCGTGCACCACACTTGGGGCCGCTCCATTGAAGGACTCTCGATCCAGATCGACATGGCCGCGAAGAAGGTCCTGAAGGTGATCGACACCGGCGCGGCGCCCGTACCCAGCGGCGACACAGACTTCCTGGAAACACCGGAAACCGTGCGGCCCCACACCACGCCCCTCGCCACCGTAGCGCCGTCGGGCGCGGGCTACCGGATCGAGAAGGGCGAGGTAGCGTGGCAGAATTGGCTCTTTCGCTTCCGCCTCGATCCCCGGGTGGGCGCGGTGCTCAACCTCGTCCGGTACGTCGACCAGGGCCGCCCGCGCTCCATCCTGTACGAAGGCGCAGTGAGCGAGCTGTTCGTTCCCTACATGGACACCGCCACCGGTTGGAACAACCGCGCCTTCATCGATGCGGGCCAGTTCTTCGCCGCCTCCGGCTTCCTGAAACCGCTCAAGGCCGGTCTCGATTGCCCCGCGCATGCCACCTGGTTTGACGCCTTCTCCGCCGGCGAGAACGGCGCTCCCCGCCTCAGCGCCAACATGGCGTGCCTGTTCGAACGCAACCTCGAAGGCCCCGCCTGGCGCCACCGCGAAGGCGGCGAGAACTACGGCCGCCCCACACGCCAACTCGTCCTGCGAACCGCCGCCGTCATCGGCAACTACGACTACATCCTCGACTGGCGTTTCGACCCCGACGGAACCATCGAGGCAGCCGTCGGCGCAACGGGCATCATCGAAACCAAAGCCACGGTGCAGAAACTGCCCGCGGACCACGGCCACGGCGAGGCGGAGGAAACCGGCCAGTTTGTCGCCGAACACACCGTCGGCGTGAACCACGACCACTACTTCTCCTACCGGCTCGATCTCGATGTGGACGGACCCACCAACAGTTTCATGATCCACCGTATGGTTCCCAAGCGGATTGAGAACGATCCCATGCGTAGATCCATCTGGGTGGCCAGGCCCTCCATCGCGCAGCGCGAGAAGGACGCGATGATGGACATCAAGCTCGAGCAGCCCTCCATGTGGATGTTCATGAATCCCGCTGTCAAGGGCCCGCTCAACTACCCGGTTGCGTACGAAGTGATGCCCGGCGCGACGGCGAAGTCGCTCATGCACGCTGACGACGCCATCCAGCAACTGGGCGCGTTCTCAGAGCACCAGTTCTGGGTCACGCCCTACAACGAAAACGAACGCTACGCCTCCGGAACGTACCCCACCAGCTCCGACGGCAACGATGGCCTCGCCGTCTGGACCCGGCAAAACCGCAACATCGCCAATACCGACATCGTCGGCTGGTACACGTTGGGCTTCCATCACATCCCGCGCTCGGAGGATTGGCCGGTGATGCCCGTGATGTGGCATCACTTCCACATCCGGCCATTCCACTTTTTCTCGTCGAATCCGGTGCTCGATCTTCCCAAGAGCCTCATGGCGCGGCCCTGAGGAAAAGCGCCGGCACTCGAGGAACCCGCGCCGCTCTCAATGCGGGTGATTGCGGTAATGCTGGCGCAGCAGGTCCTTGCCGTAGTCGTTGCCGTTGGGCGTCCGCACCACCACGTGCACATGCTCGCGGAACGGAACTCCGGGGGGATAGAGCCGCCGCAGGCCGGCAGGCGCCTGGTGATCGAATTCGATCAGAATCACCGGGCTGTGGATGCGATAGTAGAAGACCGCGTTCTCGTCCGTGGCGCCGATCCAGGCGAAGTACGTCCGGTCCAGGTGTTTCTTCACTTCGCTCATCTTCACGCGGGCGTGGCCGTCGTCCATGTTGCTCACATAGCCGCCGATCAGGCTCGCGAGGCTCTCCCGCTGGCCCGCCGTCATTTCGCTCGCCCGCAGACCCGCGTAGTCGAGCACGACGTTGTCCTTGAAGGCCTCCGTCAGGTTATTGTTCCCGGGCTTCCTGGTTTCGAGAACGGCCTTCTTCCGCTGCTCCTCGCTCAGCCCGTTCACGAACGCCAGGCCCTTCGCCTGCTCGTCCTGAAGAATCACCGTGCCCTTGAACTTGCCCGCATCCGCGCGCACCGGCTCGCTGCCGAAGAAGGCGGGCGTCATCACCACCTGGTCGCCCAGCACGAAGTAGTTGACGATCAGGTGATGGCCGTCCACCTGCCAGCCCCACGGCTCGGTCTTCGACGGTTTCCCCATGATCGTGATCCAGTAGAGCCACTCGCCGTACTCGACGAAGTTGTTGCCGGCCAGTTCCCCCAGCGTGTGGTTCAGCTTCATGATGTCCCGGCTCAGCTTGAGGCCCTTGGCGCTCAGCGAGGCCCGCATCAGTCCGAACGCGGCCTCGCGCTGCGCTTCCGTCATCTCCTGGAACCCCGCGCCCTGGCGCACGTAGAAATGCTGGTTCATCCACTTGCGCCATTCGTCGTCGTCCACTTTGTACTCGGTCTTCGCGCGCTGTTCCGGCGTGAGCGAGGCAAGGAACGCCTCCGCCGCTTTGCGCACCGGCTCGGTGGAAACGCCGGTGGACGACACCGCGAACAGTCCTTCCTCCACACCCGAAGAGGCGCGTACCCCTTTGAAGGGCTCGGCGAGCCCCTTCTGCTCCCAGTCCCGCGACATCCGCGTGAACCGTTCCTTCAGATCGTCCTGCGACCATAACACCGCGAAGAACGACGACACCAATAGCACGCGAAGTCCCAGTGTTCGCATGAGGCGGCCTCCTGTCCTATTTCAACTCACGAATCTCGATCTTCCGGAAAGCGACTTCCATCGGCGGACCGCTGTGCAGTTGCAGCGCGATGATCCCTTCCAGCTTCACCGAGTCTTTCAACTCCGCGGTCAGCAGATCGTTGACGCGCACCTGGATCAGGTCGCCCTTGGCGGTGATCTCCACCCGGTTCCAGTCGCCCGGCTTTACCACCGTCTCGGCTTTGCCCTTCCAGCCGTTGACCATCACGCCGCGAGTGCCACGCTCGTCGTAGATGGAGCCCCACCAGTTGCCTTCGGCCATGTCCGCCTGGTAGCCCTTCACCACCCAATCGGGCAGCGCTTCGCTACGGAACTGGATGCCCGAATTGTGGTTGCGAAGCTTCACTTCCGCGCGCAGCACAAAGTCCGCGTACGGCCTCTTGCTGTAAATCAGGAACGAGTTGCCCTTCAGCTTCACGTTTTCCGTGGAGCCGACGATCATCCCGTCGCGCACCGACCACAACTGCGGATCGCCGTCCCACCCATTCAGGGTCTTGCCGTCGAACAAAGGCACGAACTGCGCCGCCAGGGGCGCCGCGAGGGCCAAAAGCACCGGAAGAAGCCGCATAGCGTTTGCATGATACTAGACTGGATGGGACCGAGGGAACGGGAAACTCAGGAGATCGCCGCCACGGGCCACCTGGCGGTCCGCAACCTGCGTGTCACGCAAGGCTATTACGAACTCGCCACCGCCTTCGCGCGCGGACTGGAAGGCCACGCCAACTGGTGCGCGTTCGCGGCCTGGGCCTCACGCCAGGCCGGGCGGACCATTCGCGGGGAGGACCTCGCCGAACAGATCGATGCGGGGCTGGCCGCCGCCGGCTCACCTCTGTGGCGCGCGCTCCTGCGCCGCGGTCTGTTCCAACCCGAAACCGCATTGGGTTCGTTCGTGCGCCGCGTGCACACCCCGTTCGACGCCTTTGAACGTTTGAGCGAAGCCGTCTCCCGGGGCAACATCAAAGTGTTCGCGGAGATCGCGCCGGTCTTCGCCCGCTACCTCGACAGCGGGATGGCCCGCGTCGCTCCGGCGACACCGGAGTTCGCCGCTTTTCTCCAGACTTTGACACCGGGCGACCCGCCGGACGGCCAGGAGTTGCTCGGACAGGCCTTTACCAACTATCAACACGCGCGATTCACCAGCGACCCGAAGACCCGCGCGGAAATGGTCTTGCTCGCCAATGCGCAGGTCGGCCTGCATGAACAGACGCGACTCCAACCGGAGATCGAGGACTCGCTGAACGCACCCGCGGCCGTTGCGGGCGAGCTCGCCGGGCGTTGGTGGAGGCGCCTTGCCCTTCCGGGCTTCGAGTCCTTCGCTCTGCGCTTCTCGCGTGCCGTGATCACCGGCCGCCTGATGACCCTGGCGCTGCCCTGGCGCACAGTGCACCTGGGGCGCGATCTCGACGAACCGGTTCCCGCCGCCCTTGAGGCATTGCAGCATCCCGGCCTGCGCGAACTCGGCGCCCGCTTCGCCCTCGACCGGCCGTCGGGCGCCGGCGATTGGTCGAATTTCGACCAGCGCATGCGGTTCATCCTTCGCCTGTTCCTGGTTTGCCAGACGCGCCCCGAGCTGTTCAACGCCCCGTTCTCGCCCGCCCAGTTGGCCAGCATTGAAGCCGGCGCCATCCCCAGCGGTGTTCTGTGAGGTCACTCATCATGCGCATCGCCCTGACCCTGGTCGTCATCGCTGCCCGCCTCGGGGCGCAGGCCCCGGCTGCGGCGCCGGAGGCGGACTGCCATGTCTACGCGGTCAACCTGAACGAAGCGGAGCGGGCCATTCGAACGTTCCTCCAGAACCCGAACGCCAAACCGGAAGACCTCAAAGCCCAAGCCGCGAAATCGGAACGGACGCTGGGCGCGTTCAAGGCGCCCATCGCCGAGGAACTCACGACGACGAAGTCCTTCCCGTTCCCCGGAACGAAACTCACGGTCACGGCGACGTTCTTTTACACGGACGAGACGATGGCCTTCGCGGAGTCGCTTTGGCTGGGACTCTACACCGGCCGGCGAGCCGTGGCCAACGCGCTCACCGAGCCCGGCGCGTCCATCGTCGAAGTCAACTTCGACATTTACACCTACAAGGTGCTCGCCAAGCAAAGGATGGTGCTCGACGGAGAGCCGTGGGTGATCGGGCTGCAGTGCCAGACCATGACCGACGAAGAGCGCCGGAAACGCCTCTCGCCTACCGGGGCCGCGGCGCCTCCACGTCCAGGCGCAGTTCCTTGAAGAACCGGCCGCGCATGTGGCCCAGCCACGGATCGGCGTAGCGGCGGTTCAGGTCGATGGTCGCAACCGCCACGCTGCCTTGCTCTTCCGTGCTGGTCAGAATCTCGCCCATGGGATCGACCACGGCCGACGGGTAATCGTAGCCGGACGAGACCAGGAAGACGTGATTCTCCAGCGCGCGGGCGCGGCCCAGCAACTGGCTGCCGCCCCAGATCGGCATGAGGATGATCTCCGCGCCCTGAATGGCCAGAGCCCGCGCCGGGTCGGCGTATTGCACGTCCCAGCAGATCATCATGCCCACCTTGCCGAAGTCCGTGTCGAAGACGGGATACGATGCACCCGGCGTGAGGCCGCCCTCCATCTCTTCGCGCGGTAGATACACCTTGCGATACTTGCCGGCAAGCTGGCCGTTGCGGCCGATGAGCACCGCGGTGTTGTAGACCGCGCCGCCGTCGCGCTCCAGCAACCCCGCCGCTACCCAGCTATTGCGGCGCCGCGCGAACTCGGCCAGCGCGAGCGTGGTGGGCCCGGGCACGGGCTCGGCCACGTCGAGATACGTCTTCCCGGTGCCCACCAGGGTCATGCCCTCCGGGAACAGAACCAGGTCGGTCTTTGCGGGCAACTTCGCGGCGGCGGCCTCAAGAAAACGTGCGACGTTCGCTTCCGCCGAAGGCTGCTGCGCCGCTCGGTAACGCACCGCGGCCACCGTGACGGGCCGGGCCGCGGGGGCTTCGATGGCATCGAACCGCACGCCACGGAACTCCAGCCGCCCGCGGTGTGCGTTCACCAGGAGCAATTGGATGCGCACCTTCGCGGCTTTCTCCGGCGCGGGAGCTTCGATCGTGATTTCGCGGTTCGGAGAAATGCGATAGGCGTACTCCGGCTGCCCCGCGCGCTTCCCCTCGGCCGTCGCCCAATCGAGCCGCGCCCACACCTGCTTCCACTCCGCGTCGAGCCCAACCGCGCGATAGGATGCCGACAACCGATACCACCGGCCGGGCGTCACGCCCTCTCGTACTTCTTCCCAGCCGCCGAAGGCCGCGGCGTTGCCCGCGCTCTCCACAATCAGCGCGCCCGCTTGCTGGCTCACTTTGGGTGCGATTTCCGGACGCGGGGCCCAGGGCCGCCACTCGGCGTAGAGCGCCATCGCGGCCGGCAGGACGGCGAGGCAGAAGGCTTTCAGCGGCATCAGGGATATGGTACGCCCAGGCGCCGCTCCGGCGGATAGGGCAGCACGAAGTGCAGCTTGCCGCGCGCCGCCCGCCGCCGCACCTCGTTCCAGTAGGCGAGCGTGAACAGATCGCCGTGGCGCGCCAGGAAGAACGCCCGCAGGTCCAAGGGAATCCCGATGAACCGTTCCCACTCGTCCACCAGCACGTCGTCCTCATCCACGTGAAACCAGGAGCCGTCCCGCTCCGCGTTCCAGGAGTCCTCGTCGTAGCCCGGCGGCGGCGGAGGCGTCTCGCGGAATCGGAAGCGCAGCAGGGGAGCCAGGTCGTCGAAGTCGAACAGCGCCACGTTGAGGCCGTGCGTGAGGCCGGTGTTCGATGGCAGCCCGTAGTGGTCGCCCACGAAGAAGCCCAAGCCCGCCAGGTCCTTCACGAACATCCCCATCGCGTCGATCGCCCGCTCGCGCAGCGCGTGATCCCGTTCCTCTTCGAAGAATGTGTTCAGCGGCCGCACACGCCGCTGCGCGTAGACGTGCCCCAGCACCACGGAGCCGCCGTCCAGGCGCACTGAATTGGGCGCCCCTTCCAGCAGCTCGCTCAGGATCTCCTCGTCGAAGCATTCTCGGGGAAACGGCAGGTTGCGGTATAACCAAGCGTCCAGCATGAGCCGGCCGCGGTTCATCTGGTGCACCCACCGGTAGTTCTCCATGATCCGCCCACGGCCCTTCCAGCCCACCTTGGTTGAATAGTCGCGGACCACTTTGAACACGTAGGGAAACGAGGGCGGCGCGAACACGATCATCGCTGTGCCCGCGCGGCCCGGGGTCGATTCGAAGCGCTCGCCCGTCTCCCGCAAATGGTCGCGCAGCCGGTGATTCAAGGCCACGCGCGCCGGATGCGTGAAGCCGATCACCGCGCACATCGCCGGGTGCCCGCGGTCCGGCGCCAGGCTGTCCACAATCCGCAGCAACTCGCGGTACTGCTCGACGGCCACCGAGAACGTCGAGCGCGTGGAAACGAAGAGGACGTTTCGCATGTCCTCCCGGCCCGCCAGCACCGCGTCAATGGTGATGCCGCGCTCGGTGTGCAGCAGCGCGAAGACCACCGGCAGTTCATGGCCCGCCGCGCGCAGCGTTCCCACCAGGTACGCTTCCCGGTCGCGGAAGAAAGCCGGCGTGAGCATCTTCAACACCCGCGGCCGGCGAGCGGCGGCCGCGCTTCGCCATGCTTCCAGCACCCGTTGCGCCGCCAGCCCGCACTCGCGGTCGAGGTCCGCGAACGTACCCCGGAATCCGTAATCGAGAATCGCCCGCCGCACCGATTCGGTCAGCCGCGGCGGACACGCCGGGTAGCCCGACCATAGCCGCCCCGGCCCCAGGATGTGCCACCGTTCCGCGAGCCCGTCGTCGCCGTACTCCACCGGCAATTCGATCTCGTCGAAGATCAGCCGCATCGTCGAGTAGAAGAGGTTCTGCGCCAGGTCGGCGTCGTACCGCTCGAAGACTTGTTCGTGAAACGCGCGCCGAGCGCCCATCCAGAACGCGCGGTCGGTCATCTTCGCGCCGAAGCAGGCGTGCAGATGGAAGGCCAGTTCGTTCACCGAATCGCGGTACAGCCGTACGCGCTGTTCGGCGTTGTAGCGCCCCCGCGCCCAGTCGCGCCTCTCGAAGATCCCTTGCGCGGCGGCGGTCAGTTCGCGGAACCGGGCCGAGTAATCCTCGTGCGCGTTCAGAATCATCTCCGCGGCTTCGCGCGCCCGCTCCTGCAAATCGGGCGCCAGCGCTTCCAAAGGATTCGGCTGACCGGCCGGGAACAGCGCCCGCCAGGCCTCCTCACGACTCACCCGGACCCGCGTGCGTTTCATGGGCGCAAACTCCCCACAACGATATCGCACCGTCGCGGCCGGCGAGGCGCGCGCTACCAGCCGGACGATCCCGGTCCGCCCTTGAACGGACCCTGAATGTCCGATGTGATCCAACCGCCGTAAAAGCCGCCCTCCTGCGCGCGGACGCGCTCGCCGTCCACCGTGCATTCGTCCACGCGCGCCGCGTAGAACGCCAGGTAGCCGCGAATCGCGCCGAATGCGGGCGACGGCTGTTCGTAGCTCCAGGCCGCCTCGCGCGCGGCTTGCCCGCCCACCCGCAGGGTCCAATACGCGGCCACGCCCTTGAACTCGCAGAACGAGCGCTTGCCGGGGACTACCTCGGCGAACTCCATCCGGACGTCTTCGCGCGGGATATAGTAGACCGGCGGATGGCTGGTCTCCAGCACGCGGTATCCGCGCGTGGTTTCAGCAATCGCCTGGCCCGCGAAGACCACGCGGAGATGGCGGGCACAGGGCTCCAGACGCGGCGGCCGTGGATAGTCCCAAACGCATTCCATAGGTGAAGGATGCCGCGCAATCCGCGGCGGCGGTAGATCCTTCCGGAAAGTAAGCGCTTGCATTTCGGACCCCGGCTCTGATAGAAACTACCCATCATGGTATTCAGAGGCGCTCTCTCCACTCTCCTGCTGCTGGCCGTTCCCGCTCTCTTCGCCCAGCCGCAGGCCCGCATCAAAATCGACACCGATCGCGTGATCGGCGAGGTCCACCCGCATATCTTCGGCAATTTCGCCGAGCACCTGGGCCGCTGTATCTACGGAGGCCTCTATGAGCCGGGCAGCAAACTGTCCGACGAGAAGGGTTATCGCAAGGACGTGTTGGAGGCGATCAAAGGCCTGGGCGTGACAATGATCCGCTGGCCCGGAGGCAACTTCGTTTCCGGCTACAACTGGAAGGACGGCATCGGCCCGAAGGCGATGCGGCCCGCGCGTCCGGAAGGCGCCTGGGGCGACATTGAGCCCAACACCTTCGGCACCGACGAGTTCCTCGATTATTCGGAGAAGGCCGGCGTGGAACCCTACGTCTGCATCAACGCCGGTCTCGGCACCGTGGAGGATGCGCGCCAGTGGGTGGAATACACCAACGAGAAGCGCGACACCTACTGGGCGCAGCAGCGGCGGAAGAACGGCCGCGACAAGCCGTACAACGTGAAGTACTGGGGCCTCGGGAACGAGATCGACGGGCCGTGGCAGCTCGGGCACAAGAACGTCGACGATTACACGAAGTTTGCCCTCGAAGCGGCCAAGGCCATGCGCCGCGTCGACGATTCGATCAAGCTCATCGCCAGCGGCTCCTCCGCCTTCGGTGGAAATTCGGACTGGATCCAGTGGAACCGCGTGGTGCTGGAGCGGCTGCGCAATGAGATCGACTACATCTCACTCCATACCTACATCGGGAACCGGGAAAACGACGTCGAACGGTTCCTGGCGGCGTCCCAGGATATCGACGAGCGTATTCAGGTGGTGGAGGGCCAGATCAAGGCCGTGCAGGCCCAGGCCCAGTTCGGCCGCCGCATGCCGCGTCCCATCTACATCGCCTACGACGAGTGGAACGTCTGGTATCGCGCTCGCGGCAACTCGGAACACCAGACCGGCGCGACGCGCCTGGAGGAGATCTACAACTATGAAGACGCGCTCGCCATGGGCATGTTCTTCAACTCCTTCCTCCGCCACGCGCACATCGTGAAGATGGCCAACCTCGCCCAGATTGTGAACGTGATCGCGCCCATCTTCACGAACAAAGAGGGCCTCTTCCTCCAGCCCATCTACTTCCCGATCGCGGAGTACTCGAAGCAGCGCGGCAACCAGTCGCTCGACGCGCTCGTGAAGTCGCCCACCTATGTGGTGAACAACCGCAAGCCGCTCAACTACCTCGATGTCTCGACCACGCACGATCCCAAGACGGGTGCGGTCTATGTGAACGTTCTCAACCGCAGCTCGAAGATGGACATCGCGACGCGCATCGACAACGCCACCGGCCGCCTGGCCGCCGCGGCCGAAGTTTGGGAAATGAACCATCCCGATCTCAAGGCCACGCACACCTTCGGCAACGACAAGATAGTGCGGCCCGCGACGAAGAAAGTGAACCTCGCGCTCGAATCGAATGGCTTCAGCTACACCTTCCCGAAACAGTCGCTGACGATTCTGAAACTGCAGGTTGCCAACTAGATCGAACTTGGGGAGCCGCGCCGATGCCGGTCCTGGGGCGATACACTCGCCCCAGGACTCGATGACACCAACCCCCGAAGCGCCCGCCGCGGCGGGCAGGCGCTCCGCGCTCTTCGCCGCCGCCGCCAGCCTGCTGTTGATCCTGCTCTGGCTCTCGCTCACCGTCCATTTCAACTACGGCGGCAACTGGACCGGCCTGTTCTGCACCGGCAGTCTTCTGCGGCAGCCGCCTGCCCTGGCGTCTACTACGTTCACCTTCGCCAACTCGTACGGCTACGACGGGCAGTTTTACCGCTATGTCGCGCACGATCCCTTCTTCCGCCACGGCTACGCGGCGCACATCGACAATCCTCGCTTCCGCTACCGCCGCGGCTTCACCTCGCTCGCCGCCTGGGCCCTGGCGTTCGGCCGCGCGCAGTGGATCGACGCCGCCTACATCGCCGTGATCATGCTCTCGGCGGCGCTCGGTGTTTATTGGTCTGCACGCTACTTGCTCTGGCGCGGTGCTCATCCCGCCTGGAGTCTGCTCTTTCTGATCCTGCCGTCCACGGTAACCTCCGTGGACCGGATGCTCACCGACGGTGCGCTGGGCGCTCTGTTCGCGGCCTTTGTGTATTACGTTGCCCGGAACTGCTGGCATCGCGCCGCCGCGGCCGCCGGTCTCGCCTTCCTCACTCGCGAGACGGGCCTGATCCTGGTTGCCGGCCTTGCCGCGTATTGGCTGCTGAAGCGCGATTTCGCGCGGGCCGCCGGCGCCTCGGCGGCGGTTTTGCCCGGGATCGCCTGGTACGCCTTCGTGCAAGTCAACACCGTGGATGCCCCTGTTCCCGGTGCAATCGCAGTGCCTCTCAGCGCATGGCTCACGGCGATTACCACCGCTCTTCCGGACGCGTTGCCGCCCCTGCAGGCGGCCATTCTGAAGGCCTCCTACGTCACCGGGCTCCTGGGACTCGCGGGCACTGTGCTTCTGGCGGTGCTCTGGAGCCGGACACGGAGCCTGGGCGCCGTCGAAATCTCGATCTACCTGTTCGCGCTGATGACCGCCCTGCTCGGGCCGGTGGTGATGCGCGATCCCTACGCCTACGGACGCGCGGCGTCCCCGCTCCTGCTGTTTCTGATGCTGGAAGCCTCCGCAGCCCGCGTCTACGGCGCGCTGCTCCCGCCGGTTGTGCTGAGCTGCGCCGTGGGCGTGCTACTCAGCGGACAGGTGGCCGTGGTGGCCAAACGCCTGCTCGGGATCGCCGCTCAGGCCGGTCCGTAGCATGCGGGGCGCCTTCGCGCCCCAATTACCCGCGCGCCAGGAACGATTTCTTCGGGCGGTCCACCACGTTGATCCAGATGTCATCCGTCGGAAGAAGGTTGGCGATCGTCAGCCCCATGATCCGCCAGTTATTCATCCGCTCCCGCCATCGCCTTGCGTACTCTCTCGCCGGACAGGCGATGTCCGCCCACACGTCGCAGACTGCTGCGTCCGCATCCCAATGGCTGAAGTCCGCGGGATAGTCCCCGTTGGGATCCGACGGCTGCCCGATCGCCACGAAAATGTGGTCCCCGCCCACCGGGTAGTAGACCAGATCGTAGTTGAACCGTCCCTCTTCGTTGATCGCCCAAGCGGACGCACACGACATCTCCAGGCAGTTGCCATAGCCCGCGGCGATTGCGAACGCGCCGTAGATTACGACGTCCGTGATCGTCGCCTTTCCCGCCTGCGGAAACCGGTGGTGGCCGCGGACCTTGTCCACTGTCTCCTTGGTCGCCGCGTTGTTTTGCATCCGCTGCATCACCGGCAACTGCGACAGGTCCTGCCGGATCTTCTTGTTGTCGGAGTGGGTCAAAGGCATCCGCGCCTTCACCGCCTCCTTTGCCTGGATCGCCTGCATCAGTGGCGTCATCGATGTGTGTTCCCCTCGCCGAATGCCCAGATGGATCGCTCTACGGTATCACGCCCGGCGCGGCTCGCAACCACCGCGGCGCTCTGGCTAAAATAGGAGGTTCATCTCCTCCATTCAAGGAACCCAAGGAACCCAATGACACGCACTCCTCTCATGGCCGGCAACTGGAAGATGTACAAGACGGCGGCGGAGACCTCCGCTTTCTTCACCCAGTTCGTCCCACTCGTCGCCGGCGCGCAGAACCGCGACGTTGTGATCTGTCCCACCTTCGTCAACCTGGCCGCCGCCGTCGCGGCCGTCGAGGGCAGCCGAGTGGAAAT
Organism: Bryobacteraceae bacterium; assembly: GCA_031969915.1. Taxonomy (GTDB): domain Bacteria; phylum Acidobacteriota; class Terriglobia; order Bryobacterales; family Bryobacteraceae; genus DALYJJ01. Next base: position 4,323 of record DALYJJ010000020.1, on the reverse strand, counting down.
CGGCGGCCAGAACGTGTATTGGGCGAAGGAGGGTGCCTTCACCGGCGAGATCTCCGGACCGATGCTGAAGGCCGTGGGCGCGCGCTGGGTGATCATCGGGCACAGCGAACGACGGCAGTACTTCGGTGAGACCGACGAAACGGTGTTGAAGCGGACCGTGGCTGCACTCGACGCGGGCCTGCATCCCATCGTCTGCGTGGGCGAACGGTTGGAGGAGCGCGAAAGCGGGCGGACCGAAGAAGTCCTCAGCGCGCAGTTCAAGGGCGGCATCGCGCCGCTTGCTCCGGGCGAGTTCGCCAGGATCGTCATTGCCTATGAACCGGTGTGGGCCATCGGCACGGGCAAGACCGCGACGCCGGACATCGCCGCCGACGCCCATCGCGCCATCCGCGCCGAAGTGCGCGCGAAGTTCGGCGAGGAGGCGGCCGCCAAGGTGCGCATCCTCTACGGCGGCAGCGTGAAGCCGGACAACGTCAAGACGCTGATGAGCAAGGAAGAGATCGACGGCGTGCTGGTGGGCGGCGCCAGTCTCGATCCGGCCGGCTTTGCGAGCATCGTCAACTTCTAGCGGCGGGCAGGGCGCAGCACGATATTCAGCGCGCCGCCGAGGGCAGCATGTTGCGAATCGCCTCAATGCGCCACGCGCCGGCATGGCGCGCGGCGATGAACGCCGTCCACATGCGCCGCGGCGGCGCGCCCGCAGGCGCCGCAATCTCATACCGTCCGTCGGCGATCGCCACACCCGGAGCGACGAACCGCACTTGCTCCACCGTGATCGTGCGTGCGCCGCTATTGCTTTGCGAACTGGCGAGCATGCCCTTCACCAGCTCATCGCGCCCCTTCCGCCACTCGCCGGAGGAGACGAGTTGGTCGGCGTCCGGCGCCAGGAGCGCGGCCAAGCGCCGCGCGTCCCTCTGTTCCCGCGCGTCTACATACGCCGCCACCAGGTCCCGGACGGCTTGTTCGTCCTTGGATGTCGCCCTCGCTTCCTGGGCATGCAGCGCCGCCGGCAGAACGCAGGCGGCCAGAACGGCCAACCATCGCATCTCTCACCTCGCTCTAGAATTCTGCCACGGCGTCCGGCCCGCTCACCGCTTGCGCCGTTCCGCGGAGTCCTTCAGGTAGGCCGTAAACGCCTCCAGCGCCTTCGAAACGTAACGCCGCTCCAGGCGGATGTAGCCAACCCGGCGGCTGGCTCTGGGATCGATCTCGATCAGCTTGCAGCCCTGGCTCAGGTTGCGCGCCATCTCAGGAACGATGCTCACTCCGAAGCCGGCGCGGATCAGTTCGAAGATTGTCAAAAACTGGTCCGCTTCGAACTGCCCTTTGAATCGCGCCCTCGAGCGGTCGCAGACGGCCAGCGCCTCGTCCCTCAAACAATGGCCGTCCTTCAGAATGAGGAACCGTTCGTCGGACAGCTTCCGTAGCTGCACTCTTTCCGCCGAGGCCAGCGGGTGGCCTTCCGGAACCGCCAGGAACAGAGGGTCGCGGAACAATTCCCGCATCACCAGCCCGGCCCCCGCTACCGGAAGGCTGAGCACCGCGATGTCGATCAACCCTTCGAGCAACTGCTCGACCAGCTCCGACGTGGTGCCCTCCCGCACATGCAAATCGATGTCCCGGTAGCGATCCGTGAACCCTTTCAGCCGGGGCGCCAGGAAGTAGGGCAGGATGGTCGGAATGGAGCCGACGCGCAGCGGGCCCCGAACGCCCTGCCGCGCGCGCTCGAAGTGGTCGGGCAGAGCCGCTGCGTCCTCCAGCAGCGCCTGCGCTTTCCCCACGATCGCTTCTCCCAGCGGCGTCAGCTCGATCCGGCGGTTGAGCCGTTCAAACAAAGGCGCCCCGAAGCTCTGTTCCAGCCGCGCAATCTGTTCCGACAACGAGGGCTGCGCGATGCCCAGGTCCTCGGCCGCCTTGGTGAAACTACCCGAGCGCGCCACGGCGCAGAAGTACTCCAGTTGCCGCAGGTCGAAGCCGCGCATCCGGGGCCTTTGCGCCATAGGGAAGTCCGATCAGATAGATAGTCGCAATCGTGTTGACCTATGTCAAGCCGCCGTCATAGTCTAGGGACTATGCAGAACAACCTTAAGCCGCTCCTTACGGCCTTGGCGGTGGCCGCAGCGCCTTTCGTGTTAACGGTAACCGCCAGCGCTCAACAACCTCAACCGAATCAATATTGGTGGCCGGAGAAACTCGATCTTTCTGCTCTGCGGAGAAACTCCGCCGAGTCGGATCCTCTCGGCAAGCAGTTCAATTATGCGAAGGCGTTTGCCAGCCTGGACCTCAAGGCAGTGAAGCAGGACATCGCGAAGGTCCTTACCACGTCGCAGGACTGGTGGCCGGCCGACTATGGCAACTACGGGCCGTTCTTCATCCGCATGGCCTGGCACAGCGCGGGAACCTACCGCGTCAATGACGGACGCGGCGGCGGCGACGGTGGTCAGCAGCGCTTCGACCCGCTGAACAGTTGGCCGGATAACGCGAACCTCGACAAGGCGCGCCGCCTGCTGTGGCCCGTCAAGCAGAAGTACGGGCAGAAGCTCTCCTGGGGCGACCTCATGGTCCTCGCCGGCAATGTGGCTCTGGAATCGATGGGGTTCAAGACGTTCGGCTTCGCGGGTGGGCGCGCCGACGACTGGGAACCCGATCTCACCTACTGGGGGCCGGAGAAGAAGTTCCTGGCCGACGAGCGCTACAGCGGCGACCGGAATCTGAAGCGGCCGCTGGCCGCCGTGCAGATGGGCTTGATCTACGTCAACCCCGAGGGGCCGAATGGCAAGCCCGATCCCCTCGCAGCCGCGCGTGACATTCGCGAAACCTTCGGCCGCATGGCCATGAACGACGAAGAGACCCTGGCGCTCATCGCCGGCGGACACACCTTCGGGAAGGCGCACGGCGCCCTCGATCCGGGCAAGTGCGTGGGGCCGGAGCCGGCTGCCGCGTCTCTCGAGCAGCAGGGGCTCGGCTGGGATAACAAGTGCGGGAAGGGCAATGCGGGCGACACCGTGACCAGCGGCCTGGAAGGCGCCTGGACCGCGACTCCCGTCAAGTGGTCTTCGCAGTACCTCGACAACCTCTTCGCCTTCGAATGGGTGCAGACCAAGAGCCCCGCCGGCGCCACCCAGTGGGTGCCCGCGAACAAACAGGGGGCGACCCTGGTCCCCGACGCCCACGATCCCTCGAAGCGGCACGCGCCCATCATGTTCACCACCGACCTCGCTCTCAAGATGGACCCGGCCTACCGTAAGATCGCCATGCGGTTCCGCGAGAATCCCGAGGAGTTCCGCCTCGCCTTCGCCAAGGCGTGGTTCAAGCTCACCCATCGCGATATGGGTCCGCGCTCCCGCTACCTGGGCCCGGAAGTTCCGAGTGAGGAACTGATCTGGCAGGATCCCATTCCGAAGGCGAATCACGCGCTGATCGACGCCAAGGACATCGCTGCCCTCAAGACCAGGATCCTGGCTTCGGGCCTGACGGTGCCGGAACTGGTGCGCACGGCCTGGGCCTCGGCGGCCTCCTTCCGCGGCTCCGATCTGCGCGGCGGCGCCAACGGGGCGCGCCTCCGGCTTGCGCCGCAGAAGGACTGGGAAGCCAACAACCCCGCGGAACTGGCAAAGGTGCTGCCCAAGTTGGAAGCCCTTCAGCAGGAGTTCAACGGCGCCCAGCCCGGCGGCAAGAAGAAAGTTTCGCTTGCCGACCTGATCGTCCTGGGCGGCGCCGCCGCCGTCGAGAAGGCCGCCAAGGACGCCGGCATTACCATCCAGGTGTCCTTCACGCCCGGCCGCACGGATGCCTCGCAGGCGCAGACGGACACCGCGTCGTTTGCCGTTCTGGAGCCTGCCGCGGACGGCTTCCGCAACTACTTCCGTCCGGGCCAAGCCCTCTCTCCGGTGGAACTGCTGGTGGACCGCGCAGACCAGCTCACCCTCAGCGTTCCGGAGATGACGGTTCTCGTCGGCGGCCTCCGCGCCCTCAACGCCAACACCGGGCAGGCCGCTCATGGCGTGCTCACCAGCCGCCCCGGCGCCCTCACCAACGATTTCTTCGTGAGCCTGCTCGACATGTCGACCAAGTGGACGAAGTCATCCTCCTCCGAGGGCATCTACGAGGGCGTGGATCGCAAGACCGGCAAAGTGAAGTGGACCGCCACTCCCGTGGACCTGGTCTTCGGCTCCAATTCCGAACTGCGCGCGGTGGCGGAGGTCTACGCTTCCTCCGACGCCCGCGACAAATTCGCACAGGACTTCGCAAAGGCCTGGGCGAAAGTGATGAACCTCGATCGTTTCGACGTGCGCTAGTACAACTGCAAACCACCCCGAGGCG
>DALYJJ010000019.1:0-64389 GCA_031969915.1 Bryobacteraceae bacterium | reverse complement strand
CAGTTTCAGCCACTTTGGACGCGCCGCAGGCGCGGACCCCAGGCTGATAGCTGACAGCTGATAGCTGTCAGCTACTTCACGCCGCGAACAGGGCCTGTTGGCGTGCTGACGGGGCGGTGTGGTGCACGCCGCCCGTCGCGGACAGCATCTCCTGCAACTGGCGTGCGTTCGTCACGGCGCGGCCGCGACCGTCGTTTGCCGTCGTTACATAGACGGACTCGGCGTACCGGGCGATGCGGCCCACGCGCTCCTTCCATTCCACCAGTTCGCCCTCTCTGTACAAGTAGTCGTTGCGGGGCGCGGACGGCTCTTGTACCCTCCCGGCGCGGCCGAGCAGCCGCACGTACCCGATGCCCGATGTGAGAAATGCCGTTGGCGGCATCGCTTTTTCGAACGCCGGCTGATCGATGTTCGCGAAGCCGACGCGGTAATCGATCAACACGCCGAGCGCCTCTTCCCGCATCCAACTGGCGTGGCGAAACTCGGCCACCAACGGGAACTCGCCGAAGAGGCGCCGAGCCTGGACCAGGAACTCCCGATTCTCCGCCGTGAACCGGAACGACCACGGAAACTGCATGAGCACGCAGCCCAACCGGCCCGCCTGTTGCAGCACTCGCGGGCCCTCTTTCCATTCCTCGGCATCAGCTCCGTTGAGTTCGCGCTCGTGGGTGAACTGCCGGCCCAGCTTTACCGTGAAGCGAAAGGCCCGGTTGGCCTCCACGCGCGACACCCAAAGCCGTGCGATTTCCGGACGAAACGGCTGATAGAAGCTCGAGTTCACTTCTACCACGTCGAACTCCGCCGCCAGAAACTCCAGCGGATGGAAACCGCGCGGCTTCGGTTTCGGGTACACGGCTCCGTTCCAGTGCGGATACGACCATCCAGCGGTGCCGCAGCGAACGATGCAGGGAGAAGCATCCATGGCGCAAACCTCCGTTTTCGCCTTTTCTTTGCTACTAGAATAAAAGGCGAACACGCGGGCGTCAAGCAAAAAAAACAGCCCGCAGGTAACCCCGCGGGCTGCTCGGTACGTATAACAGTCAATCCCCGTTACGAAGGGCGGGTGCGCTCCCCCGATTCCGAAGGGAATCAGCACACCCGCCCACTGAAATACGATTCCTTAATCAGCGAACATACCCTCAAAGAGTACAGAAGTCAAGTATCGTTCTGCGGCATCGGGCAGAACCACCACGATCGTCTTCCCACGCATCTCCGGTTCGCCGGCCACTCGTACGGCGGCGGCGGCGGCGGCCCCGCAGGAGATGCCGCAGAGGATGCCTTCTTCCTTGGCCAGGCGGCGAGCCATGTCGATCGCCTCCTCGTTGGTCACGGTCTCCACACGGTCCACCATCTTGAGGTCGAGCGTGTCGGGAATGAAACCCGCGCCGATACCTTGGATCTTGTGGGGCCTGGGCGCGGGAGCTTCGCCTCGCAGCGTCTGCGAAATCACGGGGCTCGCCGCGGGCTCCACGGCGATGGACAGCAGCGGCCTCTTCTTCTCCAGTTTGAAGTAGCGCGAGACGCCGGTGATGGTCCCCCCGGTGCCCACGCCGGACACCAGCACGTCGACGTTGCCCTCCGTATCGTTCCAGATCTCCGGTCCCGTGGTGCGGAAGTGGATCTCGGGGTTGGCGGGGTTCTTGAACTGCTGCAGCAGGACGTAGCGGGAGGGGTCCGACGCCAGCATCTCTTCGGCCTTGCCGATGGCGCCCTTCATTCCCAGCGGCCCCTCGGTGAGCACCAGTTTGGCCCCGAGCACCTGCAGCACCTTGCGCCGCTCCAGCGACATCGTCTCCGGCATCGTGAGCGTAATCGGGTACCCGCGCGCCGCGGCGACAAACGCCAAGGCGATTCCGGTGTTGCCGCTGGTCGGCTCAATCAGTTCCTTGCCCGGCTTGAGGACCCCGCGCTTCTCGGCGTCCCAGATCATCGACGCCCCGATGCGGCACTTCACCGAATACGCCGGGTTGCGGCCTTCGATCTTCGCCAGCACCGTCGCTCCCGCGCCGTTCGTCACCCGATTCAGCTTCACCAGCGGCGTGTTGCCGATCGCGAATGAGTTGTCTTGGTAGATCACAAGCTGTCCCCCGTTCGAATTCTCACTCCGGTTCAGATCTCCCAGTTCGGGATGTAGCGTTGCTCGCGCTCGCGCCAGCCTTGCGCCAGATCGTCGAACGAGGTCCGGTCCACCACCTCCGACACGGCCCGATCGACCTTCAGCCAGAGCCCCGTGAACGGTGTCTCGGCCCGCTTGGTCCGCTTCGGCCCGCGCTCGCCCCCTTCGACATATCGGAGCACCTCGCCCACCAGAATCGTCTTCGCGTCGCGAGCCAGCAGGTAGCCGCCCTCAGCACCCCGCCGCGATTCCACGAACCCACCGTGCTTCAGGCTCGCGAGAATCAACTCCAGGAATTTCTGCGGGATCTTCTGCCGCCGCGCGATGTCGGCGATGCGGACCGGCTGGCCGTGGCTTTCGAGCGCGAGATCGAAAATGGCGTGGAGAGCGTATTCGCCCTTGACGGAGATCTTCAAACCGGAATCACCCTAGTCCTACTATAGATGGAAATCCGCGTCGATCCGGCGCTGCGGACAAGAAACTGCGAATGCTTAGGACGAAGGTTCGTGGGATGTCCCGTCATCCTGAGTTCGCGCGTCGAGTTCAGACTCCAGTTCCTCGATGGAGGGCAGCGTGGACTTAAGGCTATCGGGGAGACTCTCGGTTAGCCTGAACTCCGCGATTCCCATCGGTTTCCCGATGTCGCGAAGCGCGTATTCCACTACGACGCCTTGCTTCGACCGGCAAAGGATCAGGCCGATGCTTGGCTGGTCGCTGGGATGCCGCAGGAGATCATCAACGGCGGACAGGTAGAAGTTCATCTTGCCGGCGTACTCGGGGCGGAAGGTGCCCGATTTTACTTCCGCGACAATGTACGATCTGAGCTTGAGGTGGTAGAAGAGCAGGTCGAGGCGATAGTCTTCGCCTCCGACCTCCAACGGTACCTGACTTCCGACAAAGGCAAAGCCGGAACCGAGTTCCAGGAGGAATTGCCGCAGGTGGTCGAGGAGACCGCGTTCGATATCGCGTTCGCGGGCTTCCTTGTCTAGTGTAAGGAAGTCGAAGTTGTAGGGGTCCTTGAGGATTTGCTGTGCCAAGTCCGATTGCGGCTGGGGAAGAGCGGACTGGAAGTTCGAGATGGCTTTGCCCTGCCGACGATAGAGCCCGGATTCGATTTGAAGAATCAATACGTTACGGCTCCAGCCATTCGCGATGGTCTGCTCGACGTACCAACGACGCTCCTCGGGCGACTTCACATAGTCGAGGAGCCGGACGTTGTGTCCCCACGGAATTTGTGCAACAAGCTGTTGCACAGTTTTTCCGTCCGGCCACGCCTCCGCGAAGGCCCTCATGTACTTGAGGTTACGGGGCGATAGCCCTTTCATCTCGGGGAACGACTGGTGCAGATCACGCGCCAGCGAATCGATCACCTTGGCTCCCCAGCCCTCCCGTTCCTGACGAACGAGAATCTCCCGGCCGATCGACCAGTACAGCAGAACGAGTTCCCTGTTGACGGCCAATCCGGCCCGGACCTGGGCGGTCCTGATCTGAGTCTTGATGTCGTCGAGCAGTCTCTGGTAGTCCGCGGTGTTCTCAAGAGATTCGTTCATGGCTGATTCCAGCGTAAAGCCAGCCGGCATGCCACCAAAACGAGGTAGGCCATGTCCCTTGAAACCATCTCGTCATACCTCCGCACCTATGGTGCCGAATTGGGAACCGGGTGCTTGCTCGCTTCCCGCCGATCCACTCTCAGCAAGACCCACTTGCGGAGGAACTCCGGCAGCACCGCAATGACCACTCTGCTGCTCAATCCGAACCGTCCGTTAGGCCTCGGTACCTTGTAGGCTGTGCTCTCAATCCTGAGTCGCGAGGAGACCCGCTATTTCTCTGCGGCGGCCGCGCAGAGCTTCCAATTGCGCGTGCGCTGGGAGTACGTCCGGGACGGCACCCTGCACATCGTCTACGATAAGACGGTCTATGCACAGGGTAGGAATGGCATTGGGCATCGTCGGATTGCCCGTTGCCTTCACCCCGCGCGATAGAATAGAGGAGATTTCCATGACCAGCGAGTACATCGAGGAACGGAACGGCGGGTATTACGTCACTGGCACCCGCGTGTCCCTCGACTCGGTTGTGTACTCGTTCGAGCGGGGCAACTCGCCTGAGGCGATCCAGAAAGACTTCCCGCTGCTGAGATTGCCGCAGATCTACGGTGCCATCGCATTCTATTTGGACCATCAGGCCGAGGTTCGCGCCTACCTGGAAAACGAGGAGCGCAGAATCCAGGAATCGAGTATTCCGCTAAGTGAGGCCAATCCTGAACTCTGGCGCCGGCTCCAACAGGCGCGCGACGAATTGAGCAAGCCAAGACAGTGAGTGTTCGCTTCCTTGCGGACGCTGACTTGAACTATGCCATCGTCCGGGGTGTCCGCCTTCGTGAACCATCCATCGACTTCAAGGCTGCCAACGACGCCGGCCTCGGCGGGCTGTCCGATCCTGAAGTACTCGAACTTGCCGCACGCGAGGGCAGGGTGCTCGTGTCACACGACAAGAGCACAATGACGGTCCACTTCGCCGCGAGAGCCGCATCAGGCCTAAGGAGTCCTGGAGTGCTGCTGGCGTTGCCGAGCGCGTCGGTTGGCGAGATTGTCGAATCGCTGCTCGTCATCTGGTCGGCCTCGCGTGAAACGGAGTGGGCGAACCGAATTCATTACTTACCATCGCTGTCCATCCACGTGTTCCGCTGATGCAAGGCGATCACGCTGTCGAGATTTCGCTGGACGAGGTCGAGCGGATCGTGATCTAAATTAGAAGGGTCACCGCATGGAAATATCGCTCGCCGAACTTATGGAGGAGATCCGCAGCAGGCTTGAACTGATCGAAGCCCACCTGCCGGGCCGTGTGGACGCCATGGTGTCTCCGGATTCAAAGCTGCCGTTCAAAGCCCTGATCTATCGCGAGGCGCTCATCTGGAGAATGGCAGAACTGGTTCGCGGCGCTTACGAGGACTTCGAGAAAGACAGGCTTGCAAACGCCATTCTCCTGACCCGCGCGGCCGTTGAGACGAGTTCGGGCCTCTGGTATCTATGTGCGAAGATCGACGCCGCGTTGAAGGCCAAGGCCGTGGGAGACATCGACGATTACCTGATTCGCCTGGCCATAGGCAGCAGGACTGACCCCGTGATGCCCCAGGCCATCAGCGTTATGACTTTCATCGATCGCGTTGAAAAGGATGTGGAGGGATTCCGGCAACAATACGACCTACTGAGCGAGTTTTCCCATCCCAATTGGGCGGGAACAGCCCTGCTCTACTCGAAGCCGGACCCGCCGAACCTCTGGACCGGCTTCGGTAGAAACATCTGCGGCATCGACCGACCCAAGAACATCGGCGTCATCAATCTCAGCGTGGCGCTGATGTTTTTCGAGCGGAGTTACAACCGCTTGGCCGACGTCATGCCGGCCTTCATCGAGCTGTGTAGAGGGCGGCACACAGCGGAAGAAGGTGGCAGCCCTGGCGCAGTCTGATCGCTGTTGGCGTGTTCCGCTTGTGCGCACGCGTTTCAGCGAGTCGGCGCCGCCAGACTCAGGTTGCCGACCGGCGCCACCGTCGCGATTCTCGCGAGCGTTCGCAGAAACTGCTCGTGATCCTCGTCACTCGCAGCGCCGCAGCAATCGGCAACCACCGTCACCTTGGTAGTCCCGGTCGCGGGCGTCGCGCGCCGCCGCCTGCACCGCCAGATCCATGGCGACCCCGCAAACCAGCAGCTGGTGAACCCCATTCACCCGCAGCACCAGGTCGAGCGCCGTTCCATGGAGCGCGCTGACGCGATGCTTGATCAACACGGTCTCATTGGACAACGGCGAGGCCTTGGGATGGAATTCCGTCGCCCAGGTGCCGAACTGCAGCGCGCCGAATTTCTTCGCGGTGCCAAAAAGCGGCGAGGATTCCGGATGCTCGGCGTAGGACGTGGATAAGCCGACCCTGAGGTGTACGATCAGAAAGGGCGGTTCGAGCTATGCCGGGTGCGAGTGTCGCGACATCGCACGTCTGTCCAAGGGAGCCCTGTGGAGCCCGCCTAGCGTTCGAAGCACGAAAAGGGCAAGAACAAGAAAAGGACAACGGCGATTTTCGCGCCTTTCAGCTCCAAGTTGTAGGACCGCAAAGGATTGGTTTGAAGAGAAATTGGTCGGGGCGAGAGGATTCGAACCTCCGACCTCCTGGTCCCGAACCAGGCGCTCTAGCCAGGCTGAGCCACGCCCCGAATCGCGGGTATCGACTCTTCAGTCTACCCCTGCCGCACACCCTCCTGCAACCGGGATACACGATGCTCTACCGCCGTCCCTCCTACGGCCGCACTTCGAAGTACAGCCCATACGGCTGCGTCTGCACCAGGTAGAGCGGCACGAACTGCATCGGCGGGCCCGACTTCGTCCGCCACGTCGGCAGGGGAGGGCGCGGCCAGTCGATGTACTCGGGCAGCCAGTTGGTTTGTTTCGGTACGCGGGGGCCGGGGACGCGTTCCGCCACGGGCGCTTCCGCCAGCCATGTGGCCGGCGCCTTGGGGTCGCCCTTGAGCACCGTCTCGGAAAATGCCAGCCCGGCGAGAACCAGCGGGCCATAGAGCACGGACACCTTCTCCGGCGCGCCGGGCAACGGCTCGGTCCACAACGACATCGGGAGCCGCGCCTCCACACGATCCCCGTCCTTCCATTCCCGTTCCAGCGTGAGATACGAACCGGCCGCGGCCTCCGCGTTGAACGGCGCTCCGTTGACCGTCACCTTCGCACCCTCCCGCGCCCAGAACGGAACGCGCATCCGAAGCGCAAAGCGAAGGGGGCGCTTCAGCCGCAAACTGAGACGGGTCGACGACTCCTCCGGGAACCCGGTCTCCTGCGTGAGCGACACGTCACCGTTCTTCCAGGCCGCCCGCGAGGGAACGAAGAGATTGACATACAAGCCGCGCGCATCTTCGAAGTAGATCGCCGCGGGAAGCTCGGCCAGCGCCTGCACGCCCGTGCCGTAGCAGCACCAGAAGCTGTCGAGCGGCCGCCCGAAGGTTTTACTCAGACCGGTCTTCATGGGCGTGAAATAACAGAATTGCGAATCCTCGGGGTTGTGGGCGCTGAGAATCCCGTTGTAGAGGTTGCGCTCATGGAAGTCGGCGTAACGAACGTCGCCGGTGGCGGTGAACAGCATCCGCGCCAGCACCATCATGTTGTAGCTGGTGCAGGTCTCCTGGTTGCTCTCGCCCAGCGTATCGTGCAGTTTGCCGGCGTCGCCCCAGAACTCCCGGGCGCTGTTGCCGCCGGTCGCATAGGAGCGGCGTTCGGCGACCATCCGGAAGAAGTTCTCGGCGATGGCGCGATACCGTGGCTCGCCCGTGATCTCATACGCACGAAACGCGCCGTGAATCTTCGGGATCTGAGTGTTTGCATGCAACCCGCTGAGCGCATCCTCACCACGCGCCAGCGGCTCCAGAATCGCGGCGTGCTCGAACTTCCGGGCCAGCGGGCGGTAGCGCTCCTGGCCCGTGGCCGAATGAAGATCCCAGAACAACTCCGCCATCCCGCCATGCTCCACCTCGAGCGACTTTCGCATCACCGGCTCGGGAAGCGCCGCCAGCCGCTTCTCGATGTAACCGGCCATGCCTTCGATCACGTGCAACGCCTGCTCGCTGCCCGCCAGCCGCCACATCTCGTACAAGCCCATCAGCGTCTTGTGCAGCGTGTAGTAGGGAGCCCACACGTCACTGTGGCGGCCGCTCTCCAAGACGCCCAGCACCTTCTCCGGCACCGAGCCCACATACCCGTTCCCGTTCGCCCGCTGGCAGCGGGCCAACTCGGCGACAATCCGGTCGCACTTCGCCTTCATCTCCGGGTCGCCCGTCGCCGCATAAATACGCGCGCCCGCCGAAAGAAAGTGGCCCAGGAAGTGGCCGCGCAAATCGATCTGCGGCGCTTCCCAACCGCCCAGCGGCTGCACGCCGGTGGGGATTTTGATGACCGCTTCCTTGTAGTAAGCGAACAACAGCCGGTGATCCGGAAGGCTCAGCAGATAGTCGCGGTTCGCCTGGAAACGCGCGCGTAACGGTCCCGGCAATAACTCCACTGCACCGCGCGGGAGCGGCGCGATGGGCGATGCCGCGGCGGCCAGATGCGCGGCCAGGACAACCAGCAGGCAGACTCGCATGGTTACGATCTTAGCTGAAACCGCACGAACTTGAGATTATAGATTGACAACCCCCTGGTTTGTGCGTTACAAGACGTCTTTGGCCCGATTGCGGGCCGGCCGTCGAGTCCGGGTGATCGAGTTGGCCGCGGAGGCGCAGGGATGAAACTACGTGTGTTGCTGATGCTGACGCCGATGGTGCTCGTCGCGCAGTACGGGCCTTCGAAGATCCCCGCCTTGACGGTCGGGGAGCGTCCCGCCGAACTGCGGGTGACGCCGCTGAGCGATGCCGCCGTGCGAGTGACCGTGCACGCTCTGGATTCGGCGGGGGCGCCGGTCGCGGTCCGCAATGAGCCCGTGCTCGGGCCGCGGTCCTGGCCCGCGGCAGCGTTCCGTTTGCGGTCGAAGGCCATCCGGCAGTCGGGCAAGGCCGGCGCCTGGAGCGTGGTTTCCGACGGCGAGTTCCTCGAACTCACTCCGCCGGGGCAGAAAACCTTGCGATTCGACTTTGCTCCGGATGGGGCGGTTGCGTTCCGGCGTGGGGAGAAGCCGGTCTATGGGCTGGGACAAGGTGGGCCCCAGTTCGACCGGCGGGGACATCTCTACACGCCGCGCAACGATCACGGAGCGTACAACCTGGCCAAGCTGGGCGGCCGCCTGCCGATTCCGCTGCTGGTGAGCACAGAGGGATGGGCGCTGTTCTTTCACCTTCCCATCGGAACCATCGACCTGCGCGAGCCGATGGCCAGGTTCACGCCGGGCGACGGCCCCGGCCCGCTCGATTTCTTCGTGTTGGCCGGCGACGGCCCGCGGATTTTCCGCGAGTACGCGGGCATCACCGGGCAGCCCTCGCTGCCGCCGTTGTGGACGTTCGGTTACCAACAGTCGCACCGCACGCTGCGCGATTTCGACGAAGTGCTCTGGGTCGCCAAGTCGCTCCGGGAGAAGAAACTCCCGACCGATGTCCTGATCTATCTGGGCACGGGCTGGTGCCCTTCCGGTTGGAACCAGGGGCACGACAGCTTCGATTTCAACCCCAAGGTATTCAACGACCCGGTGAAGCAGTTGGCGCAGCTCAAGGCCCTGAACTTCCGTGTGGTGATGCACTCCACGTACCCGCCCCGGCGTTTGTTCGGATCGGTGCGCGACGAATCTTCCACGGGCGACGAGAACGAAGCGCGGAAGTACTGGGAGCGGCACCGGCCCGTCTCCAAGATGGGGATCGACGGATGGTGGCCGGACGCCGCGGAGAATCTCACGGTGGAAGGTCGGCTGGCGCGGATCCAGATGTACTATGAAGGTCCGCAGACCGACCATCCGGACCAGCGCCCCTACGCACTGCACCGCACCGGGTACGCGGGCATGCAGCGGATGGGCGGGTGGCTGTGGTCGGGAGACGTGGATTCCACCTGGGAGACGCTGCGGAACCACCTTCCCATCGCGCTCAACACAGCGATGAGCGGCGTGCCGCATTGGGGCACCGATATCGGCGGCTTCTATCCGACGCCGGAATACACGGCCGAGTATTACGTCCGCTGGTTCCAGTTCATGGCCTTTACTCCGTTGTTCCGCTCCCACGGCCGCACCTGGTATTCGCACACGCCGTTCGCGTGGAACCTGGGCGTGCTGGGGCCCGACGAGATGGAGAACAGCCGCGCCGGACGGACTCCGGTGACCGCGGAGATGATGAAGAATCCGCGCGTGGAGCCCATTTGCCGGCGGTATATGGAAGCCCGCTACCGCCTGATGCCCTACATCTACACCATGGCGCGTGAGACCCATGAGACGGGCATCCCGATGATCCGTCCGCTGTGGCTGCATTACCCGGACGATGAGGAGGGCGCCCGGCGCGACGACGTCTTTCTGTGGGGCCGCGACATGCTGGTGGCGCCCGTGGTGGAGAAGGATGCGACGCGCCGCTCGCTGTACCTGCCCCGCGGCTCTTGGTACGATTTCTGGAACGGTGAGAAGACTGAGGGCGGGCGGGCCGTTGACCGTCCGGTGGACCTCGAGACCATGCCGGTCTATGTGCGCGCGGGAGCGGTGGTTCCCATGAGCGCGGTGAAGCAGCACACCGGCGAGGCGTCTTCGGAACCGTTGACGTTGCGCGTCTTTCCGGGCGCCGACGGAGCCGCCTCGCTGTACGAGGACGACGGACTCACGTTCGCGCACGAGCGCGGTGTGTTTCAGAAGTTTGAGATGGTATGGAACGATCGGACGCGGGTGCTGACCATCCGTGCGGGCCGCGGCTCGAAGCCGGGGCCGGCTCGGAAGTTCAACGTCGAACTGGCCGGCGGCCCGAAGAAGACCGTCACGTTCACGGGCCGTTCCCTGCCGGTGGCATTTTAGGAGATGGCATGAAATCGCTTTGGCGCGGAGTCATTCCCGCGATCACGACGCCCTTTCGCGAGGACTACAGTATCGACTACGAAGCCTTCGCCTCCCATTGCCGCTGGATGGCGGAAAGCGGATGCACCGGCGTGGTCATCGGCGGATCGCTCGGTGAAGGCGGCAGTCTGACGCTCGCGGAAAAGGGGAAACTGATTGCCGCCGCGCTCACCGTCCCCGGGCTGCATGTGATCCTGGGCGTCTCCGCACTGACTACGAAGGAGGCGGAGGAGATCGCGCGGACCGGCCACGGCGAAGGCGCGCATGGCCTGATGGTGCTGCCCCCGTACGTGTACATCGGCGACTGGCGCGAAACCAAGGCTCACGTGAGCGCCTTGTGCCACGCCACGCCGCTGCCGTGCATGCTCTACAACAATCCGATCGCGTATACCACCGACTTCGTTCCGCAGCAGGTGGTGGAGCTATTGGACGCCAACCCGACCTTGCACGCGATCAAGGAATCCGCCGCCGACGTCCGGCGCGTCACGGACTTGCGCGCCCTCGCGGAGGGGCGGCTCGAGATCCTGGTGGGCGTGGACGACCTGATCGTGGAGGGCGTCGCGGCGGGCGCCGTGGGCTGGATCGCGGGCCTTGTGAACGCGTTCCCGAGGGAATCCGTGGAACTGTTCGAACTGGCGCGCGCGGGGCGCGTTCAGGAGGCGTTCGATCTCTATCGCTGGTTTCTGCCGCTGTTACGCATGGACACCGTTCCGAAGTTCGTCCACTTGATCAAGTTCGCGCAGCAGGAAGTAGGACGCGGAGTCGAGCGGCTGCGCCCGCCCCGCCTGCCGCTGGTGGGCGAGGAGCGCGACCAAGCCGCCGCGGTGCTGAAGACCGCTCTCGCCGCGCGTCCCAGCCTCGCTCCGGCCATCCTCGGCTAACGCGCGCGGCGTAGCTGCTATCCTGATCGCTATTGCCCTACCCCGCAGCGGTCAGAACTCTGGGACCCGCTCCGCACAGGCCGTCGCCGGCCGCGAATAAGGTTCTCTCGTCCAGCGGTCACCGGTTGGACGCCGCGACGGAAAGGCATTTCTCAAACCGCTTCGCACACGATTTCAGTCGCGTGCGCATTCACTCCGGCCCCGACGCCGCCCTTGCCGCGGATTCGGTGAGGGCCGCGGCCTTCACCGCCGGAGAGCACATCGTGTTCGGCGGCGGCCGGTATCAGCCGCACCGCGAGGAGGGCCGCCGGCTGTTGGCCCATGAACTCGCCCACGTCGCCCAGCACACCGGCCCTGCCTTCGAAGCCCCCCGCGAGATCGCTTCGGACGACGACCCCGCGGAGCGCGAGGCGGAGCGCCTTGCCGCTCTATCGGCAGGTCCCCTCCCAGTTCGCACCGCAGCCCGGCCGGGGGCCCTCTACCGCCAGGCGGAGGCCGCGGCCTGCTCATTGGACCCGGGCCTTCCGTCGCAGGCGGGGGAGGTGATCGACAAGGCGAAGGAGCGCCTCGATACCCTGTCCAGCTTCACCGCGGCCGATCCCACATCGGACCAGCGCATCGCCCTGCGCGGGCTCTCGCGCCATTTCGCGCTGGCGGCGGCGGACGTTCCCAAGCACCTCCCCCGCATCCGCGAGCGCGTCGGCGCCATCTCCTCGACGGCGGCCTCCATCCGCGGAGGCAACATGCGATGCGCCGCCCCGGACGACGGTTTCTGCGCGATCGCCGATGCCTACGTGCAGCGCGACAGCCTCGGTTCCCCCACCATGACCTTCTGCCCGAGCTTCCTGGCAAAGGGAACCATGGGGCAGGTGGAAACCTTCATTCATGAGGTTTCCCACGCCGCCGATCCGGAGATCAAGGACTGGGTTTATGCAAGTCAGCGCGCGTACTCGCGACTCACCACCGATCTGGCGTTGCGGAATGCCGACTCGTACTCCTACTTCATCACTGAGATGCGCGAAACCATTTCGGGGGAAACGCGGGAGTTGCCCACCGGCGAGGCGCGGCATCCAGACCGCTTCGAAGAGTGCGGCGCACATCAGACCGTTTTGGCCGCGGCCCTTGCCGAAGCGGAGTTGGCCAACTACGAGGCGCTGCGGGTTTTCTCCAGTCCGGATCTCATCCAGGCGCGGGCCGAGCGTTTGGCCACCTTCGGCATCGTCTCGAACGACGGCTCGGGTTGCAAGGTGAACCAGGCCCTGGCGGCCCGCTACCGCGCGTTGTTTGAGGCCGCCGACGCTATCTTCGGCGGGAGCCTCCGCGTGCGGTGCGATACGGATACCGATTGCGAGGGCGGGCCGGCGCGGTACGCGGACGGGGTCCTGCATGTGTGCTGGAAATGGGACGCGTCCGTCTCCCGGTTCCCGTTCTTCGGCTGGGCGCACGCGATTCTCCAGGGCCTCCACAATCAGATCACGGGCGTTCCATTGGGCGAAGTGCCGGGCGCTCCAGTCGAGTTCCGCACAGGCAATGCGGCGTCCATAGCGTCGTGGTTGATCTGGGAACTGCGCGCCGAGGGCGGTCCGGGCGCGTCGAACCCGCTCTACTGCGCGCCGCCACCGGAACCGCTGCGGCCGGACAACACGGAGCCGGGGGCCCGCAAGCGCGATTCCGTCCGGAAGGGCGACGCCGGCTGGCCCGTGCCCGAGTTGCAGGCGAAGCTCGGGATCCTGGTGGATGCGAAGCTGCCCGTCACGGGCGTATTCGACGGCGCCACGGAAACCGCGCTGGTCAGCTTTCAGACGGGCCGCCAACTCCTGGAGGCAGGGGCGGCGCGCGGCGTGGCCGATGCCAGGACCTGGGCCGCTCTGTTCGCCGCGTCACCGGGATACCACGGCATGCCCACCGGCGAGACTTTCCTTCCGGCCGGCTTTCGCAAAGACGACGACGCGACGATGCTCGACTTCAACCAGAAGCTGCTCCCCGCGAACGTCAATTACAAAGGCCTCGTGGTGACCGAACTCGACCCGGGCGGCGGTATCAACACCTGCTGCACCCGTTCGCCTTGCCACAAGAGCATCACCAGCGGCACCTGGACCGTGGGCGACGAGAACATCTACGGGCTCGATACGGTGGGCGTGCAGGCCCGCCAGGTGGACTTGTATCGCGCCCGGCCCAACTTCGAACCGTGCTATTACCTGGTTCCCCAACTCATGGTGGCCGACTTGCCCGAAGGCCAATACGAGTTCGTGCGCGGCGCGCAACTCTTCGTGGTGACGAAGGACTCGGTCACCGTCACCAAGATCAACAAACACGACACCAAGTCGGACACGCGCAAGTACCCGTAAGCCGCGGTCGCTACCGGAACGTCGCGCCGAAGCGAAATCCCCAGAAGTGCACCGCGGCCCGCCCTGGCGAGTAGACGTGATCGCGGAACTCCAGCTTGAGGCCAACCCGGTTGCTGAACCAGTAGTTCGTACCGCCTCCGAAGTGAAACATGTTGATGGTCCCGTTCCGGAAGCCCAGGGTGTAGCCCCCGGCGGCGAACGGGTCCCACTTTCCGCGCTTGAGGAAGTGATAAGAGGCGCTCGGCGAGAACGTCCCAAAGCCGCTGCCGAAGGAGCGGGCTCCGAGGTAGCCGACCTCGGCGCCCGCACCCAGACCCCAGCGGGAGACCCATTCCCCGCCGCCACCCAAGTGGAGCGTGGCGCTGGTGTTCGTGCTGCCGAAACCACTAAACGCGGAGGTCGCGCCGCCGGGGGCGGCGTAGACATAACCGTGCGAGTACTGTGCGAAGCCGTGGACCGCGAATGCCGTGAGTGCCGCCAACAAGCTAAATAACCGGTGGGGCATATCCTTTTGACGCGTGGACCGCGGCGGCCGTTCCGCTACTGAATGAGTTTTCGCACGCGCGCCAGGGCGTTCCGCGCCAATTCGTACTCCGGTTCGATATCGAGCGCGTGCTCAAAACATTCTTTCGCTTTCCGATACATTTCCTTGGCGAGGTAGGCACGGCCCAGGTTGTACCAGGGGAAGTGATACGACTCATAGCGGCCGCTTTTCGCCGCCTTCTCCAGCCAGGGAATCGCGTCGTCGTGCTTGCCCTTCTCAATCAGGTACGCGCCGATATCGTTGTACGGATTCCCAAAAGACGGATCCACGTCGATCGCCTTCTTGCACTCCTGAATCGCCTCGTCGATCTTGCCTTGAAACCGGTACGTCCAGCCGAGGAACGTGTAGGCCTCCGCGGTGGGATGCACCTCAATCGAGCGCCGGTACAGATCCACGGCGAGATCCAATTCGCCCTGCATCTGCAACTGGTACGCCTTCTGAAAGAGTTCGATCGCCAATGCGACGCGTGGATCCCCGGCCATACTTTGTCCTTTGTACCGGAAACCTTGACCGGTTCGCAACGATTGAGACATCCTACAATGACCCTATGGTTCCGAAAGTTCGCAAGGCCGTCTTTCCGGCGGCCGGACTGGGCACGCGCTTTCTGCCCGCCACCAAGGCGCAGCCGAAAGAGATGCTGCCGCTGGTGGACAAGCCGCTGATCCAGTACGGCGTGGAGGAAGCGATTCACTCCAGCGTCCAGAACATCATCATCGTCACCGGGCGCGGGAAGTCGGCGATCGAGGACCACTTCGATGTGAGCTTCGAGCTCGAGCACCTGCTCGAATCGCGCAACAAGAAGGACCTGCTCGCGACGGTGCGGACCATCTCCGACATGATCAACGTCGCCTACGTGCGGCAGAAGGAAGCGCTCGGCCTCGGGCACGCCGTCTTGCGAGCCAAGGAATTGGTGGGCCACGAGCCGTTCGCGGTGATCCTCTCCGATGACGTCATCGACGCGGAGATCCCGTGCCTGCGCCAGTTGCTCGACGTCTATGAGTTCTACGGCGCCTCCGTGCTGGCGCTGATGGAAGTGCCCAAGGACCAGATCTCGGCCTACGGCGTCGTGGATGCCGAGCCCGTCTCCCACAACAGCACCAAGGACCGGCTGTTCCGCATTCGCAACCTGGTGGAGAAGCCAAAGGCGTCGGAAGCGCCCTCGAACCTAGCGATCATCGGCCGCTACGTGCTCACACCGGAGATCTTCGGCTCCATCGAAGCGATCGAAGCGGGGGCGGGCGGCGAGATCCAACTCACCGACGCCCTCAAGCACCTGCTCCGCAACCGTCCGATCTACGGCTACCGGTTCGAGGGCACGCGCTACGACGCGGGCGACAAGCTCGGGTTCCTGAAAGCCACCGTGGAGTTCGCGCTTCGCCGCTACGACTTAGGCGGCGATTTCAAGGAGTATCTGCGCACGCTCTCCCTGGACGGAATCGGGGTGGCCCGAAAAGGGGACTAAGTTCATGAGGAGGCTCCCGCGATGGCGGGGGCAACCACGTGTCTCCTGCGACCTTGCCCTTACTCATTCATCACCTCCGCTTTGTACCGATCTACCATGCCATTGGCGTAGATGAGCGAGATATCGGACCCGTCGAAAACAACCTGCTTGGGTAGGCCGGGTCTCTCCTCTGCGGGCAGCAGCTCCAGTCGAATATGTCGCAACACTGTTCCGGAAACATCAACGGCGATGAGCCGGGCGCCCTCCGACCGAACTACTGGATTCACCAGGCAAAGCAGGTTTCCCCGGGGCGTCCTTCCGTGCGCTCCCACCAGGAAAGCGCTCGAGCCGTGCGCCTTGTCCCGCGAAGCGAAGAACCTTCTGGCCTCGATGATCTCCTCCGAATTGATCGTCGTTTGCGCAAGCCTCTTTCCCGCAAGATCTACGCTCGCCATATAGGCGTCATGCTGGTCGATCAGAAGTAATTCGTCGGGTCCGGTGCGAAAATACGAGGTGATCCTCCTTCCGGGGCCGAGGGGCGCAATGCGCGCAGCACCTGTCTCGGTCAGCATGAATAACGAGGTTTGGCCGGCCTGGTCATCAACGAAGAGAACACGGCCTCGGTGTAGACCAACCCAAGAGACGTTAACACCCATCGCCGGCGCCGGCTGATCGCGAAGCAGTTTGCCGGAGCCGGTTATCTCGATCTTTGACGGTGGGCCGTATCTCGACTGGGACAATAGAACAAACCTTCCGGAATCGCCGGCTTCGAAGGCCGAGTACCATCGGTCCAAAGGCAGGTCAGCGACGAAAGACGACAGTGCACGTTTGGCATCAAAGTGCCAGATGGAGTTTGCGCGAGTTCGCTTATTGTGAACTAAGAGATAGACATCCGAGCCGGCCGTATGCGCATGTTGGACAAAGCTGTCTTTGCCCACCGGAATCGAGATTGACCTGGCAATCGGAAGCGCCGCAATTTGGGCAATTTGGGCGCTGGCTGAAGAGGGGAAAACAGCCAGAACGGTGGAGAATTGTCGACGAGTCAATGAATCCTCCCGCATGATCGTGAACAATATCCGCGCCTGATGGGACCTGACGCGGCGGGGCGGCGGTCCGTTTCGCGGCCGTTACGCGGCACCTTGGCGCCCTCTGAAACGTTTACCCTATACTCATGCAGCGCCGCACGTTTCTGGCCACGGCTGCCGCCTCCGCGGCCGCGGCCCACGCCGCCCCCATCGCCATCAAGCCCGGTATCGATCTGTTCAGCCTTCGGCAACAGCCCGGGTGGGACGCGTTTCAGTTCCTGGACTACTGCGCCAAACAGAAGGCCAAGGTGGTTCACTTTTCCGAGATCAAGTTCCTGGGCAGCCTGGAGGACGCGCACATGAAGAAGGTGCGCGCCCGGGCGGAGGAACTGGGCATTGAACTCGAGATCGGTATGCGGTCCATCTGTCCCAGTTCGAAGGCCTTCGATCCCGCGCAGGGCACGGCGGAGGAGCAACTGGCGCGCGTGATCCGCGCGGCGCAGATTGCGGGCTCGAAGCTGGTGCGCTGCTTCCTCGGCACGATGAACGACCGCATGGGCGCGACGCCGATCGAGGCGCACATCGAAAACACCGTGAAGACTCTGCGCGCCAACCGCAGCCGCGCGTTGGACGCCGGCCTCAAGATCGCCGTGGAGAACCATGCCGGCGACATGCAGGCCCGCGAGTTGAAAACCTTGATCGAGGGGGCGGGCACGGACTTTGTGGGCGCCTGCATCGATTCCGGCAACCCGGTTTGGGCGATTGAAGACCCACACCTGACACTGGAAGTGCTCGCGCCGTATGTCCTCACCAGCCACGTGCGCGACAGTCTGCTGTGGCGCACGCCGGAAGGCGTCGCCGTGAAGTGGGTGCGGATGGGCGAAGGCAACGTGAATATCGGCGAGTGGGTGCGGAAGTACCAGCGGCTTTGCCCGGGGAAGGCCCTCTCCATGGAGATCATCGTCATTCCGCACCGCACCTACGCCTGGCAGGATCCGAAGTTCTGGGACGCCTACCGCAAGACGCCGGCCTGGGAGTTTGCGCGGTTCCTGAGCTACGCGGAGAAAGGCGCCGCCCCGCCCGCCGCGCCGCCGGTTCCGCGGGAGGAAGCCCCGGCGCGCGAACGGGAAGACCTGGAAGCGTCCATCGCCTGGACGCAGAACGTGTTGGCCGCGGCCTGAGGCGCCCATGTCACTCATAGGCAAGACGGCCATCGTAACCGGCGCCAGCCGGGGTATCGGCAAGGCGATCGCCGCCGCCTTCGTTCGCGAAGGCGCCGCGGTGGCCTTGTGCGGGCGCAAGCAGGAGACCTGCGACGCGGTAGCGAAGGAGCTCGGCGGCCGCGTGCTGCCGGTGGCCGCCCACGTCGGCCGCCACGAAGACCTCGCCCGTCTGGTGGAGACGGCGCGCCGCGAATTCGGCCCCATCGACATCCTGGTGAACAACGCCGCCACCAACGTCCAGCAAGGCCCGGCGCTCGAAGCGACCGAAGCGCAGTTCGACAAGATGGTGGACGTGAATCTGAAGAGCGCCTTCCGGCTGGTGCAACTGGTGGCCCCGGAGATGTGCGCGCGCGGCGCGGGCGCGATCGTCAACGTCGCGTCCGTGGCCGGCCTGCGGCCGCAATACCAGAGCCTCTTCTACAGCATGACCAAGGCCGCGCTGATCATGATGACCCGCTCCTGGGCGCTCGAGTTCGGGCCGCGCAACGTGCGCGTCAACGCCATCGCGCCCGGCCTGGTGAAGACCGTGCTCAGCGAGTACTTCTGGAAGGACGAAACGCGCGTCGAACAGTTTCTGCGCCACCAGCCGATCCGCCGGATCGCCGAGCCGGAGGAAATCGCCGAACTCGCCGTGCTGCTGGCGGGCGATCGCTGCCCCTACATGACCGGCGAAGTGCTGGTCGCCGACGGAGGATTCCTGCTCGCATGACGCTACCCTTGCTGTTTCTCCTGGCCATTGTTCCCGACGTGCGGGTGCTCCTCAACAAAGGCGACCTGCCGGGCGCCGTCAAGCTGGTGGAGGAGCATCGCAAACAGAATCCCGCCCCCACCCCGGAGACCATCGAAGCCGTTTCCTGGCTGGCGCGCGGCCACCTGAACGCGAAGAAGTACAAAGAGGCCGAAGAGTACGCCGCGGAAACCTACAAGCTGGCGCTGGGCGAACTGGCCAAGCGGCCGCTGGATGCGGAGCGCCGGCTGCCGATCGCCCTCGGCGCGGCGATCGAAGTCCAGGGACAGGTGATGGCCGCCAACGGCGAGCGCGACGCCGCCGTGCGCTACCTGGAGCAGCAGCTTGCCACGTATCGCGAAACCTCGATGCGCGCGCGCATTCAGAAGAACATCAACCTCATCTCCCTCACCGGCAAGCGCGCACCGAAGCTGGAGGGCTTCGCCATTCCGCCCGGCCGCGCCGCGCTGCTGTTCTTCTGGGCCCACTGGTGCGGCGACTGCAAGAGCATGATCCCGGTGCTGCAGCAGATCAAGAAGGAGTATCCGCGGCTGCTCATCGCCGGGCCCACTCAGAGGTACGGCTACGTGGCGCGCGGCGAGGAAGCGCCCCCCGAAGCCGAGGCGAAGTACATCGAGGAGATTCGCCAGGAGTCGTACGCGGGGCTGTTCGACGGCGCCGCACCCATCAGCGAGGAGAACTTCCGGGTCTACGGCGCCAGCACCACACCGACCATCGCCGTGGTCAACACGGGCGGCGTGATCACGCTCTACCATCCGGGCAGAATGCCGTACCAGGATCTGGCGAAGGCGGTTACCGCAGCGCTTTCCGCGCCCGCTGGAGCACGCCGTCCCGCTTCCCCAAAGCCCAGGCCTCGAGCAAAGGCTTCTCCTCCGTCCCGATAGCGCGCCCCAACACCAGGTACGCGGGCAGGGCGTGTTCCAGGTTCTTCCAGGACGCCATTTCGATGAGCGGCCGCAGCGCTCGCTCGCGGAGGAGTTGGAGCAGTTTCTCCTCGCGCTTGTCGGTGAGGATGGAGAGCGCCCTGGCCGCCTGCTGCCGGTCGCGCCATTCGATGGAGTGCAGCATCTCGACGAACCAGGTCGGCTGCACGCGGATGTCGAGTTCCGCGTCCTCCGCCCCGAAGACATAGATGGCGGCAAGCGACCGCATGGCGTTCCGGCGCACCTCGCCGGAGGGGTCCTGCATCGCGTACTGCAGGTCCGCCACCGCAGCCCGCTTTCGCGGCGTGTAGCCAAGCACGGTGGCCGCCATGGCGCGCTCGTCTTCCCCGGCTGCTTCCCGCAGGACCTTGCGCAACTCGGCCTCGTGAAGATCGGCCAGCCCGATGAAGCGCTCCTGTGCCAGGCCCGTTCGGATGTCGGAGGAAACGGCGTGCCCCTGCCGCAGATCCTCGCTCGCTCCCGGCGCCCGCGACACCGCTTCCAGGTATTGCTGGTATGCCTCGTGCACCGCTTCAGGCGCGCTGAGTTCGGCGGCCGGCGGATCGCGCAGTTCCATGCGGGGCCCTCCCCGCTCTTCGATGCCGATGTAAAGCACCGCCTTGCCGTCCTCGCAGCACTGCGCCTCCACGTTGGCGCGCACCACGCCGCCGACCGCTTCGAGCGCCTCTTCCAGTTCGCCCTTCGAGCGCGGCAGCGGATCGCCTTCCTTCACGTGCAGCGCTTCCCGCAGCTTCGCCTGGGAAACACGCGCCGCACCAAAGAATTCGATCGTACCGATGCGCGGCGGCCCAGGTTGAGCCCAGACCGCCACCGCCAACCAGAAAAGTGCAAGACGATTTGTCACCATGCAGCCAGGGTGCGCGAGGCGCCGCTGATCCCATTGTAGGGGGGAACCCGCTCAGGCCTGCTTTTCGGCGAGGTCGCCGATCACCGGCAGCTTCACCTTCTGCGAGTTATAGGCTTTCCACATCATGAAGAGCCAGAGCGCGAGCGACGCCAGCCACAGCAGCCGCGACAGCACGATCAGCACGGCCCAGGGCAGGATCATGTTGACCGCGAAGTAGATCACGAGCACCGCCAGATGCATGAAGATCGCTTGAAACGCATGAAAGCGAATCGCCTTGTTCTGGTTATAGGGCGCCAACACCAGAAACACGATCCCCGTCACCAGGCCGAGCAGGTAGCAGAGCGCGCAGGCCACGTTTTCCGTTAGCCCGCTCGCCGCCGCCGGTCCTGGCGAAGGCGTAGCCGCCGGCCCACCCCCGTCCGGCAGCGGATTCCCGCATGTCGGACAGAACCGGCCTCCCGCCTGCGTCCCGCAATTCGGACAAAACGCCATGGTTTCCTCCTCAGGTCATCAACGTCCCGGGAAGGACTCTATCCACATCGCGCACGCGATGCAAGCGGAAAACCGGGGAAAACCGGGGACGGACGAGACGTTCCCTCATTTTTCCTCTCATGCCCGCGAGCGCAGCGTGTTGCGCGATCTGCCCCTTGGAGGGCTTCGCTGGGTGGTTTGCCCCGCCTCGGCGAACCGCGCGCCGACTTGAAAACGCCTGCGGGTGAAAACACCCAATCGCGTCCGGTTAGCATTTTCTTCCGGTTACCGGCCCTATTTCGGACATCAATATCCTATACTCAGATAACGGCCATCTGGACCGAAATTTGCTCACGTACTGGTGGACTTCTCAACAATGATTCGACCCAAGGTAACCATCGACGGCAACGAAGCGGCGGCCTACGTAGCCCACAAAGTCAACGAAGTCATCGCGATCTACCCGATCACGCCCTCCTCGCCCATGGGCGAATGGTCGGATCAATGGTCTTCGGAAAACAAGCCGAATATCTGGGGCACAGTGCCCTCCGTGATTGAGATGCAGAGCGAAGGCGGCGCAGCCGGCGCCTGTCACGGGTCCATCCAGGCGGGGTCGCTCACCACGACGTTCACCTCGGCGCAGGGCCTGCTGCTGATGATCCCGAACATGTACAAGATCGCGGGCGAGCTCTCCTCGACGGTCTTTCACGTCGCCGCGCGCTCCATCGCGGCTCATGCGCTCTCCATCTTCGGCGACCACCAGGACATCATGGCGGTGCGGCAAACCGGCTGGGCGCTGCTCGCGGCCAACTCGGTCCAGGAAGTGATGGACATGGCGCTCATCGCCCAGGCCGCCACGCTCGAATCGCGCATCCCGTTCATCCATTTCTTCGACGGCTTCCGGACGTCGCACGAAGTGGCCAAGGTGGAACAACTCACCGAAGACGACATGCGCGCGATGCTCGACGACGACCTGATCCGCGCCCACCGCAAGCGCGCGCTCACCCCCGACGCACCCGTGATCCGCGGCACCGCGCAGAACCCCGACGTCTACTTCCAGGCGCGCGAAACCGTCAACCGCTTCTACGACGCCTGCCCGGCGGCCGTGCAAAAAGTGATGGACCGCTTCGCCGAAGTGGTGGGCCGCAAGTACGGCCTGTTCGAATACGAGGGTGCGCCCGACGCCGAGAAGGTGATCATCCTGATGGGCTCGGGCGTGGAAGCGGCCATCGAGACCGTCGCCCACCTGAATCGCGCCGGCGAAAAAGTCGGCCTGCTCAAAGTTCGCCTGTTCCGCCCGTTCTCCGTGGATTCTTTCATACAGGCTCTCCCCAAAACGGCGAAGACGCTCATCGTGCTGGACCGCACGAAGGAGCCCGGCGCCGCGGGCGAGCCCCTTTATATGGACGTGGTCACCGCGGTGAACGAGGCGTACGCAGCCGGTAGCGCCCCCTTTGCCTCACAACCCCGCATTATTGGGGGGCGCTACGGGCTGTCTTCCAAGGAATTCACGCCCGCGATGATCAAAGGCATCTTCGACGCCGCCGGTCAAGCCAAGCCGAAGAACCACTTCACGGTCGGCATCGTGGACGACGTGACCAACACCAGCCTGGACTACGATCCGGCGTTCTCTTCCGAAGACCCGCGCACCATCCGCGCGCTGTTCTACGGCCTGGGCGCGGACGGCACGGTGGGCGCCAACAAGAACTCGATCAAGATCATCGGCGAGGAGACGGACAACTACGCGCAAGGCTACTTCGTCTACGATTCGAAGAAGTCGGGCTCAGTCACCGTCTCGCACCTGCGCTTTGGACCGGAGCCGATTCACTCCACCTACCTGATCAGCCGCGCGAATTTCGTGGCCTGCCACCAGTTCAACTTCCTGGAGCAGCGCGACGTGCTGCGCAACGCCGAGCAGGGCGCCGTGTTCCTGCTGAACTCGCCCTTCGGACCTGAGGAAGTGTGGGACCAGTTGCCGCGGCGGGTGCAGCAGCAGATCGTCTCGAAGAAGCTGAAGTTCTATGTCATCGACGGCTACTCGGTGGCGAAAGAAACGGGCATGGGGTCGCGCATCAACACCATCATGCAGACCTGCTTCTTCGCGATCAGCGGCGTGCTGCCGCGCGAAGAGGCGATCTACCAGATCAAGAAGGCGATCGAGAAGACGTATGGCAAGCGCGGCGAAGCGGTGGTGCAGAAGAACTACGCGGCCGTCGACGCGACGCTCGACAAACTCTACGAAGTGAACGTGCGGGAGGCCATCACCAGCACCTTCGACGTGCGGCCTCCGGTGCCCGCCGGCGCGCCTGAGTTCGTTCAGAAAGTGCTGGCGCCGATCATCGCGGGCGACGGCGATTCCCTGCCCGTCAGCGCGCTCACCGTGGACGGAACGTTCCCCACCGCCACCGCGCAATGGGAGAAGCGGAACATCGCGCTCGACATCCCGGTGTGGGACGAGAAGATCTGCATCCAGTGCGGCAAGTGCGTGCTGGTGTGCCCGCACGCCGTGATTCGCGCCAAGGTTTACAAGACCGACTTCCTGGCCCAGGCGCCGGAGACCTTCAAGCACGCAGAGGCGCGCTGGAAGGACATGAAGCACCTGCGTTACACGCTGCAGGTGGCGCCGGAAGACTGCACCGGCTGCGCGCTCTGCGTGCAGGTCTGCCCGGTGAAGGACAAGACCGAACCGAAGCGCAAGGCGATCAATATGGCGCAGCAGGCGCCGATTCGCGATAGCGAGGCGCACAACTGGGATCACTTCCTGTCGATCCCCGAGTTCGACCGTGAGGTGGTGGCCGTCAACCAGGTGAAGGACGTGCAGTTGCTCCAGCCCCTGTTTGAATTCAGCGGCGCCTGCACGGGATGCGGCGAAACGCCGTACGTGAAGCTGGTGACGCAGCTTTACGGCGACCGCGCGCTGATCGCCAACGCGACCGGCTGCTCGTCGATCTACGGCGGCAACCTGCCGACCACGCCCTACGCGGTGGATGCGGCGGGGCGCGGCCCGGCGTGGTCGAATTCGCTGTTCGAGGACAACGCGGAGTTCGGTCTCGGCATGCGCCTGGCGCTCGACAAGCAGGTGCAATACGCGCTGGAACTGGTGGCCCGGCTGCGGAGCGCGATCGGAGCGCCGCTGGCGGACGCGATCATCACCGCCGATCAATCCGACGAGCGCGGCATCCACGCGCAGCGCGCTCGCGTCGCCGAACTCAAAACGAAGCTCGAAGGCCTGCTGGGCCGGGAAGCGCGCGACCTGCTCGCTCTCGCCGACGCGCTGGTGAAGAAGAGCGTGTGGATCTTCGGCGGCGACGGCTGGGCGTACGACATCGGCTACGGCGGGCTCGATCACGTCTTCGCCTCCGGCCGCAACGTGAACATCCTGGTGCTCGACACCGAGGTGTACTCGAACACCGGCGGCCAGATGTCGAAGGCCACGCCGCGCGGCGCGGTGGCGAAGTTCGCGGCGGGCGGCAAGCCGGCCGCCAAGAAGGACCTCTCGATGATGGCCATGATGTATGGGAACGTGTACGTCGCCCGCGTGGCCATGGGGTCGAACGACATGCAGACCCTGAAAGCGGTCCTCGAAGCCGAGGCCTACGACGGCCCTTCGCTGATCATCGCCTACAGCCACTGCATCGCTCACGGCTACGACCTGATGTACGGTCTGGAGCAGCAGAAGCTCGCGGTCAACTCCGGCTATTGGCCGCTCTACCGCTACAACCCGGACCTCGCGCTGCAAGGCAAGAACCCCTTCCAGCTCGACTCCAAGGCGCCCACCATCTCGCTCGACAAGTACATCTACAACGAGACCCGCTACACCATGCTGCGCCACTCCGCGCCGGAGCAGGCCGCGCAGTTGCTCAAGGCCGCGCAGGCGGATGTGCAGTATCGCTGGAAGCTGTACGAGCACTGGGCCGCGCTCGCCCCGCCGCAGTTCAGCGCGGCCGTGCAGCAGGAGTCGGCGAAACCGCCCGCGGCCAACGACTAGTAAACAAGGAGCACTTCCATGATCGACCTGAGCACCAGCTATCTCGGACTACCGTTGCGCACGCCGCTGGTGGCCTCCGCCTCGCCCATGTGCAAGGACATCTCCAACGTCCTGCGCCTGGAGGACGCCGGCGCCTCGGCCATCGTTCTGCACTCGCTCTTCGAGGAACAGATCACCGTCGAGAGCCAGGAACTGGACCGCTATCTCACCGACGGCGCCGACAGCTACGCCGAGGCCGTCAGCTACTTCCCCGACATGGGAACGTACAACATCGGGCCGCAAGGGTACCTTGAGCACATCCGTAAGGCCAAGCAGGCGTGCGACGTGCCCATCATCGCCAGTCTGAACGGCGTCTCCACCGGCGGCTGGATCCGCTACGCGCGCGAGATGGAGCAGGCGGGCGCCGATGCGCTCGAACTGAACATCTACTACATGCCTACGGACATCGAGATGACCGGCGTGCAGGTTGAGGCGCTCTACACGGATCTGGTCAGCCACATCAAGGCAAGCATCCGGATTCCGGTGGCCGTGAAGCTCGGCTCGAACTTCAGCGCGATCGGGAACTTCTGCAAGAAGATGGACGAATCCGGCGCCGACGCGCTGGTGTTGTTCAACCGCTTTTACCAGCCTGATTTCAACCTTGAAACGCTGGAAGTGGAACCCAACCTGACGCTCAGCGATTCCTCCGAACTGCGCCTGCGCCTGCACTGGGTGGCGCTGCTCTACAACCGGATCCGGCCGGAACTGGCGATCACCGGCGGTGTGCACACGCCGCAGGATGTCGTGAAGTCGATCATGGCGGGCTCGCGCGCGGTGATGTCCACCTCCGCCGTGCTACGCCACGGAATCGAGTGGTTTTCGAACACCGAGGAAGGGCTGCTCTCCTGGATGGAAGAGCACGAGTACGAATCGGTGCGGCAGATGCGCGGCTCGATGTCCGCCCAATCGGTAGCCGAGCCCGCCGCCTTCGAACGCGCCAACTACATGAAGGTGCTTTCCAGTTACGCCCTGCGTAGTTCGCTGAGGTAGCAGCTAGCCGGTCCAGTCGATGCCGCGAGAAGTTACGCTCTGGGGCTCAGCTCACCTGATGCAGGCCGAGCCCCAGAGCGTGAATGATCGCCGTCGCGCTGGCAATGAGCGCGACGATACGCGTCCCCAGATAATGCCGCGCCCAACCGCGCGGTCCCCACAGCCCCGCTGAGACTAGCTTGGCTGCTGCTGGCGAACCCGCACGGGCACCTGCTGCCGGAGGCGCGCGAGTTCTTCGGAAGCCGCTGGGGGTGGCACCGCGATGGAAGCCGCGTTCGCCAGACTCAGCAGGCTTGACGTGAATTGGAGGTGGTCGAGGATTGGATCCCGTTCGTCCATGTTGAATACTATCGGCTCGATAGTGGGCGGCGTTTAGAGAAAATCTCTGGCGTCGAGGATTTGGCGGTTGACGAGACTTCGGCGGCCTGCGGGGAGCCCTCCACAGCCCGAAATCAGAAAAGCCGGCTTTCGCCGGCTCTGGAACTCAAGAAGTTCTGGCTCAAGGGACTGGTTGGGGAGGCTTTTTGGTTGGAAGTTAGGGAAGTAACTGACGTGTGGGAACAACCGGAGGGGTCTCAGACCGGGGAACAACCTTTGTCCCTTGAGCCTCGCTTTGCTTCATACGCAACTTTTTAGAGCAAGCGAGTGGCCAAATGTAAACCCCTTGTTTTCGAACCAACTCCGGCCTTCCTTCCGTGCCGTTCTGGTAATTTTTTCCGAAACGAACGCCGATCCGTGCAAGAGTGGTACGGTTTTCCCCTCAACCGGAGCAATCCGGTTAACGCCCGTTCACATCGGGTATCGGGCTCGGCCCGCGGCTCACCTGTCCGCGCCGCGCCTCCTCGATCTCGACGTTGTACTTCGTCAGAACCGTCCCGGTGGCAAAGTCCAACTGGTTCCGGGCCCGGTTGTAGGCCGCCATCGCCGCCACCTCGGCGCCCTGCGAGGTCGCCAGGTCACGCTGCGTCTGGATCACCGTGAACGCCGTGGAGGCGCCCAAAGCGTACTTCTTCTGCTCGGCGTCCAATGTCTGCTCCTGCAGGATCCGCTCCTTCACCGCCGCCTGGTATCGGGCGCGCGCCTGCTGCAGGCTGATCAGCGAATTCTGTACGGACACGCGGATCTCGTTCAACTGCGATTGCTGGCGCAGTTCCTGCTGTCGGAGTTGCAGCATATCGCGGGCGTAGTCCGCTTGTGCGATCCGGTTTCGCACCGGAATGCTCAACTGGAAGCCAAACGAATAGTCCGGGAAATTGCGGCGGAACATCTGGCCGAGGGCCGTGCCCCAACCACCGCGGAATCGGGCATCCACCACCGCCGGGCCGCTGCCCGCGAATTGGGGGTTCGGCAAGCCCGACTGCCCGTTGTTCTGGAAGCTCGCCTGGAAGTCCAGGGAGGGAAGCAGGGCGCTCTTACTGCCCCGGATACCGATCTTTGTGTTCTCCAGGTTAATCCGCGTCTGCTCGATCTCGGGACGGTTCTCGAAGGCGCGGGCCACCAGGTCCTGCACCGGTTCCACCGGCTCGCGCTCCGGGATCCGAAGCGGATCCACAGGGATAATGCGCGCCTCGGCGATCGCCGGATTGGCCACGCCGGTGCGGCTGAGCACGTTCTTGATGATGGTTTCCTGCTGAAGAACGGAGGTTTCCGAGTTGGTGAGGTCCTGTTGCGCCTGGGCGACGCGCGCTTCGGCGCGGACGATCTCGATCGGCGCAATGGTGCCGATCTCCACCTGCTTCTTCTGATCCTCGTAGAATTTCTGCGCCACCGACAGCGCCTGGCGCTTCACCCGCAGGTCCTCGTTGAAGCTCACCAGGTCCCAGTAGAGGTTGATCACGGACGTAACCGTGGCGATCACCTGCTGCTTGAAGATGTTGTCGGCGACGCGCTGGTCGTTCTTCGCGATTTTGATGTTCCGGTTGTTCACCGCCGGGCCGAAGCCCTGCAGAAGCCGCTGCGTGAATTGCAGGTTGAGGTTCCCCTGGTTCAGCGGGTTGATGTTGTTGAACCGGTTGTTGGTGTTGATGCCGATGTTAGAGTTCAGGCCAAGGGTCACCGAAGAGCCGGTGGCGAACTGCTGCTGGAAGCCGGTGGCGAAGAACTGCGCCTCGCTGACCAGGGCCGACACGCCGGTGGTGACGGTGTTGGCGAAGGGCTGGGTGCGATGCCCCCAACTCCAGGTGGTGAAAAACACGGGATCGTAGTTCAGCGGCGCAACACCGGTCTGGGTGATGATCGCACCGCCAGCGGAGCTACCGCCGTCGCCGCCGCCGCCCGCACCGCCGCGGCCGGCGCCGCCGCTCGCGCTGCCACCGCCTGCCGCCGCCGAAGCGGCGCTCGAAGCGCCCTGCTGGACCGATTGCGGAATGCCGCGAAGGAATCCGCCCGCCTTGGCGCGGTTCAGGTCGATGTCGGCCAATTGGGGCCCGTAGCGGGAGAGCTCGATGTCGAGGTTGTTCTCCAGCGCCAGTGCGATGGCGTCCTGCAACGAGAGGTAAAGACGGCCCGCGCGCACCAGCGCGTCCAGGCGCGAGGAGTTATTCAAACGGACCGCCGCGAACTCCGGGGCAATGAAGTTCCGTACCAGCGGCGTTTCCCCGTTGAAGATGCCAAAACCGCCCCGCCCGTTTCGTTCCGGCGCAGGGGCGGCGGGCCCGGTCTGCGGCGGCTGCGCGGTCTGCGCGGAGGCGAGCGGCGAAACCATCAACATGGCGCACAGCAGCGCCACTGTTGCTCGAAAATCTCTCATGAGGCCAATTCCTTCCAATCGTGCGGGCGCCGTATCGCGGGCCGCCAGTTCTCCGGGCAGCCTCGTACGGAGACGGGGGCACCCGGTGCGGGAAACCCTCCGTCGGGACTCCCGGCTGGGGGAACTTCGGTTTCTTCCTGAACTACGAAGACGGGCGAACCGCTGTTCCCTGAACTTCCTATCGTAACTTAGAGATGGCACGCACCTTGCCAAAGCGGCGCGTCCCTAACTCCCTGAAACGTCCGTAACGCCTGTAGCGGCGCTTTCCGAAGGTGTCCGGTTACGGGACGCCCGCGCGCGCAGACGAACGCATTCTCCCCTCGGAGCGCGGCGCCGCGGGTGCTATAGTATGACCTTGTGAGCAAACAGTCCGCGGCCATCCAGGCGCTGTTTGAGCGCACCGGCGCGTTCCTGCGCGGCCATTTCCGGCTCACCAGCGGCCTGCACAGTCCCGAGTACCTGCAATGCGCCCTGGTGCTGAGCCACCCCGAATACGCCGAGCGGTTGGGCAAAGAGATCGCCGCTGGGCTCCGCCGGCTGGCCGGCAAGTCGAGGATCGACCTGGTGGTCTCGCCCGCACTCGGCGGCGTCGTCATCGGCCATGAAACGGCCCGTGCACTCGGCGTGCGCTTCCTGTTCACCGAACGCGACGGCGCCACCGGGCGCATGGTCCTGCGGCGGGGCTTCAAAATGGAACCCGGCCAAACGGCCGTGATCGTCGAGGACGTGATCACCACCGGCGGCAGTTCGCGCGAGGTCTTTGAACTGCTCCGCGACGAGCGCGTGGAAGTGGCCGGCGCCGGGTCGATCATCGACCGCAGCGGCGGCCAGGCGTCCATCGGTGCGCCCCATGTGTCGCTGGCCACACTCGACGTGGTGACATACGCTCCCGAAATCTGCCCGCTGTGCAAGCAGGGCATCCCCGTCACCAAGCCCGGCTCCCGGCCGGTCGCAGCCTCCGTGTAATTCATCTTGCGCCGCATCAAATTCACTCTCGCCTACGACGGCACCGAGTATTTCGGTTGGCAGGTGCAGCCCAATCTGCCGACGATCCAGGGGACGGTCGAGACCGCGCTCGCGGAGATCGAGGGCGCTCCGGTCCACGTCACCGCCTCCGGGCGAACCGACGCCGGCGTGCACGCGCTGGCGCAGGTGGCGGCCTTCGATCTCACCAACCCGATTCCCCTCCCCAATCTGCGCAAGGCCGTCAACAAGCTCCTGCCGCCCGCCATCCGGGTGTTGAAGGTGGAGGAGGCCGACTCGGATTTTCATCCGATTCGCCACGCACGGTCGAAGATCTACGAATACCGGATCTACCGCGAAGAGAGCCTCTCGCCCTTTGACCATCGATACGTCCACCACCATCCGTATCCACTGGATGTCGACGCGATGATCGAAATGGCGCCGTTGATCGAAGGCGAACACGATTTCCGCGCCTTCGCCGCCTCCGACGAGAAGTACGACGCGGGCGAGCCGCTGGTCCGCTACATCTACGGATCGGAGGTTCGCGAAGACGACGACCGGCTGGTGTATCGCGTATGCGGGACCGGGTTCCTGAAGCACATGGTGCGCAATATCGTCGGTACGCTGCTCGAAGTGGGCAAGGGCAACCTCCACGAAGAAGGTCTGAAGAAACTGCTGAAGCCGGGCCCGGAAACGGGCTTCGGTTCGGCGGGGCCGACCGTACCGCCGCAAGGCCTGTTTCTGGTGAGCGTGCAGTACTGATCGCGGTCCCGATTTCACGCTATACTCCGTCCATTCCAATGCGTTTCCTTGCCACGCTCGTCGTCCTTTCCTTCTCTCTTTCCGCGGCAGGCGTCGACCCGTCGCAGCTCAAACCTCTCCGCTACCGCAACGCCGGCCCGCTGCGCGGCGGCCGCGTGACGGCCATCACCGGCGTGCGCGCCGAGCCGCACACCTTCTACATGGGCGCCACGGGCGGCGGCGTCTGGAAGACCACAGACGCCGGCGGCACATGGCTCCCCATCGCCGACGGCCAGATCCCGAACGGTTCCATCGGCGCGATCGCCGTCTCGGAGTCCGATCCCAACGTCGTCTACGTGGGCACCGGCAGCGCCGCCATCCGCAGTAACGTCATCCACGGGCGCGGCCTTTACAAATCCACCGACGCGGGCAAGACGTGGCAGTTCATCGGACTGCGCGACGCCGGCCAGATCGGCAGCCTTCGCGTCCATCCGAAGGACCCCAACCTGGTCTACGCGGCCGTCCTCGGCCAACCGTTCGTCGAGGACCGTGAGCGGCTCTCCTTCGATCCCAAGGTGCGCGGCGTCTTCCGTTCCAAGGACGGCGGCAGGACCTGGCAGAACGTGCTCCACATCGACGACCACACGGGCGTCGTCTCGCTCTCACTGAACCCTTGGAACCCCGCCGAGATCTACGCCGGCGCCTGGCGCGCGGAACGCAAGCCGTGGACCATCATCAGCGGCGGCCCCGCCTCCACAGGCGGCATCTACAAAACCACCGACGGCGGCGACACCTGGACGCACCTCGAGAACGGTTTACCCAAGACCCTCATCGGTAAGGTGGACATCGACGTCTCCCCCGCCCTCCCCACGCGCGTCTACGCCGTTCTCGAAGCACCCGGCACGGAAGCCGGCGTCTATCGCTCCGACGATTCCGGCGCGACCTGGAAACAGGTCTCGAGCCAGCCCTCGCTCATCCGCCGCCCCTTCTACTACACCTATATCGACGCCGATCCGAAGAACGCCGACGTGGTTTGGGTGAACAATCTCTCGCTCCTCCGGTCGGCGGACGGCGGGGCCACGTGGCGCACCGTGCCCACGCCCCACGGCGACAACCACGGCTTGTGGATCCACCCGGACGACCCTCGGATCATGATTCAGTCCAACGACGGCGGCGCGAACGTCACGCTCAACGGCGGCCGCACATGGTCCACCATCTACAACCAGCCGACCGCCGAGATTTATCAGATCGCCGCGGACCACCAGACCCCCTACCGGCTCTACGGCGCGCAGCAGGACAACTCGACCCTGATCGTCCCCAGCCTGCCGCCGCGCGCGGCGCGCGCCGACGATCCGATTCAGCTCTGGACCACCGGCTCGGGCTGCGAAACCGGCCCCATCATGCCCCATCCCACGAATCCGGATATCGTCTACGGCTCCTGCAAGGGCGAGTTCAGCCGCCTGAACCTGAAGACCGGCCAGGAGAAGAACTATTGGACGCATCCGCAGAACCGCTACGGGCACGCCTCGCGCGACATCCGCTACCGTCACCAGCGCGTCTCGCCCATGGAGATCTCGCCGCATAACCCGCGAGTGATTTACTACGGAAGCCAGTTCGTGCACCGCACCATGGACGAGGGCGTCACCTGGCAACTCATCAGCCCCGACCTTACGGCCAACGAGCCCGGCGAGAAGCAGGGCATTTCAGGCGAGCCGATCACGCGCGACATCACGGGCGAAGAGGTCTACAGCACGCTCTACGCGATCCGCGAATCGGCCAAGGAGCCCGGCCTGATCTGGACCGGCGCCAACGACGGCCCGTTCCACGTCACGCGCGACGGCGGCAAGAACTGGAAGAACGTCACACCCAAGGACCTTCCCCCGGGTGGCCGCGTCCAGAACATCGAACCGTCGCCGCACCGCAAGGGATCGGCGTACTTCGCCGTGTATCGCTACCTGCTCGGTGACTTCCGCCCCTACATCTACCGGACGGACGATTATGGCGCGTCGTGGAAGAAGACCGTCACCGGAATCCCCGCCGACGTACCCGTGCGCGTGGTGCGCGAGGATCCGGCGCGCGATGGCCTGCTCTACGCCGGCACCGAATTCGGCATGTACATCTCCTTCGACAACGGCGAGAACTGGCAGAGCTTCCAGCAGAACCTTCCGGTGACGCCGGTGACCGACATTCGCGTACATCGCGGAGACCTGGTGCTCTCCACCATGGGCCGCGCGTTCTGGATCCTGGACGACGTGACGCCGCTCGAGCAGTGGGCGCTCATTGCGCAGTCCGCCAAAGTCCATCTGTTCGCGCCCCGGGCCGCGGCGCGGATCAGCTATGCGGCGGGCGGACGGCGCGTCGGCGGGGGTCCCGAGTTCCCTCCGTCCGGCGCGCGCCTCGATTACTATCTGGCCGGCGCTGCCGAGGACGTGCGGATCGAGATCCTCAACGCCAGGGGCGAAGTGGTCCGCCAATACCCGTCGCCCGCCCCGCCGCAAAGCGCGCGCGGCGGCATGGAGGACGAAGAGACCCCGGCGCCGCGCACCGCTCCGCCCGCGCCGCTCGGCAAGGCGGCCGGCCTGAACCGCCTGGTGTGGGACTTCCGCCACGCCAAGGGCCCGTTCGTTCCCCCGGGCAAGTATCAGGTCAAACTGACCGCCGCCGGAGAAACACGCACCCAGCCGCTCGACGTCCAGCCCGACCCGCGCCTGGCCGCCGACGGCGTCACCCAGGCCGATCTCGAAGAGCAGTTCGCCCTGCAACTCCAGATCCGCGAAACATTGGAGGACGCCCGCGCCCTAGCCGCCAAACTGGGCTCCGCCCCGAGCCACGCGGCTCTACGCGCCAAACTGGTCACCGCGCGGGGCGCCTACCCGCAGCCGATGCTCATCGATCAACTGCAATCGACGTTGACCATGGTCAGCGGCGCCGATCAGAAAGTGGGCCGAGTAGCGTTCGAGTATCTAGCCGATCTTCGGAAACAACTCGAGGCTATTCGAGCGGAAGCAGCAGAGAGGCGTTAGCTGTCAGCGATCAGCGGTCAGCTTTGAGCGGTCAGCGATCAGCGGTCAGCGGCGCTCAAAAGCTGAACGCTGACCGCTGATCGCTAACCGCTGAAAGCTCAAAAGCTCTCAATTCCGCTATCCTTGGCTATAGCCAACGTCATGTCCACCGCTACCGATACCTACGTCAAGCAGAACGAGACTCGCTTTCTTGAAGAGCTGAAGGACTTCATCCGGATCCCATCGATCAGTACCGCGCCGGAGCACGTCGAAGATGTCCGCCGGGCCGCGGAGTTTGTCGCCGAGGCCCTGCGAACGGCGGGCATCGAGAACGTCGAGATGATTCCCACCGCGAAGCACCCGCTGGTGTACGGCGACTGGCTGCACGCGCCGGGCAAGCCCACCGTCCTTTGTTACGGCCACTACGACGTGCAGCCCGCCGACCCGCTAGAGTTGTGGGAATCGCCGCCGTTTGAGCCCACCATTCGAAACGGAAATCTCTACGCCCGCGGCGCGGTGGACGACAAGGGCCAGATGTACATGCACATCAAGGCCGTCGAAGCCCTGCGCGCGGTGAACGGAACGTTGCCCGTCAATTTGAAATTCCTGATCGAAGGAGAAGAGGAAGTCGGCGGCGCATCGGTGGCGAAGTATGTCAGCGAAAATCCGGACAAGCTGAAGGCGGATGTCGCGCTGGTGTCCGATACCGCGCTCTACGCGCCGGGCATGCCCACGCTCTGCATCGGCCTGCGCGGGCTGGTCTACATGGAAGTGGAGGCGTCCGGTCCCGCGCGCGATCTGCACTCCGGCCTGTACGGCGGCGCGGCGCCCAACGCGGTCTACGGCCTCATCGAACTCCTGGGCCAAGCCAAGGACGCCGACGGGCGCATCCGCATTCCAGGCATCTATGAGGCAGTGAAGGACCCCGCGGCCGCCGAGATCGACAGTTGGAAATCGCTGCCCTTCGACGAGCGCCATTTCCTCGCGCACGAAGTGGGCAGCACGCGTCTGACGGGCGAACCGGACCGCATGATCCTGGAGCGCGTCTGGTCGCGCCCCACCATGGAAGTGCACGGCATCGCCGGCGGCTTCACCGGCGCGGGCGCGAAAACCGTGATTCCCGCGAAGGCGACCGCGAAAGTGAGCTTCCGCCTGGTGCCGGACCAGACGGTGGACGGCGTGGTGGCGGCCTTCAAGAAGTGGGTGGCGGACCACACGCCGGCGGGCATCCAGACCGAAGTTCGGATGCTGAGCGGCGCCCCGGCGGTGATGGTGAATCCGGACCATCCGGCGATTCGCGTCGCGGCCCAGGCATTTGAGGACGTGATGCATTCGAAGACCGTGTTCATCCGCTCCGGCGGCTCCATCCCGATCGTCGGCGATTTCGCTAAGCACTTGAAGATCCCCACCATCCTCATGGGCTTCGGCCTGCCCGACGACGGCCTGCATTCGCCCAACGAAAAGTACAAGGTGGAGAACTACTACACGGGCATCATGACCGTGGCGCACTTCCTCGAAGAGTACGGCCGTCAGTAGGAGGCGGGCAGCAGCGGAACGGTGACGTTTTCGCGGCCCAGTTCGCGAACCGTGACACGCGGAGCCCGGCTTTCGACCGTCGCGAGGAAGTCGCGGTCGAACCAGAGGCCGGACTCGAGTCCTTCCCACGCAAAGACGCGGTAGTCGCCCGGTGGCACGGATCGAAAGCGGAAGCGGCCATCGTCGCCCGCGGAAGTAGTGAAGTAATAGCGCGGGTCGGAGCGGCGCTCCCCTTCGGGCACTAGCACGACGAAGGCCGCCGCCGGCCGCTGCTCGTCCTGGACAGTTCCTTCCACCTGCGCCGCTTTGGCACTGAGCGAGACGGTGAATGGCGACGCGGAGCCGCCGTAAGAGAACCCGGCCGTCACATCCTGCCCGCCGAACAGCACACCGCGGAGGTACGAGCCGTCCGGAAGACCGGTCACCTCGACGAGGTACTCGCCGATGGGGACCCCGGCGAATTCGAACGAAAGATCGGGCCGGACCGGGACGGCCGGGACCGCGTTCGTGCCCGCGCGGGGGAAGAGCACCACACGGAGCGCGCCTCCGGAGAAGGCCGGATCGCCATCCATATGAACGCGTCCGGTGAGGGGCGCGGCGAGCGAGAGGGTCGCTTCGATTCCTTCCACATCGCTGTTGCCGACCTCAAGGGGATACCGAAGAGAGTAGCGGCCCGGCATCCCCTGGGCGCTGAGCACGAGCGAATAGGAGCCCGGCAGAACGCCGTTGAACAGGAAGTTGCCGGCGGAGTCGAGGACGGCGATCGGACGGTCGTTGATGAAAGCGATGTTCGCGTCCGCGCCGCGGGGGACCAGGCTCAGCGACGTGCGTGGCGGTGCTTCCCCGCCCGGCAGCATCACGCGGCCGCGCACGGAGACGGTGGGCGTTACCCGCAGCTTGAAGTCCATGCCCAGAAGCTGGATGCCGGGCGTGACCTTCAGCGGCATGGCTTCGGCGAGCGTGAGGACGCCGGGGAAGTAGGAGTTCGGAAGAACCTCCACCACGCTGCCCGTCACGCGCTGAAAGACCGCTCGGGTGGGCGTGACGTGCAAGTAGTAGCGGCCAGGTGCGAGACCGAAGAGGCGGTACTCGCCGAGGTCGTTCACCTGCGTGGTCGCGGCCGGAATCAATGCACGCTGGGCCCGGTTCCAGTTGATCCGCAGGGCGTGGACGGAGGCGCCGATGGCCGGCTCGCCGTCTTCGGCGGTGACCCGGCCGGCGATCACGCCGCCCGGGAGCAGGCTGAGTTCGATTTCATCGGGCTCGGCGTTGGCGGCGACGGTCACGGTGGCCCAGCCCGCGGAGGGCGGCGCCGTGAAACCGGGGCGCTCGGCGGAGACGCGATAGCGCCCCGGAGGCACATTGCCGATCGCGAACCGGCCCTCCCCGTCGCTCAGCGCGCCTAGAATGCGCCGCGCGCCGCCGGTGACCACTGGCGGGACACCGGCCGCATTGGCGTAGACACGGGCCTTGGCAAGCGGCTGGCCAGAGGCGCCGTCCACCACCCGTCCGCGCAGAACCACGGTTTGCGCACCTGCGGGAAACGCAATGCAAACCGCACACGTTAAGAGAGTTATGGTGCGCCAGGTTCGCTGTGAGAAAATACGGATCATGTTGTCACGCGCGGCTGCGGTCGTTGTCCTGGGGCTCGGATCGCTCCAAGCCCAGAGTAACCCGTTCGAGCGGCCTCCGTCGGAGGTCGATCAGGCGCTGCGCTCGCGCATCGGCAAGTTCTATCAGGCATACGTCGACGGCAAGTTCCGCGCCGCGGACCAAGTGGTGCACGAGGACAGCAAGGAAGAGTTCTTCGCGTCGGAAAAACGCAAGTTCTACGGGTTTGAAATCCGGGTGATTCTCTACGAAGAAAACTACACCAGGGCGAAGGTCAGTACGCTGATCGATACGGACTGGCAGATCCTGCAGGACCGCGTCCGGGTCAAGGCCCCGATGACCACTTTGTGGAAGCTCGACGGCGGCGAGTGGTGGATGTACCTGATGAAACCGACCGGCATGGAGGCGACGCCGTTTGGCCGGATCAGTCAGGCTGCCCAGGAGGACGCAGCGAAGAAGACCCCGTTCCAGGTGGCGGCGGAGCAGAGCGCGGCGGCGATGGCTAAGCTGGTGACGGCCGACAAAGAACTCGTCACGTTGAGCCGGGCTACCAAGTGGATGGGCGAGATCGTGGTGTCGAACCGGATGCCGGCCAGCGCGGAGATCGAAGTGAAGGACCCCCAGGTGCAAGGGCTCAAGGTGAAGGCCGACAGCACGGTGATCGAGTCCAACTCCTCGGTGAAGATCCGCTTGCAGTTCTCGCCGAAGACGGCCCCGCCGGCGAACGCGGTGGAATTGAAGATCTCGGTACCGCAACTGGAGACGGTGATTCCGGTGAAAGTGGAAGTAAAGGGGACCTAGGGAGATTTGGCTGACCGCGTGCTCTAGTAGAGCGCGAGGAGGCCTGCATTGATCTCATCGACCCGATCCACCCCCTTCTACGGTACTTTTTCCAACTCCCGGCCAGCACCCGCAAGAGGCGGAAACGAAAAGGGATTCCGGGCAGAATTCTTGGCGGCGGCGCGGCCGCGAACGGCGGCACCCGCTGGCGGCGGCCGTCGGGACGCGGCGTCTGTTGCGCCGCAGCGGCAAACTCTTGCCAGCCCGGCGCTGCAACGACAAAATTTCGCCGCTCAAGCGCAAGGCGTGGACGCCCGGAGCGCTCTCGAAGATCGGCTGCGGGCCGCGGGTGTCGATGCAGCGGCTTTGAATCTGACGCCCGTCGATATGACCTGCTCATTCCCCGGCGCACCGGGCTTCGCGCCGTACCAGTGGACGACGACTTACTTGCGAGCGGATATCAACGGGCGCCAGATCCTGTTCGACGCCAACCTGGTGCAGAAGCAGATGCAGGCCACCGTCGAGGAGATCGAAGTCATGCTGGGCCGCCGCGAGCGGGTCTAGTTCGCGTGCCGGCCGGCGCGCTTCGAATCAGGCCGCGATGTCGAGCTTCCGCGCGATCGCGCGAAGCAGCGCGCGATCGGTTTCGCCGAATCCGGACTGCATCTGCTCGAGCAGAATGACGTTCTTCACAACCAGCGCGCCACCGAAGGCGAACTCGATCCGTTCGAACGATTCCAGGGCGCGCATCGGCACGGCCACTTCCGGGAGGGCGCGGGCGGCGGCATCGGCGTCGGGCGGAAGGTTGACCTCGCCGGCCTCCTCCTTGGGAAGAACCAGTTCGTCGATCACAGGCCGCTGGTCGGGACCGGCCATCGGACGTCCGTCGGCAGCGTAGACCAAGGCGCGTTCATAGGTGACGTAGCGGCGGG
The DNA here is from genome assembly GCA_031969915.1 of Bryobacteraceae bacterium. Lineage (GTDB taxonomy): Bacteria > Acidobacteriota > Terriglobia > Bryobacterales > Bryobacteraceae > DALYJJ01. The sequence continues at coordinate 25,976 of DALYJJ010000019.1, read as the reverse complement.
TGTTCTCCGCGGCTTTGGGATCCAGCCAGTGTTTTCGGGGCTTGTAGGGCTTGTAGGGCGGCGCCTCCTTGCCCATCGCGGCCCGGTACTCCTCACGCGTGGAGAAGTAGGGAAACAGGTACAACTTGTCGATCCCGGTAATGGGAGCGGTCTCGGACATGTGCGAAACTCCTTTCGCCAAGAGAATCGCAGACCGCTACCGGGCAGATCGGACCGATTGTCCGGAATTGTTTGAAATCACGTGAAAAATAAAGGTCATTTTTCCGTGAATGGTTCCCGGGGCCCCGCACGGGGCGCCCTTTCGAGCACCCCGGGGACGGCGAGCACCGCCATCCCCGGGGCCGGATCCTACTGCACCGAAGCGATCACCGAGCCGTTGCTGAAGATCACATCTCCGCCGATGCGCACACCCAGGCCGAACGGAATATCCGACCCGGTGGGCGCATTCGTGGGAACCTCGAACGTGACCACATACATGCCGATGAGGTTCTCGGCATACTCAGCCGAGACAGTCCTGACTCCCTCATTGTTGACGCCGGTGAAGATCACCGCGGCCACCAATTGCCCGCCGCTTCCGGGGGTATTGGTGAGAACGCCGGGGTTGGTCCGGCCCAGGCCCGTGAAGTAAGCGCGGAGAAGCTCGCCCCGGTTGGCAGGGTTCTGCGGGCTGACTAGCGTGCCGTTGGCCTTTACCAACACGGCGTAGCGGCGCGCACCCACCGTGATCTCAAGCAATCCGGGGCTCACATCGGCGATGGTGACATCGGCGAAGGCTGTGCCGGTGGGTGTTGTGACGGTGACCCGTGCCGTTCCGGCCGCGATCTCGAAGGGAACCTGGAAAATGATCGACTGCTCGTTGTTCGAGTTGGCGATCTGGTAGAGCGGCGCCGCCTGTCCGGAGATGTCGATCGAGATCCCGTTCACCACGCCAGGCCAGGGGCCGGTGGGAAGTGACGTGATCGCGCCGTTCAGGTTGGCGACGAGGTTCGTGCCCGTGAGGCGGGCCAGCACGCCGGGAGCGAGCGTCCGTTCACCGCTGAGCCAGTTCCGGATATTCGAAGCGGTGAACACGGGCGCGGGTGGAACGATGGTCAGGCTAAAGGTCGGAGCGATGGCCAATCCCTGCACGTTCGCCCGCACCACAACCGCGCCCGCGGTGGGCCCGGCGGTGGCGTTGGTGGTGGCGTTACCGCTCGGGTCGGTAGCCACGGAGAGGGGCGCCAGGGAAACCTGGCCGCTCACCACGGTGAAGCTGACCTGAACGCCGGGGACAGCGCGCCCCTGCGTGTCCGTAACACGGACGGTCAAGGGCAGCGCGAACGGGGCGTTGATTACGGCGGTCTGATTGTTGCCCGAAACGATGGCGAGGTTGCTGATCCTCAGATTCACCGTGACTGTGAACTCATACACCGCCGCCCCGACCGTGAGCCGGATGCGGACCGGGCCATTCACCTGGCCGGCGGTAAACGTGGTGCTGATACCGCCGTTCGTCGCCGTGATGCCGGTGGTGCTGGAAAGCGTACCGCCGTTGGGGGTCAGCACCTGCCACGTGGCGTTCGCGCCCACCGAGGGATTGCCGCCGGCGTCGGTCACCTGGGCGAAGAGTCCGACAGTGCGGCCGGGTTCGAGGGTGGCTCCGTCGCCGGAGACCGGCCGGATGATCGAAGGATCGCCCGGCGTCACCACAAGCGTCAGCCGGAACACGAACTGCCCGCCGACCTGTACCGTCATCTGGGTCTCGCCGGGTGAGCCGCCGAGGATGATCTCGCAGGTTCCCTCGCCGCTGACATCGGTGAGGCCGCCTCCGCCGGCGCAGGTCGCCGTCGGCAGGCCGACGCCCTCCGGCGTGCTCACTTCCACGCCGACGTTCGGAATGGTGCCGGTACTCCCCGAGAATGTGTAGGCGTAGATGCGGAACGCATCCGAGAGGCGCTCGCCGACTTTGCCCGTAATCCGGCCGCTATTGGGATCAGGCCTCAGCATGTTCACGCCGAACGAGGAGAGGTTGTTGGCCTGCGTCCCCACGGTAGTGATAAAAAACGTCGCCGAACCCGCCGTCGTCGTAGCCACGATAGTCCCCGTGGTGTACGTATTACCGGGGATCGACGTGGCGCCAAACGCCCGGATCGCGGTCACCCCGTTCTCGTCGGTGGTCGTCGAAGAAGTGGTCGGCACGGAGCCGCCGGAGCCGGTGGTCCAGTTAACGATAATCCCCTGCATCGGACGGTTCTGCGCGTCGACGATGCGCACTACCATCGGGAACGTGGTTTGCGTGGAACTCGGAACCACTTGGCCGTTGCCCGAGACGATGCGGGGCGCGCCGGGCACCGGGGTATTCGGATCGGGCCCAGGCCCGCCGCCGCCGGCAACGGCATTCAACTCGAAGGTGACGGGCGAGGCGCCGGGAATGGTCGCGACCACCTGGAAGGCGCCCACCCCGGAAGGGGCGGTCACTGCCGTCTCGACATATCCGGCGGCATTCGTCGTGCCTGCCGTGCTCAACAGCAGGGCGCCGGGATTCAAGGACTGGAACGTGACGGTGATATTGGGCAGCGGCTCGCCGAGCGAATTCACCAGGCGCAGAACCAATGGCAGGGAAACCTGCCCGGTGGTCACGTTCTGAACCGTGTTGTAGGAGAAAACGGAGGCAATCGAGCCCGTGGCGGTCCGGCCAACGTATGCATTCGCCCGGCCCGGCTCGGTGTTCAATGACGTCGTCGCGGTCACCGTAAAGGTTGCCGTGTCCACACGATAGAGAATTTCGTTGGTCGCGACGAAGAGAGTCCGCGCGTCGGAGATTTCATTGCTGGCCACGACGGAGCGAACGTTCTGAAGGCTCCCGATGTTGAAGCTGACTTCCGTGACTGGTCCGCCGTCCGAAGAGACCAGGAACAGCCGGTTCTCGCCCGAGATCGCCAAAGCGCGGTTGTTGCTGATCGGAATGATCTGGGTGAAGATCTGGCCCGTCACGCCGGCGCCCCCGAAGAGCGTGCGGTTATCCAGGTTGAAGATAAGGATGGGCTGGGTCCCAACCGCGGCGGCGTTGAGCGCGTAGACGCGGAGGCCGTCCGGGCTGAACGCAAGTTGGCCGGATGGGTTCGCGGAAATGGTGACCTCACCCCGAACGGCCAGCGTGCGGCCGTCGATCTCGAGGAACCGGGTGTTGGTGATGATGTAGAGCCGGCCGTTCGCCCCAACGGCCATCCCCTTGGCCACGCCGGGAATGGTCACGGGCGAACCCGTCAACTGGGTCCTGCTCGTGAGGTCGATGCCGTAAAGCCGGTTCGAAGTGGGACTGAGCACGTAGGCGCGTCTGCCGTCCAAGGAGATGGCGAGATGCTCCGGAATGTCGACGCCGATGCCGCCGGCGGTGGTGAGTTCCGGCTCGTTACCCGCGGTGCTGAAGATTCGCAGACTGCCGGCCAGGACAAGGAGCTGGCTTCCGTCGGGAGTGAGAGCCGCCGTGGTGATCGGTCCGAGGTTCTTCGCTGGCGCAGCTTCGCTCAGGAAGTCGCGATTCAACGTGACCACACCGCGGGCGGGATCCTCGCTGATGATGTAGACCCGCTCTCCGTCCGGCCGCGGCAGCACCTGCCGGATCCGTTGGCCGGCCTGGTACGACCGGGTGAACGCCAGCGGCTGTACCGAGTAGTTGTACAGAAAGCCGCTCTGGTCGGCGGAAGTCATGAGCACGGCCTGGCCGGCGGCCGGGACCGGAATCAGGAGAGCCGCTGCGGCCAGCAGGCTCAGCGCGAGAGTCATCTGACGAAGCATAACGAAGCTCCTCGACATGATTACAGGGATTAAGGACAAGGGGGATCGACCCGACTGAGTCGGACGCGGCAGGAAACCTAAGTATAACACGCCGGGAACGAAGCGGCTGCAGGAGTCTCGAAAACAAAAAAGAGGAGGGGATTACTCCCCTCCTCTTCTTGGTCTGGCAGAAGCCAGGACTACTTCGCGAGCTGCTCGCCCGAGCCGCCAGGAGCCGTGGTGTTCGGATCCGGCAGACGAACGTTGTTCACGCGATCCGGAATGATCAGCGCGATGTAGCTCTGGGCAAACCGGTTCAGGCCGAGGTCGCTGACGAACGCGTAGCCATGCGCAAACTGGAAGGCGCAGCGAGCGATCAGGTAACCGCGGTTGAAGCCGGTGATGGCCGGGACCGGAGGCGTTGCCGCCGGGTCGCCAGTCGCCATGGAGAAGGAGTAGGTGGACCCAGCCGCGATGGTCGGGGTCACAGGAGGCGTCGCCGGGTTCAGCGCACCGTCGCGATAGAAGTACAACGCGCAGGTGCCGTTCTGGGCGGGCGTTCCGGTGAAGACCGGCGTATCGAGCGAGGTGTTGCTGATAGCGATACCGGTGTCGAAGCCAGGAGCCGTGGTCACGAACGGATAGAGCAGGTTCGTAACGCAAGCAACGATCGTGTAGATGTTGCGCGGCTGGCTGGTGTTGACGAAGCGCGGGATCGGCACGGTGCTGTCGGCGGCGACGGTCACCGAGCTGAGCGGGTTAAAGCTCATGGTGGCGGCCATCGGGGCGCCGATGCTGGGAACGTTGGCAGCCGGGTTCGGCACATAGCCAATCGCGACGGCGAAGATCAGGCCTTCCTGACCGCTCGGGTCGCTGTTGGCGATGGACCAGGCCGCGGTGGCGGCGTTGCCGGACACGGGGATTTCCGTCCAGCCACCGGTGTAGCCAAGGCCGCCGGTGGTCGGGAAGGTCACGCCGAAGGCGCTGATCGCCGCGTTGGCGCCGGTGATCGAGCCGGAGTTCAGGAACGGTGCGAAGGTCCGCGAAGTCTGGCCGGATGCGGAGACGAGGCTCGCGCTGATCCAGGAGCTCGGGGAACCGGAGGGCGGAGCGGTGCGAGCGCCACCCGGAATCACCGGCGTGCCGCCGTTCAGAGCGCCAACCGCGACGCTGCTAACGAACACGCGAGCGCCGTTCGGAACGTTCGTGAATGCGGACTGCAGGCGAGTCGGGGCGTCGGCCAAACCGATCGCGTCGTTGACGAGGCTCGGAAGCAGGAAGCCCGACTCGGAGTTGTAGGAAACGCCGGGGATGCTGGGCCGCTGTTCCTTGTCGTACGGCGGAATGGTGGAGGTGCGCGGCTTGAACGCAGTCGCGAAGCCTTCGTTGAAGCGCAGGAACGTCACGTCGACGATGTTCACGCTGGAGCCGAAGGTCGTGTTGCGGCCGAAGCACTGCTGCAGCGTCAGGGCCGTCGCGTCAGTGGTCAGACCGGGCTGCACGAAGGCAACCGTCTGGGACACCTGCTGCAACGAAACCGAGGTGCTGCCCGAGATCGAGATGAACGCGTTGATCTGACCCGGGATACCACCCACGCCAGCGGGAGCGCCGGAGGCGTTCGCGCGAACGTTGGTGATGCGGACCGTCACGCTGGAGCTGCCGGCAGGCAGCAGGCGGACGCCGAGCCAGGAAACCGAGTTGTTCACGCCCGGGGGGATCGTGCCCTGCAGCGCGTTGAGGCCGAGGGAGATCGCCGGAACCGTGGTGGCGCTGGGCTCATTGATCAGGAGGAGAGCCTCCGAGAGGCCCGCGCTGTTGAGCAACCGGCTGGTGACGTTCGTGTTCAAGAAGATCTGGATGTTGACCACGATGTCAGTTGCGAAGGTCTGCGGGGGGATGGGGCCCTGCGGACCGTCGGGATCCGGGGTTGCGCAAACGTAAACGATATCACCGACCAGCTCCGTGATGCCTTCGGCACGCACGAGCGGCGGCACACCAGTGGTGGTAGCGCAGGTAAGCTGACCGAACGCCGGGACGGACGCGACGGACAGCAGAACCAGCACTGCCAATACTGGCATGAACTTGCGAAGATCTGCCATTTCCTTCTCCTTGTGAGACGAGAATCTGAATTGATGGAAGTTCTCTTGCAACCTGAGCCTCAACGACAAATCACAACAGGAACCGGGGGCCGGGCGGGACGGCCAGAGGGACGAGACGAGGCCTCTAAGCCCTACCATCGTCACCTTCCGTCTTTCGCATTAGACCCTGTCTTTCCTGCCCGCTCAAATTGTATCGACCTCTTTGTGTCTTTGTTCGTGCTCGCGGGATTCACCGACAAGAATGAATGCCGCTGTTAGTCTTGGACGCAGTCACATAGTTCTTATCATCTTCACCGAGAGCAAGTCAAGCATAAGATGATCGAAACAAGCACATTTCGCCCAAGAGAACAGGACTCCAGCATCTGAAAGCCGTAGCACGCGGTCAATCGCGGTTCAGCGAACTGCGCCGCAGCCCGGGTGAACGGCAAGAATCGGGCCTGAGCGGCACGCCTCCGAGTGCCTCCCTCCGGCCCGCTGCGCTCTAAGCCTAAACTGAAGATTCTATTCGCGGTAGAGCTTCCGAAGCCGGTTCATTCCCGACTTCAGTTCGTCCGTGGCCTCCACCAGTTCGTTGGTGTCGTAGATCACACGGGGCGTCAGGAAGATCAGCAACTCGGTCCGCTGCTTGCTCGTCGAGCGGCTGCCGAAGGCGGAACCGAGGATGGGGATCCGATTCAGGAACGGAACACCGGCGTTGGAGAGCGTGTCCGTTTCCTGGATGATGCCGCCGATGGCCACCATGTCTCCGTCCTGAACGGTGACCTGCGTACTGACGTTCCGCTTGGAGAACGACGGGGACTGGATTCCGCCTTCGGGGGGCGGGATCGGGTTGCTCACTTCCTGTTGAATCATCAGCGTCACAATCCCGGTTGGGTTGACGCGCGCGGTTACGCTCAACTGCACGCCGGCGTCACGGTTTTGGACCGTGTTCGCGAACAGAGAATTCCCTCCGCTCTGGATGGGCGAAACGGAAGTGGAGGAGAGCGTCGGCACGCTGATGCCGACGTTGAGCGTGGCGGGCACGCTGTCGGTGGCAATGAGGGACGGTGCGGAAATAACCTTCGCCTTGCGGTTGGACTCCAGGGTATTGAGCGATGCCAGGAGTTCCCGCGTGGCGCCGACCAGCATACCGGCCGTCAGTGTCACACCGCCGATGTTGGATGTTGTTCCCTGCAATTGGCGGACGGGCGAGAAGCCGGTCGCCGTCCGGCCGCCGAGGCGCTGGAGCGTTGCGGCGACGCCGGCTGAGAACGCGTTGTCGAGGCTGACCTCGTAGACCTTCGCCTCCACCAGCACTTGCCGCGGCGGGACGTCGAGATCCCGCAGCAGCTTGAGAATCCCCTCGTATTCGTCGGCGGTGGCCTGAATCAGCAGCGTGTTGTCCATCGGATTCGGAATCACGCGCGGGATGCGCAGGTTCCCGAGGAAGGGAAACATCCCGCCACCGCTTAAATAGGACCCCGTCTGGTCGACGGCGCCCGCGCCCGGCGTCACCGCGGCGCCGCCTTGCGCGGCCGCGCCCACGGGAGTTGTAATGCCGCCCGCGCCGATCGCAGGCATGACGTTGGGGGCGGCCATCATCCCGCCCATGCCGTAGCCGCCCATGCCATACCCTCCGAAACCACCCATCATGCCGGGCATCATGGCGCCCTGGCCAAAGCCGCCCATGCCGAATCCGCCCATGCCCATGCCACCCATGCCCATGCCGCCCATCCCGACGCCACCCGCGCCCATGCCACCCATGCCCATCCCGCCCATGCCCATACCCATGCCACCCATACCGAACCCGCCGAAACCGAACGGAATTCCCAGGTAGAGTTGCATGATCGCCATGGCGAGCAGATCCGCGCGGCCGTATTTGACGCGATAGACGAAGTTATCCACCGATCCGGCCTTCGATTTCACGGCCACGTCGAGCTTTCGCAGCCATTTCTCGACCTCATCGAAGACGCCCGGATTGGGCGCGACGACGACGAGCGTGTTGATCCGGTTCAAGGGGAGAAACCGGATCGGGCTGGCCTTTTCGCTGAGCGAAATGCCTTTGAGAATGCTCTCGAGTTCGCGCGAGATATCCGAGGGGCGGCTGTTCTCCACTTGAAACAAACGCACGCGCTGGCTGGCGAAGGTGTCGGAATCGAACATCGACACCAGTTCCATCAGCCGCTTCATGTTGCGGCGGCTGTCGAGCACCAGCAGCAGATTGGCAGGCGGATAGGCCCAGGTCTTGCCGCTCGCGCCGATGAAGGGTTCAAGCAGCTTCGCGAGTTCCTCCACCGTGGCGTACTTCAGAAAGACGAGGTTCAGCATGGCGCGATCGTCTTCCGGAATCTGATCGGCGCTGAGAGTTTGCGGGGAAATGGGCAGGCGCGCGATGTCGGCCAGGGGCACAATGCGGTAGGTGGTACCCACCTGGACCATGGCGAAATCGTTGATGCGGAGGATGGTGTCCAGCAGGTCGCGGGGGTTGATGTCCTTTGTTTCGCCGTAGGTATTGATGGTGACGGCGCCGCGCACCCGCGGATCGAGTATGTAATTGATGCCGAGCTGGCGGGCGAGGAAGTCGACCACCTCCACCAGTGAGGCGTTCTGCAGATTGAGGCCGCCGAGGGTGGGAACGGCCGGAGCAGTCGCCGCGGGCTGCGCGGCAAGGCCCTGGCCGGGTGCGGGAGCGGCCTGCGCAGGCACGGGCGCCGGCTTGGCGGGTTCGGGCTTGGCGGGTTCGGGCTTGGGCGGCTGGGGATTCGGCTTAGCCGACTGCGGGATCGGGGGCTGAAACCCTGGGGGCAGGACCAATGGCGGCTGCTGCTGAGGCGGCTGTTGGGCGCCGAGCACGGCCGCCAGCGCGGCGGCGAGCGCCGCTAACCGGATGGGTGCGAAACGTCTCACGGGCTAGTTCTCCTGTCCCGTCTTGGCCGCCGCGTCCTGCGTGCGCTTCCACGCTGCCAGTTCCACGTCGTTCAATTCCGTCTTCTTCTTCGTCCAGCGGACCAGGCCGAACGGCGAGGGCTTCTCGAACCGGACGGTGTCGCCCTCTTCCACGGCCAGGATGGTGGCCGCGGCGGACGTGACGCCGGGGTCGGGCTTGAACTGCATGTCTTTCTCGGCCACCTTGATCACGCCGAACGGGCTCTGGCGGTAGAACCAGGTCAGGCCGTCCTTGCCGGTGTGCTTCCAGAGGCCGGTTTCCACCAGCGTCGCGCCCTGGGGCACGGTGATAGCCTTCCCCGGCTTCGCGGCTTTGGTAGCCGGGGCGGCCGGTTTCGCCGCGGTTTTGCCGGCCTGGGCGCAGAGCGCGAAGGGCAAGAGCACAAGGACGAGTCGCTTCATAAAACAGAACCTCTTTCTACCGTTGCGGCTCCCAGCGGCAGACTCTGCCGAACGGGGTTTCGGAAACGATTTTGCGGTAGCCGTCGGCCACGGTGCCCGAGGGCGACGTGTCGCCCGCCACACAGGGCCGCACCTGGCCTTCGGCGCCCTCCATGGGCGCCGCTTTGACGGTCCCGCCGATGACGCTCGCCGATGGGGCGAGGTTGGTGTTGGCCGCCGGCGGCGCGGCGGGCGCCGGAGCGTTTGCGGGCACGCCGCCGCCGGCCGCCCCGGCTTCGCCTGCTTTCGCGGCGAGTTCTTCCAACTTGCGGCGGACGGGTTTGCCGTCCCATTCGAATTCGATTTCGGTCCGGCTGATCGTCACCAGCTTGAACTCGCCGACCTGGTCGCCTAACCGGTACCCGCGATTCGGCTGGCCGGGCGCTTCGGCCAGGATCACGGTGGGACCGCGGCCCAGGTCCATGGCGCCGAAGAACACGGGTAATGCAGGCATGGGCTTCACGGGCGGCGGCTCGATCACGACCACGTCGTTGCGGTCGCGGCTGAACAACATCTTCTGAGCCACCTCCAGATATGCGCCCGGTGAAAGCGGCGGGGCGGGCGGATAGGGCGGTAGGGGGGTAACGGCGGTGGGGTTCGCCGCGCGGCCGAACATCAGTTGCTCGCGCTCGCGGGCGTCGAGCCAGTTCTGGCGCAGGCGCCAGGTGGAGAGGCCGATGAGGGCCATCAGCAGGATGTTCACGAGCATCAGCCGCTGTTTCAAAACGACGGCCCTCGCTTCTCCGGAATCAGCTTGCGCTCCACTACGCCGCTGACGGTGAGGCGGACGGGCAAGGTCTTCTCCTTGCCCGTCACCGAGCCGAGACGGAGATCGTTGGTGGCGATCAACTCCGGCTGCTCGGTGAGCGCGGCGAGCAGGTTGATCACCTGGTCGATGCGGCACTCCATCGCCACCGACACGCTGACTTCGCCGTAGTCGTCGCCGAGCGGCCGCGGCTGGGCGAGTTCGACGTTCTTGATCTCAACCGGCGGCGCCTGCGCGCGGGCGATGCGCCGGACCACCTGCAGGACCTGCGCCTGTGCCTGCATAGCGGTATCGGCCTTGATGAGCCCCTTCTCGCGCAGCGCAAGTTCGGCCTGCGCCTGCTTGAGCGTTTCGCGCTTGGCCGGAATCCCGGCCGCCTGCCGGCGCAGGCGCTGCAAACGGCGCTCGGCGGAGAAGACATCGGTGGTGTCCGCGGCCACCGTCTCGGTCTCCCCGGATTCCTGATTCCGGAACACGAGAACCGCGAGCAGCAGCAACACGGGCAGGAGCAGGATCGCGCGCTTGTTCTGCTCGTAGAAGCTCATGGCTTCGGGGCCTCCCGCTGCGAGCGGATGCGAAACGCTTCCATCGCGCCGACGCGCACAATCCCGAGCGCGAAATCGGAGTTCGTGAAGAGCGGCGATTCGTCGAACGTCTTGAGCAGACCCGCGGCCTGTTCGGCTTCGCCCGCGAAGAGCACGCCGGTGCGCGTCACTTCCAGGCTGCTCAGCCAGGCGGGCGGCGGCAGAAGCTTCGTCGCCTCTTTGAGCACTTCCATGTCCTCGGAGGAGCGGCGGCGGAACTGATCGAGCTGGCGGGTGCGGTTCCGTGTTCTTTCGACGGACTGGTCGAGCGAAGCGGCCTGGCGCACGCGCGGCTCCAGTTGCGCGATCTCCGTCCCGATCGCCTGAAGGTAACGGCGGTCTTCCCAAGCCCCCTGAATCCCGAGCGCGGCGACCATGAGAAGCAGCAGACAGGCGAGGGCGGCCGTGGGAACCAGCATCAGCCGCGAGTTGGCCACGCGGCGCTCCGGCGGCAGCAGGTTGACGCCGAGCGCGAGGCGCGGACAGGCCGAGACCAGCGCCGCGGCATACGACAGGGGCGACTGCACGGTCTCGCCCTGGGCGGCGGGGAGGAGCGCAAGGGGATCCTGGGCGGCTTCAGAGTGGATTCGAAGTTCAGCGGCGGAGAGCGCCGCCGCGCGCTCGGGGGGAAGGTCGAAGGTGGCGGAGAAGAGGGTGCGCTCGTTCGATTCTCCGTACACCTCGACCTCGCCCGTTTCGAGCGGCATCGCCGTGAGCAGCCCCGCGTCGGGCGGCGTCCTGAGCAGCCGCACGCCGGCGTAGAGCGCCGCGGCGGAGACGGTGATCTGCGCAACGCGCACGCCCGCTTCATTGAACAGGCCGGCGTGGCGCTCGACGATCTCGCGGCGCGCGATGCCGATGAGCACCATCGCGGTGCGGCCGAGCCGGGACCAGTCGTAGACAGCCTCGTCCTCCGGGAAGGGGTGAAACGAGTCGGCCTGATAGCGAAGGGCGGCGGGCAAGTCCTTGTCCGAGACGCCGGGGAAGGGGGCGAGGCGGATGATCACTTCGTTGCGGGGCAGCAACACCGTGGCCGCCAGGTGCGCGACGCCGTGCTTGCGCAGAAACGCGTTGTAGCCGGCGCCCCATTCCGCGGCGGGACGCTGGCGGTAGTTTTCGATCGTGGTTTGGGCGAGCAGGCGCACCCCGGAGGGACGGACGCGAACCAAGGTCACGCGCAGATCGCGGAGACCGATTTCGATGCCAATGCCGGAGCCAACGGAGAGCCACTTGCGGAGCGACGGATCGAGGTTTATGGCCATGCGACGACCTCGGGGCCGGGGGTGGCGGAGTCGTACCAGCGCAGGATCGTGGGTCCGTTCCCGGCGCCCTTGCCCGCAAGCTTGACCGTGGCGGCGACGGTGCGGCGCAGGTCGGAGAGTTGGCCGCCGGGCAACCGTAGGCGCGCCGTAGCGCGCAGCGTGGCGAGCGGGTAGGTGACGACGGACAGGCGCTGCATCGCGGGGCCCATGCGGGCGAGCGCAGCGGCCTCCTGGGGGAGAATCGGGCCGGCCAGCCGGCGGGTCATGATCATCGCGATGGCGTCGGGCGGGATGCCCACCGCGGCCATCACAGCGGGCTCGGCGGTATTGATGTCGAGCAGGCCCAGGCCGGCGCCGTACACGGTGAGGCAATCGCGCAAGCCGGGGCGCGGGATCAGCCGCCCTTCGGCGTCGCGCCCATAGCTGCCATGAAACAAGTCCGGTGTCATCCCGCGCACCAACAGAAGTTCTTCGATCTCTTCCAAGGACGCGTGGCGGGCGCGAAAAGACGGAGTGAGCGACAAATAGTGGGCGTCAAAGGCGGTGAGCGCAAGCGTGGGCGTTCGCCAGTCCAGGATCGCCTGAACGATCACGCCGGCGCGCGCCGGTTCGGCGCCCAGGGCGAGGAGCAGGCGCAGCAGTTCAGCGGGCTGCGCGCCGTTGATGTTCAGCTTCCCGGTTTCGGGAATGATCTCGACGATCGCTTCGCCCGTGGGAAACGAGAAGCGATAACGGGGGACGCCGGGCACGTAGTAGCGGGGCGAGCCGTCGGGATTCTGGATGCCGCTCCAGAGGAAGTAGAGGATGGCGCGGTCCAATGCGCCGGTGGCGAGGTAGTAGGAGCGGACTCCGTCGGCGGCGGTGGCGGCGCGTTCGGTTTCGCCGCGCACCGTGGCGGCGACGGCGAAGGCGACGGCCGTCAGTGCGGCGGATAGCCAGAGGACGGCGAGCAGCGCCCCGCCCCGGCGTCTATTCGACATAGACAGCCTCCGGGTCGCGCTGCGCGCGGAGCGGCATGGCGATGGTCAGGGGCAACAGGCGGGAGGAGTCGGGCTGGAGCGGCGTAAGATCGATGCGCACGGCGGTGGGCCACTCGGTGCGCGACCAGCGGGGAAGCCAGCGTTCGAAGGGCGGGAACTGGATGGGCTCCTGGTAAGAGATGCGAGCGGAGGCGAGGCGGTCGGCGAGGACGAACGACTGAGCGCCGGGCTGCGCCGGGATCCAGCGCGGCAGAAAAAGACCCGTCTCCGGGTCCGGGCCGAGGCCGAGGCAGAAGGGAGTGGACGTCTCGGGGCCGGTGTAGGGATACTCGTTGACCACCAGGCGCACGCCCTGGCCCTGGTCGCCGGGGATGACCAGAAACTCGAGGATGCGCGGCGCCCCGCGGCCCGCTTCTTCGAGCGAGTAGCTGGAGACGAAGCGCATCAGCCCCGCTTCGCCTTGGAAGAAGCGCACGAAGCCGCCCGGCGCGCCGGGGTTCTGCGGGACGCACCGGGCGCGCACGGGCATGAAGCCGGCGAGCTGCTGTTCGAGCGCCCGCTGCGCGCCGATGGCCCGGCGGTTGCGGATGGCGGCGCTATTGGCCTTCTCCATGGCGTTGAGGCCGACGCGAATGGCAATCAGTCCCGCGGCGGAGAGCAGGCTCACGAGCGTGACCGCGATGAGCAGTTCGATGAGCGTGACGCCGCGTTGCGCGCGGGGCTTCATGGCGCGCCTCCGGGCGGCGGCGCGGCCATGCCCAGGTCGAGCTCGGTGAGCTTGGTGCGGCGGAAGGCTTCGAGGTTGAAGGATCGATCGCGGCCGCCGGACTTCCAGAGGATCTGGAGCTCGATGCGGTCGAGGACGGACATGCCGGGCATCACGTTGGGCGGGGCTTCGAAGGGAGTGACGCGGGCACGCCAGGCGCCGGCGATGCCGTGTCCGGGCTCCAGCGCGCCGCCGAACTCCATGCCGCGCGGCAGCCGGGCGGTCACCAGCAGTTCGTCCATCTTGCGGCGCGCGAGCAGGGAGGCGCGGTCGACATCGGTGAGGCGGCCGGCGTTGCGGAGCGACGTGGAGAGGTTACTGAGGAGCGCGGTGATGGCGATGGCCATGATGAGGGTGGCCACCAGCACCTCGAGCAGCGTGAAGCCCCGGCGGGTCACATGCGCTCCACGTGCGGAACGCCGGTGATGGGATCGAGGCGCAAGCGCCGCTTCGCGCCGCGTGTGTTGGAGAACTCGATGGCGATGCGCGGGACGCTGCCGTTCGGGTAGACGAGGAAGCGGCGCACGTCCTCCTCGCCGTCTCCGGCGGCGGGCAGCACCCGGTCGATGGCGACGCCGCCGGGCAGAGTGAACGCGCGCTGAAAGCCGGGCAGCGCTCCGCGCAGGGTGATGGTGCGGGCCTGGCGCGCGATTTCGATCTCCACCGCCTCCTGCCGCCGTTCGGCCCGGTTGAGGGCGCCGTTCAACAGGGAGGCCGCCGTGTCGCAGGCCTGTGTGAGGCGCAGCGTATCGAGGCCCGCGGCGACGCTCGGATAGCTGATCCCGGCCAGCAGCCCGACGAGCGTCACCACGACGAGCATCTCAATGAGCGTGATGCCCGACTGAGGCGCGCGCGGCATGCTACTTCCAACTCACGATGTCTTCGTTGATGCCCGTGCCGCCGGGCTGGCCGTCGGCGGCGTAGCTGACGATGTCCGGTTCGTCGCCGTTGTCGCCCGGGAACTTGTAGAGGTACGGCCTGCCCCAGGGATCGTTGGGCACCTCCTTGGGCAGATACGGCCCGGCCCAGTTATTCACGTTCGCGGGCTTCACGCGCAGGGCCTGGAGGCCCTGTTCGGTGGTGGGGAACAGGCCCGTGTCGAGCTTGTAGGCGCCGATAGCGGTCATGAAGCCGTTGATCTGGGTGCGTGCGGCGGTGGCGCGCGCGGCATCGGTCTTCTTCAGCATGTTGGGAACGACGAGCGCGGCGAAGAGCGCGATGATGGTCACCACCACCAGCATCTCGATGAGGGTAATGCCGGCCTGTTGAGGGCGGCGGTTCCGTCGGCGGAGAGGGATTTCCTGTGTCATGTCCTTTTACACTGCCACGTCGTTGATGCTGGTGATGGCCAGCAGCATGGAGAGGATGAGCACGCCCACGATGACGCCCATCACCAGGATGATGAGCGGCTCGAAGAGCGAAGTGAAGCGTTTGATGGAGTCGCGTGTTTCGGATTCGTAGATATCCGCCATGCGCGTGAACATCTGGTCCAGGCGGCCGGTCTCTTCGCCGACGCTGAGCAGGTGCGCGGCCAGGGGCGGGAACTCGCCCGCGCGGCGCACGGGCGCGGCAATGCCTTCGCCGCGCTTGACGCCCTGGGAGACGATTTCAAGCGAGCCGGAGATGCGTCGGTTATTGAGAATCGCGCGGGCGATGTTGATGGCCTGCACGAGCGGCACGCCGTTCGAGACAAGCGTGGCCATGGCCCGGGCGAAGCGGGCGGTTTCGGCCTTGCGCAGGGCGATGCCGAGCAGCGGAATCCGGAGCCGGAAGGTATCCCACCAGAGGCGGCCGGCGACGGTCTGCACATAGGCGCGGAACACCACGAGTCCGCCGGCCAGGAGGCCGAAGGCGGGCAGCGAGTAGGCGCGCACGACACGGCTGACTTCGAGCAGGATCCGGGTGGGAAGCGGCATGGCCATGCGCGAGTCCTCGAAGACGGTGGCGAAGCGCGGCACGACGAAGTTGAGGAGCACGAAGATGGAGCCCATGCCGACGAGGGCCAGCAGCGTAGGATAGACCATCGAGGAGACGATGTAGTTGCGCAGGTCGTCGCGGGTGCGTTCGAACTCGGCGAGCCGGTCGAAGATTACCGCGAGCGAGCCGCTGGCCTCGCCCGCGCGGACCATGTTGACGTAGATCTCAGTGAAGTACTCGGGGTGGGAGGCGAGGCTGTCGCCGAGCGATTTGCCGCCCTTGACGATGCGGAGGACGTCGAGCACGACGGAGCGGAAATGGGGCCGTTCGGTGAGTTCGCTGGTGATGCTGATCGCGCGATCGAGCGGCACGCCGGCGTTGAGGAGCGTGGAGAGCTCTTGCGTAAAGAAGAGCACATCCTTGCGGCGCGCGCCGCCGAAAGAGGGCAGCTTCAGCTCGAGGCCCTTCTTCTGTTCCAGGCCGACGTACACGGGCGTGAGCCCCTGCTTGCGCAGTTCGGCAGCGACGAACTTCTCCGTTTCGGCGGAAAGTGTGCCGGTGCGCATTTTGCCGTCCGAGGCCACGGCTTTGAAGTAGAACGTGGTCACGGGTTCAGGGCTCCCCCGCGGCGCGTGCTCGGCTTCCGGATTTCGTCGATCTGCTCCAAGGAGAAGAGACGCGGCGGAGCGGGGAAAAGTCGGAGGCGGCGTCGGCGGACCCGGGCGGCGCGGGCCGCGCTCGAGCTACGTGCCTTCATCGTGATGCACCCCTTGGTTCGGCGGCTGGCTGCTTTCGGAATACTCTACCCCGCTCGACGGCGCGCAGTCGTTGGCAGCGGATCGCCTGGACCGATCACCTTGGCCCGCTTCTTCTCGCAATAGGTTGATGAGCGCCCCGACGACGCTCCTGCGAACGTTCAGCCGCGACAAAACCGCTTTGTATTCCGCAAGGATCTCTTCCGTCACCAGCCACTTGAAGCCGTTGTGGTCAAGCCACTCCCGGAGGAACTTGGCGCTCGGGGAGATCGCCGGCCGTTCTCTAAGCGCCGCGATTCCCGCAACGACGACCGACGTGTCCACGACTCCTCTACGCCGGGCGCTTTTCGCCGCCAACGGTGACCTCCGGCAGGCCCTTCTTGCCGGCGCGGTACCCACGGATGGCCGACTGAATTTCGTCGTAGGTGATCCCGGCGAGGTCGTCCGCCGCGGCTTCCAGATTGCGCACAAGCTCACGCTTCCAATCGGGCCGCTTCCGCCCGCGCGGCAAGTCTTGATAGAGCTGTGCGCGGGGAAGCTGTTCGTCGAGTTCCCTGGCTAGCTCGCGCAAGGGAATCCGTACCTCGACGGCCTCCCGCCCGCGTGCCGGCCGAGAGCTCAGCCTGAGGTAGCGGAGCTTGGCCCAGTCCTCATCGCTGACATCACGGGAAAGAGCTTTCGCGAATCGGGCGAGGACCTCAGTTGAGGCGCCCAGGGATTCCTTGAGATAGAAGGTCACCTTCGCTTCCAGCAGCCGGCGTGTGTCAAACCAATAGCAGGCGTCCTTCCTGGACGGCTTCAACACGTTGAGTTGGACCAGGTTCTGCAGGTCCTTGGGGGAGACACCGAGAACGGCGCTAGCCTGTTTGAGCTTCAATTCAACAACCTGCATTCGCCTATACCATCTAGATCGTAGACGGTATTGACGCCGCAGACAATACCTGCGCACAGCCCAGACTCTGGTTTCCATGTGGACAGTCACGAACTGGTTAACGAAACGAAAATGGCATATCCTTTCGTTAAGAGAAGTGCAACGAAAGGATTCTGTGTCGGCAGAAGTCCTACGGCGACGAGACCGTCCGGGCGTTCGTGCCGCCGCCCCCGCCCAATCCGCCGGTGCGCCTGGATGCCTTCCAGCGACTCGTTGTTCATCTACGCTTAGGTTCGGAAAGAGGCCCTTTCTTGAGGCGGCGGCAGGTTTCTGCAAAGCCGGCTATTCCACCCTCCTGCCGCGCCGGTTTTCCTCACCCTGCTGGATGACCAGGGCGGTCACTCTGCCCTTGACGTCTACCTCCACCCGTAGGTTCAGCCCGATCGTCTTGGAATAAAACTCCACCGGTGATGCCGCATCGAGAGGGATGCGCTTTCCATTGGGTAACTCGATACAGAGGCGATCGTCGACCACGGAGAATTCGAAGACCATCTGCTGCCCAAAGTCGTATCGTCCGGCGTAGTTGCGCAGAATGGCAGGATCCACTGCGATGGAGGGACGGTTCTGGGAGGCCTGAAGCTCGATGCGAAACGCCTCTCGGTCGATCTCGCGCCCCAACTTCCAGACACGTGCGATCTTGCGAGTCGCCAGGATGTCGGCGGTGGGGTCGCCATCGATCAGCAGCAGGTCAGCCCGCATCCCCGGGGCAATCCGGCCGCGGTCGGTCAGCCGGAATCGGTCGGCGGGAACCGAGGTCGCAGCCGCGAGCGCCTGCACTGCCGTCATTCCCGATTGCCGCAGCAGTTCGAGTTCGCGGTGGAGACTCACCCCGTGCCATGTCCCGGGCATCGGTTCGTCGGTGCCGGCCAGGATCGCGACGCCGGCACCGTTCAATTGCCTGACCAACTCCTGGGTGTAGGAGAGCTTCAGGTGGGAATCGGGCCGGGAAGGGGCATTGAGGTTTGCGACCGCCTTCTCTGAGAGGAAGGGCGCAATCGAGGGATCGGCCAGAAGCCCCGCGGCGCCCCGAATCCCGGCCAGCGCCTCTAATACGGCAAGCGTCGGGATGACGAACGAACCGCGCTTCCGCGCCGCCGGCACCAGCGACGGATCGGCGGGCTGTCCGCTCAGGTAGAGGTGGGCGAGTCCGTCGGCACCGGCGTCCACCGCTGCGAGTGCGCCCTTGGGGTTGTCGATGTGCACCACGGCGAGTTTGCCTCGGCGGTGAGTTGCCTCCACCGCGGCTCGCAATGTCGCCTCGGAGATGACAGGATCGCCAGTGCCGGCGTTTCCGTAGATGATCTTGATGTAGTCGGAACCCTCTCGCAGGCGCGCCTCGACAAACGCTTCTGCCTCCGCCGGCCCGGCGATTGTCGGAGCACCCGTCGCCTGGGCCGCTCCACTGCCCGGCGCGACCACCATGTTGCCCGACGAAAACAGATCGGCGGTGTCGAGGGCCTGAGCACCAGCCTGCTTCTGCCGAGCCTTCGCGACAGCGGCGGGGTCGGCATACATGTTGAGCACCGTGGTCACTCCGAACAGCATTTCCTCACGCAGTTGCGCAACGGAAACGGAGTGCACATGGCAGTTGATCAGGCCGGGTAGCAGCGTCTTCCCCGTTCCGTCGATAACCCGGAGACCGGCTGGCACCCGCAATTCCTTCCCGACGGAGTCGATCCGTCCGTTCCGGATCACCGCGGTGGCGCTTTCCAGGACTTTCTGCCCGTCGAAGATGCGGACGTTCCGGATTGCGAAAGAATCCGTTTCCCCACCCGTCGAGGGAGATTGCGCCCGCGCCGAAGGCGACATCGTGACCATCGCGCCAGTCAGAATCGTGACCGCGGCGACAATCGAAGGAAGACTGGGTCCATCCGCCGGGTGGGTCTTCGGGCACGAACCGAGGACAGGACCGGCCGCCGGCAACGCGCGCAAAAGCAGCACCAAGCTGGCCAGGGCAGAGACCGCCAGCCCAAACGCACCGGCCAGCGCGGTGATCCCACCCGCGTCGATCAGGAGTTGAGGCAGTTTGCCCGTGGCGAGGTAGACGATCGCTTGTCCGGCCCACATGAATGTGAGTATGGCGCCGCAGACCAGCGCGATGCCCGCAACGCTGGCCGGCATGGTTGCATTATAGTTGTCCGGACAGCCATGGACTCCGAACCGACTCCAGTTTCGGCCCCATCGGCCGCGGGAATCACCATAGTTTCTGCCTATGGACCCACCGACGTGATCATCGCCGCGCTTCAGTCGTCAACCGGAATCTGACCTGTCGTTGGAGGACGATCCGCGACGTGCGCTATGCGAAGCGACAAGGCGAGTGGCAATCGGTTGGCGTGCTTCCTCAGGATCTCCGCAATTCTCCGGCGAGACCAGAATTCCAAACCCTCTGGCACTGTCACCTCACTCGGGTGGATGATCGATGCGAGAACTTGCCTCACGCAACTCTCGGCGGCGGAATCCGCGATGGTGAGACTCTCGCCTTGATATGCCCATTTGCACTGGAGCATTCCCACCACCTTTCCGTTGGGTCCGGTGCTTATGCCGTCGACGCCTCCATCGCCACTCCCGCCGATGTGAACCCAGCTTTCTTGCGGATGCTCCAGTTGGAGCAGAGCAACGCAAAGGTGTTCAAATTGGTTCGGGCCTACCGCTTCGACGAGTCTTCGCTCGATCTCATCGAGTTCATCAGTCCAGGAAGGGAACGCGGACCGCGGGTTGTCTAGCAGCTTCACCAATGCTGAGTAAGGATCGAAGCCTAAGGACTCAAGCGGCCCCACTAGCCCGTAGGTCGATCGCCCGAAAAGGGAGCGGCGAATCCAAGCTGGAACGCTCGCAAAAGGAATGGGTCGGAAGTCGTCCACAGTAATACACTGGGCAACGTCAGCCAGGTGGCTGCATTCGTCCGACACATCTAGGCGCTGCTTACGGCGGAGCTGGAGGTACTCTTCTCCCCATGGCGGATCGTCCAGCAACTCAAACGGCGAGGTAACACGTCCCGCGTAAACGACGCCTCGCCCAGGACGTGGGACCAACGCGATTGCACCCGGTTCTATCGCCCGTACGAAGTTGCGATTCTTCTGGAACTCACGCCGCCAATTCTTTCCGAGGTCACGTCGCAGAGCGACCCACTCCTCGTCGGAACAGTGAAGGTCCATTACGTGGTTCCGGAGGCGTTTCTTCTCAAGCTCACCGTTCACAGGTCGACAAGCTGGGTATCCGATGAAGACGCGCCGTTCTCTGAGAACAATCTCGATGGGATCTGAGTCTTGCGGGCGGCAACGGGAAAAGAAAACAGCTTTGTTGGTCATCGGCTACGCAGCATGGCTCCATACGGTATTGTCGTTGAACCGGCCAGCCCCAGATTAGCGGCCGATCGCGCTGGCGCCGTGGGCGCTTCGTGTAAGAGCGGCGAAATTTGTCAGGTTTGGGAGCGTGCAGTGGCGGAAAGCCGAGAGGAATTTGGTCGGGCCGCCGGGATTTGAACCCGGGACCTCTTGCACCCCAAGCAAGCGCGCTAGCCAGGCTGCGCCACGGCCCGAATTGTCGTGGACTGCTCTAGTGTACCTCACTCTCATCGGGCCGCACCCAGATCCGCCGCGCTGCGCTGCGGCCCAGCGCCACCGCTCCCTCACCCACGCGCAGCGTCAGCGTCTCGTCATAGTTGCGGTTGAGCACCTCGACGCGCGCCCCCGGCCTGATGCCGAGCGAATCGAGATACTCCAGCAACTGGCGGTCGCGCTCGAATACGCTCACGACCGTGGCCCGGCTCTCCGCCGCCACCTCGTCCAGCGGCGACAAGCCCCGCGCCCGGCGGTTCTCCGGGGCGTCTTCCTCCACCCGGTTGCCGTGCGGGCAGGCGCCGCCGTTTCCCAGCCGCTCCTGCAGCCTCCGCTCGAAATCCTCTGAGACGGCGTGCTCCAACTGTTCCGCCTCATCGTGGACCTTGTACCACTCCATGCCGAAGATCTCGGTGAGCATGCGTTCGATCAGGTGATGGCGGTTCAGCAGGCGGGCGGCGATTTCACGGCCTTCGCCGGTCAGGCGGATCCGCCCGTCCGTGCCGTCCACCGCAATCAGACCGTCGCGCTTTAGCCGCCGCGTGGCCATCGTCACGGCGGGCGCCGACACGTTCAGCCAGCGGGCCAACGTGGCGGCAATCACCACCTCGCCCTCGCTCTCCGCCTCGGCGATCGCCTTCAGATAGTTCTCCTTGGAGATCGTAATTTTCACGCCGGCCCGGTTCCCCCAGAGATTGTAGCGCGCCCCTGCCGTGTTACTCTCTTAAACAATTCTATGCAACGCTTCAGCCTGCGCCTCACCCTGGTTTTGCTCGTGGTCCCCCTGCTGGTGGCCCAGGAGCGCGTCGATTTGAACACCGTCCATCGCATCCGCTACGAAGCTCTCCAGAACTCGAAAGTGATGGAGTACATCTGGCAACTGACCGAGGTGAACGGACCGCGCCTCACCAATTCGCCCGGCTACAAGCGCGCCGGCGAATGGGCCGCCAAGCAATTCACGGAGATGGGGCTGAAGAACGTGAAGCTCGAGAAATGGGGTCCCTTCGGCCAGGGCTGGGAGAACACCCGCTTCGCCGCCCACATGGTGGAGCCCACGTATTCGCCGCTCATCGGCTTCCAACTGGCCTGGAGTGCCGGCACCAACGGACCCGTCACCGGCGAGGTGCTCTACGCCGCCATTCGCACCGAAGCCGACATGGAGAAGTGGAAGGGCAAGCTCTCCGGGAAGATCCTGCTCATGGAGCCGGAGAAGGAAATCGCGCCCCAGGACCGGGCGTCCATGTCGCGCTACACGCCGGAGCAGTTGGACGGCATGTTCCTGGCGCCCGATCCCGGCCAGCGCTCGCCCTTCGGCATGCCGCCGATGGCCGCCGCCGCGGGTGCGCCCGGACGCCCTCCGATGAACCGGGAACAGATGATGTCTCTGCGGCGCAAGATCAGCGAATTCCTCAAGAGCGAAGGCGTACTGGCGGTGCTCAGCCTGCCCTATCGCGGCGACGGCGGCACGGTGTTCGGCGCCTCCGCCGGTTCGCGCGAAGTGAAGGATCCGATTCCGCCGGCCAGCGTCGCGCTCACCCCGGAACACTACAACCGCATCTTCCGGCTGGTTCAGAAGAAGATCGCGGTGAAGGTGGAACTTGACGTCCAGGCCAAGTTCTTCCCGGAAGAGACCGACTCGTTCAACGTGATCGCGGAGCTGCCCGGTTCGGGCAAGAAGAAGGATGAGATCGTGATGATCGGCGCGCATCTCGATTCCTGGCACGGCGCGCAGGGCGCCACGGACAACGCCTCGGGCTCCGCCGTCATGATGGAAGTGATGCGCATTCTCAAGGCCCTCGACGTGAAGCTCGAACGCACCGTGCGCATCGCGCTCTGGGGCGGCGAGGAGCAGGGGCTGCTCGGTTCGCGCGCCTATGTGAAGGAGCGCTTTGCCGACCGTGAAACCATGAAGGTCACCTCCGAGCACGGTAAGATGTCGGCCTACTACAACCTCGACAACGGCACCGGCAAGATCCGCGGCATCTATCTCCAGGGCAACGACATGGCGCGGCCGGTGTTTGAAGCTTACCTGGCGCCGTTCAAGGACCTGGGCGCAGAAACGGTCTCCATCCGCAACACCGGCGGCACCGATCACCAGTCGTTTGACGCCGTCGGTCTCCCCGGCTTCCAGTTCATTCAGGATGCCGTGGAGTACTCAACGCGCACCCATCATTCGAACATGGACACCTACGACCGTATCCAGCGCGGCGACATGATGCAGGCCTCGGCGGTGATCGCCGGCTTCGTCTATCACACCGCTATGCGCGACGAGATGATTCCGCGCAAGCCGCTGCCCAAGCCGCAGCCGCGGCCGGCCGACGGCGCCAAACCGCTGCCCACCGAATAGTCCATGCGCCGGCGCAACTTCCTCTCCGTGCCGCTGGCCGCCGCGCAGGCGGCGCGCGGCGCGGAGGGAGAAGATCGCGTCTACGCCTACGGCGACGGCATTCCTCTCACGCCGTCCGCCTACGGCGCCCTGCTCGCCCGCCGTGAAGACGACGATCTCGACGTCTACTCCCGCGGCGGAGCCGTTGAAAAGCTCGAAGCCCGGTTCGCCGCCCTGCTGGGCAAGGAAACGGCGGTATTCCTTCCTACGGGCACGCTCGCGAACCATCTGGCGATGCGCCTCCTCGCAGGAGAGCGCCGGCGGGTTCTGGTGCAGGCCGAAGCGCATCTCTACAACGACTCCGGCGACTGCGCCCAGACGCTCAGCGGCCTGAACCTGATTCCCCTCTCGCCCTTCACCCTTTCCGCGGCCCAACGCGCGGCGTCCGACGCCATCGGCGGCCGTGTGCCCACGCCGCTCGGCGCCCTGCAGATCGAAACGCCCGTCCGCCGCCTGCTTGGCCAGCGGCTCCCCTTCGACGAGATGCAGCGGATCGCCGCCTGGGCGCGTGAAAGCCGGATCGGACTGCACCTGGACGGCGCACGGCTGTTGATCGAATGCGCCTACACGGGCCGCCCGCCCGCCGAGTACGCCGCGCTGTTCGACACCGTCTACATCTCTCTCTACAAGTACCTGAACGCGGCCAGCGGAGCCATTCTGGCCGGTCCCAAGCGCTTATTGGAAGGCCTGTATCACACGCGCCGCATGTTCGGAGGCTCGCTCTATCAGGCGTGGCCATCCGCCGCCGTCGCGCTACACCACCTGGACGGCTTCGACAAACGGTTCCGCGCGGCAGTGGAGACCTCGGAACGCGTGATCGCCGAGTTGCAGAAGGACGGCAGCTTCGAAATCGAACGCGTGGCGCAGGGCACCAACCTCTTTCGTCTGCGCACGCCGGGCGTGAACGCGCCGAACTTTCAGAGCCGGCTGGAGACCGCGGGACTCTCGACGCGCCTCAACCCCGGCGACCGCACGTTCGTCATTCAGGTCAACGAAACCTGGAACCGCGTGCCCGCGGGCGAGATCGTAAACCGTTTCCGCCGGGGCTTCCAGTAAGCCGCCTACCGCAGGTTCTCCACGATCAGCTCCGCCAGCCGCCCGATCAGCTTGTTCCCCGCGTTCTCCGGTGAGTAGTCGGTGCGCGGCATGCCGTCCACGGTGATCGCCAGCGCCACCGGTCCTCTCGCCGTCTCGACGATCCCCACGTCGCTGCGCAAGGCATCGAGCGCACCCGACTTCGACGCCACCTTCTCTTCCTCGATCCGCCGCCCGATGCCGTCCTTGTATTGCTGGCGCTTGAGAATCGCCATCATCTCTTTGGACGCTCCCGCGGACACCGCTTCTCCGCGATGCAGCTTCTCGAGCAGGCGCGCCATCTCGCGCGGTGTCGATACGCCGATGCCGAACCGCCGGAACTCCTCCATCCGTCCCTCGCGGCTGTGCCCGCTGGGGGTGGGTTTCAGGTTGCGCCCATCGCCGAGGATCTTGCGCAGGGAGCGGGTCTGCCTCAGTTCCAACCGGTCCAGTTCCTCGTTCACGAAGTCGGCCGTGAAGCGGTCGAGCACGAGGTTGGTGGCGGTGTTGTCGCTCACCACGATCATCAGATGGACCAGGTCGCGGAGCGTCAGCTCCGAGTCGTCCGCCAGTTCGCGAATCACCCCGGAGCCGGAGACCTTGTCCTCGCGCGTCATCTTGATCCGCTCATCCCATCGCGCCTGTCCACGCTCCACGGCGGCAAACACGGCGGCCATGATCGGCAGCTTGATCGTGCTCGCGGTGCGCACGCGCTCGTCGGCACGGAGCCCGTATTCGGCGCCCGTGGCCAGGTTCTTCGCGTACAGGCTCACAGTCCCCTGGAAGCCCGTCACGGCGGCGCGCACGCGCTCGTCGAGCGTGGGCGCCTGGGGCGCGATCAGCCCGGCCCGCGAGAGCCGTTCGCGAATCCGGGCGGGCCGCGCCGCGAACAGTTGCGACATCGGTTCGCCGGTCATATGAAACGCGTAGAATCGCACCGCGCCGCCGCGCTCCACCCAACCCACGTGCCAGGCCACGGCGTCCTTGTCGCGGTCGGTTTCCCAACAGGTCCCGGTCTTCCCGTGCCAGCGGTAGGACGGCGTCTCTTCGAGCAGCGTGATGTCCTTGACCATCGCCGTGGTGCGCGGCGACAAACCGAGGCTCCCTTCATACAGCTTCCGGAGAAACGCCACCTGCTCCTCCGCCGAGATCTTTAACGACGTGCCCAGCCAGTAGCGATCGATACCCCCCGAGAGGTCGCGGTTGCCGTACCCGAAGCGGTCGAGCAGCGGCTGCACCCGCGCCGCCCCCATGCGCCGCGACATCTCCTGGAAGTACCAGGCGGCCGAGCGCTGGAGCGCCCCCCGGAGATCGAGGTCGCGCGCCCACTCCGGGTTCGACTGCGCGCCGTCCCGCTTCTCGTCGTACTTCAGAACGAAACTCTCGTCCCCGGCAGTTCCAGTCTCCAGAATCATCGCGGCGTTCGGGATCTTGAAAGTCGAGCACGGGGAAAAACGCCGCTTCGGTTCACCGGCCGTGACGCCGTCCAGGACAAACGTTTCAGCCGCGCCCAGGGCGCACGCACAGCTCAGCAGGACCAGCAGGCTGATTCGAAGCACTTTGTTATTGTAGCGATCAGCGGTCAGCGGTCAGCGGTCAGCGATTAGCGATTAGCGGTCAGCGACTAGCGATTAGCGATCAGCATTCAGCGATCAGCAATCAGCCGGATGGGCTGACGGCGCAGATTCACGCTGACTGCTGACTGCTGACCGCTGACCGCTAACTGCTGACCGCTCTCCAGAAACTGCTTCCCCGGGCGCAGACGAACACCGAGTTCTGT
>DALYJJ010000018.1:39605-64470 GCA_031969915.1 Bryobacteraceae bacterium | reverse complement strand
CCAGCTTCACGTCGAAGTTCAACTGCGCGCCCACCGTGAGCGGGATTTCTGCCTTGCGCGCCGTCTTGAAGCCCTGCGCCTCGATGGACAGATCGTAGCTGCCCACGGGCAGCCGCAGCAGGTTGAAAAGTCCCGCCTCGCTGGTCTCCGTCACGCGCGTCAACCCGGTGGCCTTGTTGGCGGCGGTCACCTTGGCGCCGGCGATGGCCGCCCCCGATGGATCGCTCACCGTTCCGGAAAGGTTGGCCGTGCCCACCTCGGACTGCGCGAAAATAACTCCTACCAGTGCAAGACCACTGATGAAAAATCGAAGCAGCCGGAACACGCCCGCGTTCCGGCCGAAGGGGTCCTGAAGCAGCATATGAACTTCAGTCTAGCGATGGGACATGTCATTGCGCTTACAGCCGCCGCCCTGGTTGGCGGTCTGCTGCCTCTCCACGCGCAGCGAACGCCCGATTGGGCCACCGCCGAAGCCGAACTACTCCGCCACTTTCAGGCCTTGGTTCAGATCGATACAACCGATCCCCCCGGCGGCGAGTTGCCCGCGGTCGAATACCTCAAGAAGGTGTTCGAAGCGGAAGGGATCGCGGTAAGAATTTACAGTTCCGATCCCAAGCGGCCGAACCTTCTGGTCCGCCTGAAAGGGAGCGGGGCGAAGAAGCCGCTGCTGATCATGGCCCATACCGACACCGTCAACGTCGATCCCGCCAAATGGAAGCACCCGCCTTTCGGAGCCGTTCGCCAGGGCGGGCACATTTACGGCAGGGGCACCGTCGACGACAAGGACAATGTCGCCGCCGGCTTGATGGTCATGCTCCTGCTCAAGCGCCTGAACGTGCCCCTCGACCGCGACGTCATCTTCCTCGCCGAAGCGGGTGAAGAGGGCTCCGTGCAGTACGGCATCCAATACATGGTCGAAAACCACTGGAAGGAGATTGAAGCCGAGTTCTGCCTGGCCGAAGGCGGCGGCACCCAACGCCGCGGCGGCCAGTACTGGACGACGAACATCGGGACCGCGGAGAAGATCCCGTTCGGCCTGCGCCTGGTCGCAAAGGGCACCGCGGGCCACGGCTCCGTTCCCTTGATGGACAACCCCGTGGTGGCGCTCTCCTCGGCCGTGGCGCGAGTGGCCGCCTGGCGCACGCCCATGCGCCTGAACGACACCACGCGGACCTACTTCGAGAAACTCGCCGCCATGAGCCCGCCGGAAGCGCGCGCCCGTTACAACGGCATCTTCGACAGCACCCAGTCCGAAGCCGTGCAGGATTGGCTCCAGCGGAACGAGCCGCGCCACTACTCGATGCTGCGCACCTCGATCTCACCGAACATGGTCCGCGGCGGTATCCGCATCAACAGCATTCCCTCCAGCGCCGAGGCGACGCTCGACGTGCGCCTCGCGCCTACTGAGAACCGGGAGCAGTTTCTCGCCGACCTGGCGAAGATCGTCAACGACCCGACGATCGCCATCGAGCAGACACGCCGCCACATGCGGCCGCCGTCGCCGCCTTCCAGTCTGAAGACCGCGATGTTCGCCATTATCGAAGCGCAGGCCATGAAACACTACGCGCCGAAAGCCGTGCTCCCCGCCATGGGCACCGGCGCCACCGACATGGCATTTCTCCGGGAGCGGGGTATGGACGCCTACGGCATCGGGCCGGCCATCGACTTCGAGGATGGCGCGCTCGGCTACGGCGCGCACAGCGACCAGGAGCGCATTCTCGAGTCCGAACTCTATAAGTTCCTGCGCTTCCACTGGGACGTGGTCGTCGCCGCCGCGGCCCGGTAACTAACCGAGGAGCGCTTCGTCGACGATCGCGTGACACGCCGCGAGCATCGATTCGCAGTACTCCCAATCCAGGTACCGGCGCCCTTCCGGCGCGCGGAGCGGCGCTCCGAGTTCGAAGATCGCACTCGTCGCGCCGCGGCCCGGCCGCAACGGGTGCAACGGCAAGCCGAGTTCATTTGCCCGGCGGCCGATGGCCAGCCGCCAGGCCAGATGAGAGTCCGTCCGCAGAATCGGATCCGCCTGGCAGACGAGCAACCGGGCGCGCTCCCTGGCCCCGTGGCCCGCGAGTTCGAATTCGCATCCTCCGGCGCCGGCCGTCCCGCGGGCAAACATCCGTGCGATCACCGTATCGCCGGTTCTTCCCGCACCCTCCGCGGCAAACTGCGCCCGGATGCCGCTCCGCTCGGCGAGGTCCCGCTGGAAGTCCCACCAATGCTCGGGAGTCCACTCCGCGAACTCCGTCAGTTCGTACTCCATCTCGCGATATCGCAAGGTTCGGCCGAGAACCGAAGCGTACCCCTCCGCCAGTGTGCGATGCGCCGCGTCATACGCCTCCGCATCCAGCACAAGTTCCCGCAGCGCCTCCTGGTCCAGAAATCGCACTGCGCTCCGCGGCAGCGGCGATTCGGAGATCTGCCGCATCGCTTCGAGCCTCTCGGCGTCCCATCCTTCCCCCAGCCGCAACTCGCAACTGCCCGCGAGCGGCCGCCGCAGGGCCGAGAGCCGGGTGCTCGATAGCGCTTCGCACAGGTGCGGCGTCACGCCGAGGAGCACAAACAAGGCGCAGTCGGTTGGCTCCGCCCCTCGCAGGCGGTCGAAGACGTGATCGATCCGCAGACGCTCCTGGGTTCGCAACTCCACATGCACCGTTCGTCCGCCGGCCCGGGCGCGAAAACCCGGCCGCGACGCGGCTTCGATTGCGACCGCCCCGTCGAGGCCCATCAACTTCGCCAACAGATCCGACCCCTCCATGAGGGCGTGCAGCACGGCCTGGTGCAGCGCTTCGACGCGCGGGTACCGGCGGAAGAAAAGGACTTCGATGTCCATTTATCTTCCACATCGGCGAAAACGGCCACCGCTTGAATCGCTATAATCGGACTTCAGGTTCAGATTCGCCGCGGCCGGGCCTCGCGCTCCGGCGGACGGCGGTTCGTTTCATTCTCCAGAGGACTACTATGCGCAACAAAGTGACCGTGATCGGCGCCGGCAACGTAGGCGCCAACTGCGCTCTGCGGATCGCTTCCAAGGAGCTGGCCGACGTGGTACTCGTCGACGTCGTCGAAGGCGTGCCGCAGGGCAAGGCGCTTGACCTGCTCCAGTCGGGCCCCGTCGAAGGCTACGACGTGAGCCTCATCGGCGCCAACGATTATGAGGCCACGGCGAACTCCGACATCGTCGTCATCACCGCCGGTCTTCCGCGCAAGCCCGGCATGAGCCGCGACGATCTTCTCTTCGCGAACTACGAGGTGGTCAAAGCCGCCACCGAACAGTCCGCCCGGTACTCGCCCAACGCCATCCTGATCCTGGTCACCAACCCGCTGGACGCCATGTGCTGGACCGCCTGCCAGGTCTCCAAGTTCGCCAAGAATCGCGTCATCGGGATGGCCGGAGTTCTGGATACCGCCCGCTATCGCACCTTCATCGCCTCCGAACTCAACGTCAGCATGGAGAACGTGCAGGCCATGGTGCTCGGCGGACACGGCGATACGATGGTCCCGCTGGTCCGGCTCACCAGCGTCTCCGGCATTCCGCTCACCGAGCTGCTCGATCAGGCGGCCATCGACCGCCTGGTGCAGCGCACGCGTGACGGAGGCGCCGAGATCGTCCGCTACCTCAAGACCGGCAGCGCGTATTATGCTCCGTCGGCCGCCACCGTCGAGATGGTGGAGTCCATTCTCAAGGACAAGAAGAAGGTGCTCCCCTGCGCCGCCCTTCTGGAAGGCGAATACGGCATCAACGGCCTCTTCGTCGGTGTACCGGTGAAGCTCGGCGCCAACGGCATCGAGAAGATCTACGAGATCTCCCTCCAGGACGACGAAAAAGCGCAACTGGCCAGGAGCGCCGGCGCGGTGAAGGAGCTGATCGGGGTGCTCAAGGTGAAGTACAGCCTGTAGCGCGGCCGGTCGCGCGGTGTCGTGCGGCGCGCCCGCCCTGGTACTCCGGCGGGCGCGCCATCGTCGAATTTCCTCTTCCCCCGGCCCCTCCCCATCGGCTACAATTCCTCAACACTCACGCCGCATGCAGCCGCAGGTATCGCAAGAACCCCCCAGAATCGTTGCCCGGTACTGCCAGTTCCGGATTCGGGTCGCACCATCGGAAATCCATCGCTGGGGCATCTACGCCGAGGAGTTCATCCCGGCGCGCCGCAAGATCATCGAGTATACCGGTGAGCGGATCAGCCGCCGCGAAACCAAGCGCCGCGCCGATGGCCCATTGAATTACCTGTTCACCCTCGACAACTACTGGACCATCGACGGCTCCTGCGGCGGCAGCGGTGCGCAGTATATCAACCACTCGTGCGACCCGAACGTCTACGCCTGGATCTTCAAGGGGCACATCCTCTATATGTCCATGCGGGACATCCAGCCCGGCGAGGAACTGACCATCGATTACCGCTTCGCCAAGGACGTGCCGAAGGTCCCTTGCTCCTGCGGCGCGGCGGCCTGCCGCGGGACCATCAACCTGAAGTAGACATGTTCGAGTTGCGGACCAGCGCCACGGCGCCCAGCCGCTGCCATTTCCCGGTCAGCCGCCTCTGAAATTGATATTCTGGCTCTTTAAGGAGACCCCGGATGAGCGATCAATCCCGCCGCGGCTTTCTGCAGTCCGCCGCCGCCGTTGCCGCCGCACCCGCCGTTCTTTCCGCCCAGGGCGCCAATGACAAAGTCACTCTCGGCGTCATCGGCACCGGCGGGCGTGGCTACTACCTGATGGAGCGCGCCTACCGCGGAAACGAAGGCCGCTTCACCATCACCGCCGTGTGCGACGCCCACGGTCCCCGCATCGGCCGCGCACAGGAGCGCGTGAAGACCATGGGCGGCAACGACGCCAAGGGCTTCGCCGACTATCGCGACATCCTGAAAGATCCCGCGGTAGATGCGGTGATCATCGCCACGCCG
The DNA here is from genome assembly GCA_031969915.1 of Bryobacteraceae bacterium. GTDB lineage: Bacteria > Acidobacteriota > Terriglobia > Bryobacterales > Bryobacteraceae > DALYJJ01. The sequence goes on along the minus strand of DALYJJ010000018.1, from coordinate 59,565 downwards.
GAGCACCTGCACCACTCCATGGCCATGGACGCTCTCCGCGCGGGCAAGCACATCTACCTCGAGAAACCCATCGCCAAGACCGTCGAGCAGGGCTACGAGATCATCAAGGAAGCGGAGCGCACCAAGCGCGTCGTCCAGGTGGGTACGCAGAACCGCTCGAACGAACTCTACATCAAGGCGAAGGAGATGGTGGCCGCGGGCATGATCGGCGACTGCCACTATGTGCGCGCCTTCTGGTACCGGAATTCGCCCCCCGACAACCCGGCCTGGCGCTACGCGATTCCGCCCGAAGCCACCGATCAGAACACCGATTGGGCGCGCTTCGTTGGCCCCGCCACCAAGCGGCCCTTCGACAAACGCCGCTTCTATCAATGGCGTCTCTACTGGGATTACTCGAGCGGCATCTCCACGGACCTGCTGGTCCACCAGACCGACATCACCAACTTCGTCCTCAACCGCTCCCTGCCCGCCTCCTGCGTGGCCTCCGGCGGCATCTACCGCTGGACCGACGCCGACGACGACCGCGAAGTGCCGGACACCATCAGCGCCCTCTACGAGTACCCCACGGAGAAGTTCCACCTCAACTACTCCTGCTACTTCGGCAACGTGCGCTACGGCTACGGCGAGCAGTTCATGGGGAACGAGGGCACCATCGAAGTGTTGAACCGAAGCGTGCTGACCTTCACGCCGGAAAACTACGCGCGGGTGCCGGATAAGGTGAAGGCGCGTGAGGCGATGAAGATCGAGCCCCCGGCCAGCGTCGATAACCGCGCCGTCGAAGCCCACCTGCGCAACTGGTTCGACGCCATCAACGGCAAGACGCAGGTGATCGCGCCGCCCGCCGCGGGCCAGATCGCGGCCATTCCCGGCCACATGGCCACCATGTCGCTGCGTAATAACAAGAAAGTCTACTGGGACGAAAAGACCCAGAAGATGCGGCTTTCCTGAGTCGTGCGGGCGGTCCCTGTCACATCGCGACCGCCCGGCTCTCCTGCCAGTTCGCGCGCGCCAGTTCGACGACGCGCCGCAGTTCCGTGCAGTCGAATGGTTTCACCAGCAGATCGTACCCGCCCAGGTTCAGGACTTCCGCCCACAGCCGGTCGTCTGCAAGGCGAGATGTGACCACGACGAGAGGCGGTTCCGGCAACTGGTTGGCGAGCTCGAGCGCCCGGCGCCAGTCGCCGTCGGGCAAATCGCAATCGCACAACATCACGGCCACGTTCCGTTCGCCCAGCACCCGCTCCGCTTCGGCGCAGGAAGCAGCGGTGCGGACTGGCCAGCGGGAACGGCCGAAACAACCCTTTACGGTTTCGTGGTCTTCCGCGGAGGGGCTCACCGCCAACAACATAGCGGCGTCGGAGGATGCCCCGAAGCGGCGTTCGTGGGTCATCGGTCACTCCTCTGCTTGAAGGATGCGCTCCGTGGCAGAAGGTGTCAAGCGGAATCGGATCGGTGCGTGGCATGTCCGCGGCGGCGTTCATTTCCGCGTCTGGGCCCCGGGCTTCCGCACCGTTGAGGTGGTGCTCCCCGCGCACGGACGGGCGGTGCGCTTGAGTCCCGGACGGGACGGTCTTCACGACGCCTTCGCGCAAGCCGTGGAGCCCGGCCAGCGCTATTGGTTTCAACTCGACGGTGGGAGTCCGCTGGCCGATCCCGCGTCCCGCTGGCAGCCCGAAGGCGTGCACGGACCCTCCGCCGTTCTGCTCGAGGAGTTCCCGTGGACCGACGCCGCCTGGCGCGGCCTTTCCCTGCGCGACTACGTCATCTACGAACTGCACGTGGGCACGTTCACTCGCGAGGGCACGTTCGACGCGGTCATCCCGTATCTCGGCGCCCTGCGTGAACTGGGTGTGACGGCCATCGAACTGATGCCTGTGGCCGAGTTCCCCGGCGCCCGCAATTGGGGCTACGACGGCGTCTTCCCGTTTGCCGCGCAATCCACCTACGGCGGCCCGGCCGGCCTGAAGCGGTTGGTCGACGCCGCTCACCGCGCCGGCCTCGCCTTGGTTCTCGATGTCGTCTACAATCACCTCGGCCCGGAAGGCAACGTGCTCCCGAAGTTCGCCCCCTACTTCCACGCGAGCCGTCACACGCCCTGGGGCCCGGCCTTCGATTTCGAGGCCGCTCCGGTCCGCGAGTATTTCCTCGAAAACGTCCGCCAGTGGGCCGAGGAGTTTCACATCGACGCCCTGCGGCTCGATGCCGTCCACGCGGTGCCGCACGCTATGTTGCGGGAAATCGCGTCGCTCGCATCGCGCCCGCTGCTCTTCGCCGAAGGCGACCGCAACGATCCTGATCTCGTCCGGCCCCCGGCCGCCGGCGGTTGCGGCCTCGACGCGCAATGGTCCGACGATTTCCATCACGCCCTGCACACACTGCTCACCGGCGAGCGGCACGGTTACTACGTGGACTACGGCTCTCTCGAACAGTTGGCCAAAACCATTCGCGAGGGATTCTGTTTTACCGGCGAATACTCCAAACGCCGCCAGGGACCCCTGGGCGCGCCCGCCCGCGACATCCCGCCCGAACGGTTCATCGTTTTCTCGCAGAACCACGACCAGGCCGGCAACCGCGCCCGCGGCGACCGCCTCTCGACCCTGGTCGAGTTCGAAGCGCTGAAACTCGCCGCCGCCCTGACCATCCTCTCTCCGTTCACGCCGCTCCTGTTCATGGGCGAGGAGTACGGCGAGACGAACCCGTTTCCATACTTCGTCAGCCACACGGACCCGCGGCTCGTCGAAGCCGTGCGAAAGGGACGCCGCCGCGAGTTCCCCTCGCTCGGCGGGATGCCCGATCCGCAGGCTCCCGCAACGTTCGCCAGCGCCGTTCTGACCCACGTCCCCACGCCCCGGCAGCAGGTGTTGCGCGAGTTCTATCGCGAGCTGTTACGCGTCCGCCGCGCGCTGCCTGCCAATGCGGGCGACGTACGCATCGAGCCCGGCCGCAGCGTGCTCCGCGTGCATCGGCGCGACGCAGGCAAGGAGTTCCTGCTGTTCTTCTCGTTCAGCGGCGAAGGGCAAACCTTGCCTGACGTAACCGGGCAGTGGCGGATCCTCCTTCAATCGGCCGCGCCCCGTTGGGGTGGCAGTTCCCCGCCGGATCATCCCTCCGGCGCCTGGGTCCTGGCGCCGCTCTCATGCCTGGTCGCGGCTTCGGGCTGAGTTCGGGCTGAGTTCGCTGGCGGACTCGTTTAAGGTTCGTTAATCTGAAAGAATGACGGGAGCGCACAGTGTTCGGGCTCGGCTGGAACACCTTCTGCGGCTCGACCCCAGCGAGAAACCGCGAACCTACCGGCAGATCTACGAAGCGTCGGAGATCGGAAGCCTCAACTACTGGCTTGAACTGGTCATCGCGGCGGGCATCGCGACTCTCGGCCTGGTGCTCGATAGCCCGGCCGTGGTGATCGGCGCGATGCTGGTTTCGCCCCTGATGGGGCCGATTCTCGCGGCTGGTCTTGCGTTGGCGGCGGCGGATCTCTACCTCGGCATCCGCGCGCTGCTGCTGATCGTGACGAGCATCGCCGGCGCGATCGCCTTCTCCGCCACGCTGGTCTGGGCGCTGCCCTTTCACGCCGCCACCTCGGAGATTCTGGCCCGCACACAGCCGAACCTCCTGGACCTCGGCGTCGCTGTACTCTCAGGCCTGGCCGGCAGCCTCGTGATCGTCCGCGGCGGCAGTGGAGGAGGCATCACGGCGCTGCCGGGCGTGGCCATCGCGGTGGCTTTGATGCCACCGCTGTGCACCGTCGGCTTCGGCCTGGGAAGCGGTGGGCTGCGCGAGATCATGTCCGGCGCGAGCCTGCTGTTCTTCACCAACCTGGCGGCCATCATCGCGGCGGCGTTTCTGGTGTTTGCGGTCGCCCGGATGGACGACGCCGGCGCGCGCGAGTCAGTGGATCGGGCGCCGGATCGGTTGTATCGCGTCCTGGAGCACACCGCGCTTGCCGGTGCGTTTCGCGAAGTGGGGCGCCTGCGGTGGCGCGTCGTCATGCTCGCGGTGGTGCTGCTCGCGCTCTACCTGCCGCTCCGAGCTTCGTTGCAGCGGCTGCGCTATGAAACCGTAGCGCGCACCACGGCGCGCGAGCTGGTGCGCGGTCTTGCGCCGGCGGATTCGGTGGTGGCCGAGCGGATCGACATCCAGCCGGAGCGGGTTGTGGTTCGCGTCATCGCCACGCAGGCGGCGTCCGCTGAGCGGCTGGCCGAAGCGGAGCGCCGTCTTGCTGCCGCCTCCGGCCGGCCCGCGCAGATCAGGCTACAGAAAGTCGCGGCCGAGGACGATCTTCGGCTCCTGCGCCAGACGCTCGCGGAGAGAGTCCCTGCCCCGGAGCCCCCGCCGCCGCCGACGCTGAACGCGCTTCGCGCCGACGTGCTGAACCGCTATCGCGAACCGCTGCACGCGCTCTGGCCCGATGCCTTCGGCACGCTCGTCTCTTCCGAGTTGGGCTTCAACGAACGCGGCTTCACGCTTCGCCTCCAGTACGAGGCCCGCACCCCACTTCCCGATTCCACGCGCGAGCTCCTCGCAAACTCGATGGCGCAACGCCTCGGCGTGGAGTCGATTACCGTGATTGCTGAGCGCCAAGGATCCAGACGGTGACTTTCGATTCCTTCTTTTGTTTTCTCCTCGCCGCGGATGCGAACGCCATTCGGCTGCCGCTGTCCATGCTCCTCGTATTTGGCGCCGCCAAGATCATGGCCGAGATCTTTGAGCGCCTCGGCCAGCCCGGCATCGTCGGCGAGATTCTCGCCGGTGTGCTCATCGGGCCGAGCGTGCTGGCATGGGTCGCGCCCAATGAGCTGCTCACCGCGCTCGCTGAGCTCGGCGTCATGTTCCTGCTGTTTCGCGTGGGCCTCGAGGTGAAGGCTTCGGAGTTGTTCCGAGTGGGCGGTACGGCGCTGCTGGTGGCCCTGCTCGGTGTAGTCTTTCCGTTCCTCCTCGGTTGGGGCATCCTGCGCCTGTGGGGCGAGCCGCAAATCGAGGCCATCTTCCTGGGCGCGGCGATGGTGGCCACCAGCGTCGGGATCACCGCCCAGGTGCTGAGCGCGAAGGGGGTGCTGCACGCCCGGGCGGCGCGAATCATCCTTGCCGCGGCGGTTATCGACGACGTCCTCGGACTGCTGGTGCTGGCCGTCGTCAGTTCCATGGCCAAGGGCTCCATTAACTTCGTGGAGATTGGCATTACGGCGGCGCTCTCCATTGGTTTCACGCTGCTGGTGGCCGTGCTGGGGCGGCGGGCGATGAATCGCCTCGTACCGCGCGTGTCTGAGTCCTTCCGCGCCGGCGAAGCCCAGTTCAACCTGGCGCTGATTCTCCTCTTCGGCCTCTCCGTGCTGGCCATCTACGCGGGCGTTGCCGCCATCATCGGCGCGTTCCTGGCCGGCATGGCGTTGGCCGAAAGCGTCAGCCATCGCGTGCACGACCTGGCGCACGGCGTCACCGAGTTCCTGATCCCCTTCTTCCTGGCCGGCATCGGCCTGCACCTGAACGTGGCCGTATTCGCGGACCGCTCCACGCTCCTCCTCTCGGCCGTGATTCTGCTTGCCGCGGTTGCTTCCAAGCTCGTCGGATGCGGCTTGGGCGGACTCCAGGGTGGCTTCGCCGACGCCTTCCGCATCGGCGCCGGGATGGTTCCCCGCGGCGAGGTGGGTATGGTTGTCGCGCAGATCGGGCTCGGGCTCGGGGTGATCTCCGGCAAGATCTATGCAGTGACGGTCTTCATGGCCGTAGTCACGACACTGGTCGCCCCGCCGCTGCTGAATCTCTCGTTTCGCGGCACGCAAGCGGTGGAGCCGAAAACGGACTTCACCTACGGCTGACGCGGGATCTCTTCCGCCGACACCACGCGCGAATCGGTCTGGAACTTGCGGTACTCGCGGAAGTCGATGTCCTGCTCTTCGTGGAAGCGCTTCAGGAGCGCCAACCGCGCATCCACGCGCAGCCGGATTGACCGCGGCATCCACACTTCGTTGTTGACGTGCATCAACTGGAACTCGATCTTCGAGCCCTTGGCGATGCGCGCCAGGAACAGACCGAACGAAACGGTGTCGATCGGCTCCGCTTCCGCGCGCACCCATTGATAGTCGCCCTTGGAGATCCAGAGCTTCCCCCGAAACTTCATGAGCAGCCCGCCGCGCCTGGATCTCGGCTTGTAGTCCGTGCGCGGCTCGGCTTCGATGACCCACACCTCGCGGCCTTCCAGCGGTTGCTCGCCCACCAGCTTGAAGCGGTAGGCGTCGGGCACCTCCTTCAGGAAGGCCCGCCCCTCGCGCCGCTCCTTCTCCACCTCCGCCAGACGCTTGTTTCGCTCCGCGGGCGACTCCCGCTTGCGGTCCCGCAGCGTCTTCTCGTACTTCTCCTCCTCTTTTTGCTGCTCCTTCACGCTCAGCGGCTTCCCATTGCGTTCGACCAAGCGTTGATACGGGCGTCCCTCGATCATCAGCACGTCGAACGTCTCGGACTCAGTGGACGTCACGGCGTTCTTCCCGTTCAGCTTGCGTGTCTCTTCGCGCTGGATAAAGGTGTAGTCTTTGGCCCGTTCGCTGTTGAACTGGTCGCGTTCCACGGACTGGCGCACGATCTCGCGTGCGTCCTGGGCGCAGGCGCCCGCCGCGGCCACCAGGATCAGCGCCACAGCTCTCATCGGAGGATCACCGGATGGGCGAATACGGCGCGGCGCGGAACAGCGAGATCTGATTGATGCTCGCGATCTGCCCGCTGCGATCGATCGACTCTTTACGCACCTTGATCCACTCCGGATCGGCGGCGAATGCGTCCCACGCCTTCTCGCGCGCGGCGAGGGACTCGAACGGAATCACGTACGTGAGATTAGGGAGGTTCGCTCCCGCCAGCATCTGCGTGTAGAGGATGGGATGCACACCCACGCGGTGGAAGATCTTGATCTCCGGGCCGGCGAAGCGCTCGTGGAGCGCCGCGAGTTGGCGCCAGGTCGGCGAATGATACGTGCGCAATTCGAAGATCCGCGGCTTCGCCGGCGCGTTGGCCGGCGTCGTCAGCGGCGGCGAATAGGCGGTGGGCTCCAGTACGCTTACCGTGTAGTGCTCGTAGGGCGCTTCCTCGCCGGCTTCCCACTTCTGGAGGGCGCCTGCCTTCGGCGCGGCCAGGGCTTCCTCCAGCGAGTCGTGCGGCGTGATCGCGACCACTTGCGGCAGATGCGCCGCCACCAGCGCTTCCAAGGCCAGCGCCGGCTTGTCCTTGGCCATCGCGGAAGAAAGATACTCGTGCAGCCGCGCCAATTGCGTGCCCTGGCGAAGATAGAACGTTTGCATCCGGTAGCAGCGCGCGCCTGCGCCGGCCTGTGCCGAAGAACTCACCGCGACCCCTCCCAACAGCCCGCCGAACGATCTGCGAGTCATCATATAGAGTACTAACATGGTGCGGGCCGTTCTCCTAATTGCAGCGCTGTCATCGAACGTTCACGCCGAGGTCTTCCGGCCTCCCGCGGGCGAGCGCACCACCGCACGCCGGCCCGGCGCGGAGAGCATCCTTCCTGGTGGGCGAATCGTCGCGCCGCTCGGGCAGACCTTCTCCACCGGGCCCGGTCCTTTCGGTCTCGCGATCAACTCCCGGGGCTCTTTCGTCGTCACCAGCAACGGCGGCCCGAACCGGTACTCGCTGACCGTTCTTGAACGCAAGGGCGGCCAGTGGCGGGCGCGGCAGATTGAGACCGAGCGCGGAAGGAAAGAGCAGGACGCCGAAGATTGGCGCAGCGTCTTCATGGGACTTGCTTTCCGCGATGACAACCATCTATTCGCTTCTGAAGGCAACTCCGGTCGCGTGCGGCTGCTGAGGGCAGGCAGCGGCGGGACGGCGCAGGTGTTCCACCTGAATCAGGGAACCTATCGCGACAGCTACTCGGGAGACCTGGCCTACGATCGGGAGCGAAACCTGCTTTATGTTCTCGATCAGGCCAATTTGCGTCTCGCCATCTTCGACGTGAAGCGCCGCGCTGTGCTCGCTTCGGTGCGCGTCGGCCGCCTGCCGTTCGCTCTCGCACTTTCGCCCGACAAGCGGCGCGCCTACGTCACCAACATCGGGATGTTCGAATACCAGGCGATTCCGGGCGCGGATCGCAAGAAAGCGGGCGAGACCGGCCTGCCGTTTCCCGCTTTCGGTTTTCCCTCCGAGGAGGCGGAGAAGGGCGTCCGTCGCGAAACCGCCAAGGGACCCGTCGACGTGCCCGGCCTGGGCAGCCCCAACGTCGAGCAGTCGAACTCGCTGGCCGTGATCGACGTCGCCGAACCGTCGCAGGCCAAGGTCGTCGCCTGGGTCCGCACGGGCCGGCCCTTCGGCGTGGGCACGTTCGGCGGGAGCAGCCCCTCCGGCGTCCTCGCGACAAAGGACCGCGTTTATGTTTCTAACGGCCACAACGACTCGATCAGCGTCATCGACGCCGTGAAGCTGGCCGTTGTCGCCGAGATCCCGCTTCGCATCGCCAAGCTGGAGACCTTGCGCGGCGTTCTGCCCATCGGCCTCGCGTATCATGCGGAGCGCAACTGGCTGCTGGTGGCCGAGGCCGGGATCAACGCCATTGGCGTGATCGACGCCGCGACTAACACGGTGCTTGGCCACCTTCCCGCTGCCTGGTTTCCCACGCGGATCGCGCTCGATGGCGACACCGTCTACGCGAGCAACGCCAAGGGCCACGGCACGGGGCCGAATGCCGACCGCCAGAAGCCGTTTCCGCGGAGCTTCCAGGGTGAGCTGCGCAAGGGCGCGATCATTCGCTTCCCGTTGCCGGCGGCGGGTGAACTCGCCGCACTGACCACGCGCGTGCTCGACAACAACGGCTTCCGGGCCAGGAACGAATCGGCGCCCGCGCTGCCCGCGGAGCTGAAGCATGTGGTGATCATCGTCAAGGAAAACCGGACCTACGATGAGATCTTCGGCGACATTGAGAAGGCGGCCAACGGCGACGTCCGGGGCGCGCCGGATCTCGCCCGCTGGGGACGCCGCGGCCTGGTGCAGTCCGCGCCGGGCCTGAAGAACCGCGTCACCTTCAAAAGCGTCAACGTCACGCCGAACCACCGCGCCCTGGCAGAACGCTTCGCCTTCAGCGACAACTTCCACGCCGACTCGGAAGTCAGCGTCGACGGCCATCATTGGATCGTTGGCTCCTACCCGAACGCCTGGACCGAGAGCACGCTCATGGCCGCCTACGGCGGACAGAAGGACTTCCGGTTGCCAACCACCGCTCCCGGACGCCTCAACTTTCCGCAGTCGAACTCCTCGGTTCATCCCGAGGAACTCCTCGAAGCGGGCGCCCTCTGGCACCACCTGGACCGCCACGGTGTCACCTTCCGCAACTTCGGCGAAGGCTTCGAACTCGCCGGCGCGGACGAGGGTGAAGGACTGAAGCCCACCGGCGCCCGCTACCTCACCAACGTGCCCATGCCGGAGCCGCTCTACCGCAACACCTCGCGCGACTACGCGCAGTACAACACCAACATCCCCGACCAGTACCGGGCGGATCAGTTCATCGCCGAGATCCGGCGGCTGTACCTCGATCCCGGCAAGGAACTCCCCCGGCTGCTCTTCCTGCACCTCCCGAACGACCACACCGACAAGCCGCGGCCCGAGGATGGCTATCCGTTCGACGCGTCGTATGTCTCCGACAACGACTACGCTCTCGGCCGCATCGTCGAGTTCCTCTCGAAGACGCCCGACTGGAGGCGCATGGCGATCTTTGTCACCGAAGACGATGCGCAGGGCGGCGTCGATCACATCGACTCGCATCGCACCGTCTTCCTGCTCGCGTCGCCGTACGCCCGCAGGAACTTCGTATTCCGCAATAACGCCAGCTTCCCGTCGATTCTGAAAACCACGTTTCGCATCCTCGGCCTGCCGCCGCTGAACCTGTTCGACGCCGCCGCGACAGACCTCGCCGAGTGCTTCCAAAGCGAACCCGACTTCGCGCCGTACGAAGTGCGTCCCGTGAATCCGCAGATCTTCGATCCGGCCGCGGCGAAAGAACCCAAGGACCCCGTGCGGCCCGCCCGCATGGACGATCCAAACGTACTCCGCCAGCAACACCGCCGATGAAAGCGCTGTGGCTGCTGTTTCCCCTGCCGCTGTTGGCGCAACCCTGCGCCTGCCCGTCGCCCGCCGCGCTCGAAGCGAACGCGCAGGGCATGGAGGCACACGCCCGCCGCAGCCTCACGGAGGCGAGCGCCGCGTACACCAAGGCCATCGCTGCCGCGCCACCCCGCGTGCCCACGGAAGACGAACAGGCTCTGATCCGCGCGGCTGCTCCCAGGCTGTTCACGCAGGCGGGCGAGCCGTTCCCTTTGAAGGACGCGGTTGCGATCCTGCACCCCAGCGCGCCGTGGATCGCCTACCATCTCTTCTGGGACGACGACATCGACTTCCCGGACGACAACGATCCCTGTGACCATGAGGTCTTCTGGGTGCGCCTCGACGATGCGCGCCGCAAGCCCGTGGAACTGGTCACCTACTACCACGGCCGGCTGCTCGGATCGAGCGACGCCACACGCGCCTTCGTGCAATGGGGCAAGCACGGTACGCTCCCCGGGGATTGGCACTCGATGGAGGCGGTGCGGCTGGACATGCGGCGGACGTATGACCGCCTGTCCACGCGCGGCCGCGATTATCCGGGCTCGCCCCTCGCCGAGGGCTGGCCGCTGAAGTTTGCCGGCGCCTGGGAAGACTTCATCCGCTTCGATCGCGAACTCCCCGCGCCCCGTTGGCGCACGGCCGTGAGTTGCCTGAACAACGCCGTGCTGAATCGCCGCTTCCTGCGCTACAACTTTGCGGCGAAGACGGAGTGGCCACCGCAGTTGTGCGCGGAGCAGCCGTAGCACGCCTGCCGCGACGAAGTTTACAAAACCTTTGCGCGCACTCTCCGTATAAGCAAGTAAGTCGGGCGCGGCCATCGGGCCGCCTGTCGGGGACGCAGCGAGACGGCACACGAGGGCATGGAGCACGCGGCTCACGCCGCGGAGGAGTTCGACCATGTCCGCCACTGGATCCGGAACAATTACCGTTCTGTTTGTTTGGGTGTTGTTGATTGCCGCTTCGGCCTTCGCCGGAGCCACGGACGCCGCCCAATGGGAACAACTGGTGAGCGAGGGCAACGATGCGCGCGCCGCGGGGCGCACCGCCGACGCCGAGAAACTGTACGCTCAGGCGCTGGAGGCCGCCGGAACGTTCGCGCCGGATGACGCGCGCCGCGCCAAAGCCCTCAACAACATGGCCTCCCTCCGCCTCGACCAGGGACGCCTGGCCGAAGCCGAGCCCCTCTACCGGCAGGCTCTCGAAATCTGGCGGAAGCGCGCTGGGCGCGAAGATGCCAACCTCAGCGCCGGCCTGAACAATCTCGCCGAGCTCTACCGTCTCCAGGGCCGCTACCAGGAAGCGGAGCGCAACTACGAGGCCGCGATGACGCTGCGCGCCGCTCTGATTGAGACGAGTGACGGCGCGGCGAAGCTCTCGCACCAACTCAGCCAGGCCACGATGCAGAACAACCTCGGAGAGCTGTATCGCGCCGAGGGACGCCGCGAGGACGCCCTGCGGGTCTACCAGCGCGCTCTCGAAACCCGTCGTGCCTTGCATGGTTCCGACAGCGTTCCCGTCGCCGCGGTGCTCAACAATATGGCCGCCGCTCAACAGGATCTCGGCAATCTCGACATGGCTCGGACCTTGCTTGAAGAGTCTCTCGCCATCCGGAGAGCGAAGCTGGGCCCAGGTCACCGGGCGGTGGCAGGGTCGCTCAACAACCTGGGAACGGTGTGCCGCCTCCAGGGGCGGTTCGCGGAAGCGGATGACCTGCTGCGCCAGGCGATCCTGATCTGGGAGGCGCAACTAGGCCCCGAGCATCCGTACCTTGGCGCCGCCGTGAACAACCTGGGCGAGAGCCTCCGGGCGCAGGGCCGGCACGCGGAAGCCGAACCATTGCTGCGGCGCGCCATCGCGATCTATGAAAAGGCGTTCGGTCCCGACCATCCTGAACTGGGCGGCATCGTATTCAATCTCGCCGCGCTCTTCGAGGTGCTGGACAAGCGCCCCGGCGCGGAGACGTTGTACAAACGCGCGCTGCGGATCCAGGAACTGGCGCACGGCCCCTCCAGTCCGCTCCTGGGCGGCACGCTGGAGGCGATGGGCCGGAATTACGCGCTCCAAAGGAAGTACTCCGCGGCGGAGGGCGCGCTGCAACGCGCGGTCGATCTCTTCGAGCGCGCAGCTCCGGCCAACGACGCTGCTGTGGCCCGCTGCCTGTCCGGACTCGCCGATGTCTACGTGCTGCAGAAGCGCAAGGACCGCGCCGAGCCGCTCTACAAGCGTTCGCTCCGGCTGCTCGAAGGCGCCGGCGGGTCCGCGTCAGACGCGTTTCAAAAGGGCCTCGCTCACTACAGTTTCGCCATGGGTTTGAAACAGCCCTAAGGCGCGGGCGCCTCCCCGTTCCCGTACAGGCACGTCCCACAACCGGACACCCAGGCTCACCGTCGCCGCCTCCGCCGCTCTGCTAACCTCTGATCTGACAGCAGCTTTCGGGGTTTGCGCAGGCTGGCACGGCAAGTGCCCCAGCCTTGGAGAGGAACTGACATGGACGTACCGCGGCAGGGTGCAGCGAAACGGCGGCTCATCAAACGGATCATCTACGGAACGGTCCTTTTGATCACGGTCCCCCTGATCACGTGGCGCCTTTCGCTCATGAAGCCTGCGGCACCCAGCGTGGAGCAGGCCACCGTTTGGATTGACACGGTGAAGCGCGGTCCGATGAAGCGCGAGGTCCGGGGACTCGGCACGCTGGTGCCCGAGGAGATCCTGTTCATCCAGGCGGCCAATGAGGGCCGCGTGGAGAAGATCGTCCTCCGCCCCGGCGTCAATGTCCGCGAAGATACCGTGCTGCTGATCCTCGGCAACCCCGAACTGGAACTCGCCGCCTCCGGCCTTGAATGGCAGGTGAAGCAAGCGGAAGCGAACCTGAAGGATCTTCACGTCAAGCTCCAAACGGCCCAGCTCGACCTGCAGGCCTCAGTGGCGCGCGTCGAGTCCGAGTTCGTTCGCGCAAAACTCCAGGCCGACCGCGACACCGAACTCGGCAAACAGGGTCTCACCCCGGACCTTACCGTGAAGCTTTCAGTGGCCACGGCGAGCGAAGCGGCAAAACGATTCGAAATCGAGAAGCAGCGCCTGGCGATCAGCCGCGAATCCACGGAAGCCCAACTCGCCGCGCAGAACGTCGCCATCAGCAAGCTGCGGGCGGAGTGGGAACTCAAGAAGAAACAGGTGGATCAACTAAAGATTCGCGCGGACGCGGCGGGCGTGCTGCAACAGTTGCCTGTGGAAGTGGGCCAGCGCGTGACGCCGGGCACGCTGCTCGCCAAGGTCGCCCAGCCCTGGAAGCTGAAGGCCGATCTCAAGATCGCCGAGACGCAGGCCAAGGACATTCAGCTCGGACAGATCGCGATGATCGATACCCGCAACGGCGTCATCCCGGGCAAGGTTTCGCGCATCGATCCGGCGGTGATTAACGGCACCCGCACCGTGGACGTCCGGCTGGAAGGCGAACTGCCGCCGGGAGCCGTCCCCGATCTTTCCGTCGACGGAACGATCGAACTCGAACGGCTGGACGACATCGTGTACGTGGGGCGCCCGGTGTTTGGCCAGGCCAACAGCACAGTCGGCCTGTTCAAGCTGGATCCGGCGACCAAAGAGGCGAATCGCGTTCAGGTGAAACTGGGCCGCAGCTCGGTGAACACCATCGAAGTGGTGGAAGGCCTCAAGGTTGGCGACCAGGTGGTGCTGTCCGACATGTCCGCCTGGGACGCGCACAGCAGAATTCGATTGAACTAGCTAACTATCGCAAGCGTATTCCGTCAGTAAGGCAGCAGCGCCGAGCATAAGGGTAAGGAGAGAGAGCCACATGAGCAGCAATGGACAGACGTTGATTCACCTCGACGGCGTGACCAAGGTCTTCGTCACGGACGAGGTGGAAACGCACGCCTTGGCGGGCATTCACCTGGAGATCAAACGCGGCGAGTACGTGGCCATCGCCGGCCCGTCGGGCTGCGGCAAATCCACGCTGCTGGCTATCCTCGGCCTGCTCGACTCCCCCTCGGGCGGCTCCTACACCCTCAATAGCAAGCCGGTCCAGAACCTCAAGCTCTCCGAGCGGGCCCGCATCCGCAACCGCGAGATCGGCTTCATCTTCCAGGCGTTCAACCTGATCGGCGACCTCACGGTGTATGAGAACGTCGAACTGCCGCTGACCTATCGCGGCATGCCCTCGGCCGAGCGCAAGAAGCGCGTGCACGAATCGCTCGAACGGGTGGGCATGTCGCACCGCGTCAAGCACTACCCGTCGCAACTCTCCGGCGGTCAGCAGCAGCGCGTCGCCGTGGCGCGCGCCCTGGCCGGCGATCCCTCCATTCTGCTTGCCGACGAGCCCACGGGCAACCTCGACTCCGCCAACGGCGAAGCGGTTATGGACCTGCTTCGCGAACTGCACCGCGGCGGCGCGACCATCTGCATGGTTACCCACGATCCGCGCTACGCGCGCTACGCCGACCGCAGCATCCATCTCTTCGATGGCCGCATTGTCGAAGAGAGCGTGGAGACCGCGTCATGAATCTCAAGAAGTACCCCGAACTGTTTGCCCTTCTCGCCATCGTTCTTGGCTATGCCGTGGTCACCGAGGGCCGCGGGTATGGCCATCGCTCCGTGGTGCTGGATGAGCCGGTTGCCGCGCCGCCTCCCAAGGCTCCCAAGCCGCCTCGCAAGCTCGTGCTCCTCGAGGATGGCCCGCGCATCGAGCGGATCTCCTCGTCGGAGTTCGAGCAGCGGTTCGACCGCCTCGGCCGCCGCCTCGACGCCGCCGGCGATCGCATCGGTGCGCGCCTCGATCGGGCGAGCTTGCACTTCGGCGAACGCGTGGATCGCGCGGGCGCCCGCTTCGGCGAACGCATGGACTGCGCCGGCCATCGCTTCGGCGAACGGATGGATCGCGCCGGCAACCGCTTTGGCGAGCGCATGGACGCCCTGGGCCAGCGCCTGGGCGAACGCTTCGAAACCCTCGGCCGGCGCTTGGACGAACTAGGCAACCGCCTCGGCCGCGCTTTCGACCGCCTCTGAACCAGAACCGCGATGCACGCGCTGGTTTCCGATCTCCGCCGCGCGTTGCGCGCCAACGCCCGGCATCCGGCTTTCCTCCTGCTGTCAACGCTTGCTCTCGGCGTCGGCATCGGATCGAACACGACGATGTTCACCGTGGCCGACGCCATTCTTTTTCGCCCGTTGAAGCTCATCGAGGAGGACCGGCTCATTGCCGTACAGGCTCTGAATAAGGGCTCGGAGAACTGGAGTCCGATCTCCGGCCTCGACTACTCCGAGTGGAAACGCCAGGCCACCCTCATCACCGGCATCGCCTCCTACGAGTGGGCATCGGTGAACCTCACCGGCGACGGCGAACCGGAGCGCGTGCAGGCCTTCGCCGTTTCCGGCGGGTTCTTCTCGACCATGAAGCACGCGCCCCTGCTGGGCCGTACCATCGGCGAGGCGGACACCCGGCCCGGCGGCGACCGCACGGCGGTGCTCAGCTACGGTCTTTGGCTGCGGCGCTTCGGCGGTGACGCCAACGCCGTAGGCCGCGAGATTCAGGTCAACGGACGGACCGTCACCATCGTGGGCGTGATGCCGGAAGAGTACCGCTTCCCCGCGCCCGCCCAACTCTGGATTCCGCGCTCCGCTGCGCCCGGCTTCGAACAATCCCGCGCGTTCGAGTTGCTCACCGTCGCCCGGCTGAAGCCCGGCGTGACCCTCGAACAGGCCCAGGGAGAACTCTCGGCACTGGCGCAACGCATCTCCGAACGCTTCCCGGAGTCGCACGGCGCGCGCCGTGCCCTGGTCCTCCCTCTCAAGCATGTGGTCGTCGGGAACTACACCGCCGAATACACGTGGATGATGTTGGGCGCGGCGATGTTCCTGTTGGTGATCTGTTGCGCCAACACCGCCGCCCTGCAGTTTGTCCGCAACTCGGCGCGCGTACGCGAGCTTTCCATCCGCCGCGCCCTCGGCGCTACGCGTTGGAACTTAGTCCGCCAGTTGCTCGCCGAAAGTCTCGCTGCCGCGTTCGTCGCCAGCGCGTTCGGGCTGGCGATCGCGGTTTGGTTCGTGCACCTAATCAAGGGCAGCATGCCCGCCGAAGTCGAGCAGTTCCTCACCGGGTGGCGCCGTATGGGAATCGACGGCCCGGCGTTCCTGTATACCGCCGCGCTCGCGACTCTCAGCGGTGTCCTCTCCGGCCTTCTGCCCGCTCTGCAGGCTTCCCGCGCGGGCGTGGGCGAGGCGCTCAAGCAAGGCGGCCGTTCGCAGACCGCGGGCGTGGCGCGGCACCTGATGCGGAACCTACTGGTGGGGTCGGAGATCGCCCTGTCCCTGGTCCTCCTGGTGGGCGCGGTCCTGCTCGCCAAGGGCCTCCAGAACCGGCTCAACGCCTTTCCCAACGCCCAGCCCGAACGCCTGCTCACCGCGCGCCTCTTGCTCCCGGAATCGCTGTACCCTAAGCCCGCGGACGTCGCCGCTTTCCACGAACGCTTGCTCGCGCGCCTGGAGGGCGCGGCGGTCGTGAGCAATCTTCCCTACAGCCAGATGAGTTCCTCCGGTCCCGTCACCGTCGAGGGGCGCACCCGGGCGCCGGGCGAATACTCTCTCGCGCTCTGGCAATCGATCAATGAGGAGTACTTCCGTCTGCTCGCGATTCCGCTGAAGAACGGGCGCGGCGTCGCCCCCTCCGATGGCCGGGACGCGCCCCTCGTCGCGGTGGTCAGCGAGAACTTTGCGCGCCGCTATTGGCCCAACCAGGACCCCATCGGCAAGCGCTTTCGCGCGGGCGATCCGAAGGACTCATCGCCCTGGCTCACCGTCGTGGGCGTCGCCGGCGATATCTTCCAGGACGGGTACGACCGCGAACCACGGCTTACCGTCTACCGCCCATACCGCCAGGCACCGCGGCGCGACATGCACCTGGTGCTGCCCGCGGCCACCCCGCTCTCCGCCCTGCCCGCGTTGCGCGCCCAGGTGGCCGCGCTCGATCCCACGCTGCCCGTTTGGGAACCGCGATCCTTCCGCAAGTTGATCAACGACGGCATGGCGGGCCTGGCCTACGTCGCCGCGATGATGACCGCGCTCGGGGCGCTGGCAGTCGTCCTCGCTGCGGTCGGCATCTACACCGTGATGGCGCACTCAGTGGTGGAACGCACCCACGAAATCGGCATCCGTACGGCACTCGGCGCGCAGTCCGCCGACATCCTGCGCGCTCTCGCCACCCAGGGCGCCTGGCTCACCGGGGCCGCCCTTGCGGCCGGGCTCGTAGCCTCGTTCGCCATGGCGCGCCTGCTCGCGGGGCTCCTATTTGGCGTCAGCGCCACCGATCCGTTGGTCTTTATCACGGTCCCGCTGGCGCTCGGCGCCGTGGCCTTCGTCGCTTCCTGGCTGCCGGCGCGCCGCGCGACCAGGCTCGATCCATTGACCGCCCTGCGGCACGAATAGGCGGTCCGGCGCGCCTAGGGCGAGAGTTGCCGCCTCGGCGATCGCCACCGCAACGAACTCTGCACCATGTGACGCAGCCCTTCGTCGCGACGCGGTTCGTGAAAGTAGCCTGCCTCGAACGTGAACCCGTGCCCGAGTTTCACCTCCACCGTGCCCGAGTAGCGCGTGCTGCGCCAGCCGCGAACGTCAAAGAACGTCTCCACTGACCCCGCCGGCGCCACCCGCATCGTTCCCACAACGCGCAGCCGCGTGCGGAAGCGGAAGAACGAGTCCGGCCCACCCCAGAAACGCTCCGCCAGGCTTCGCCAGTCGGCCGTGAACAGCCGGTGTCTCCAGGCATCGATCTCCGCGCCGCCGAAGGCGCGATTCGAGAAATCCCAGCCCGCCTGCCCGCTCTGCTTCTGGTCGCTCAGGTAATACCCGCCGAGCAGCGATACCTTGGGAGTGACATTGTAGTCCAGGATCGGACCGCCACGCGCTTGATAGATGCCCGATTCGCCGGGGCGCGTCCGCATCCGCGCATGAAGGATCAAGTCGAGCTTCGGCGTCAGCCGTAGCCCCGCCTCAAGAACGTGCTGCGTCTCGCTGCTCTGGGCTGAGGCCGCTAGCGGAAGCATCAGCACTGCCAGCCACCGCCTCACGCCGGCGAAACCTCCACCAGGTGGCGCTGGCCGGCTTCATCGGGCAATTCGTACGTCATCGCAATCCGGGCCCGCAGGCGCCGCCGTTTCAATTCCGCTGCCGCCTCCGCGATCTCCTGCCCGGCGTCCCGGCCTTTGTAGAACAACATCCGTCCCGTCCGCTGCGCCACCGGCGCCAGCAGATGGATCAGCCGTTCGAGCGGTGCGACCGCCCGCGCCGTCGTGACCCTGAATGTCCGCGCCCGCAACACCGCCTCAGCGCGCTCGGCCAGCACTTCGACGTTGGGCAGCGCCAGCGCCTCCACGGCATCCCGCAGGAACTGCGCCTTCTTCTGGACCGATTCCGCCAGCACGAATCGCGTGCCCGGCAGCGCGAGCGCCAGCGGGATCCCCGGAAATCCGGCCCCCGAACCGATATCAAGCACCAGTTCGTGCGGCTCGATCCACCGCCACGGCATCAAAGAATCGAGGGCGTGCTTGATGGCGGCGTCCCGCGGAGAGACAATCCGCGTGAGGTTCATGTACTCGTTGACGCGCGAAACCCGTTCCAGGTGGCTGGCGAGCAAATCAACTACGCGGCTGCGTTGGGGAAGGTCTTCGGGAAGCAGTGCGGCGAGTTCGGCGGCGAAGCGATCTGACACGGTCGGACTACGGCCAATGGTAGCCTATTCCGTGTCGTTCTCAATGGGCAGGCTCGGCGGACGGGCAACGAGATCAGCTTCCAATTCGTCCAATTCCCTTTGAATGATGGCGCGTTCGATCGACAGACCGAGTGACGGGGAGTTGCGTCGCGCGCGGCGCTGCTCCAGTTGCAGCAGCGTCCACACCCCTTTTTCCAGGCGCGTCTTGATCGATTCGCGGCTCTTCACATCCCTATGGACGTGCGCCGCCCGCGCCGGGATTCAGTTTGCGTGGCCGGCGTTCGTGGCCGCGCTCATACTGTTTGCCGCGCTGCCGGCCACGGCCCAGGCCCCCGTGAATCCCGCTGAAACTCGCGGCCGCCTCCTGATTCAGCGTTTCGAAGCGGTGTGGTCCAAGCCTTCACCGAAGCCCCTGGAGTGCGAGGTGAAGCCGTTGATGCCGAGCCTCACCTTTTCCTTCCGGTACGAAACGGGCTTTTTTCTGAAGCTGCCGTCTTACCAACTCGACCCCGCCGGCGCGCACTTCGTTCTGGTCACCAGCTTCCGGCCGTCTTTCGGAGGGCAGCCGTTGTACTTCTATCAGACCCACCGTGTGCCCAGGTTCCCCACGCCGGTGATTCACTCGAGCATCGCGGGCGAACTCGGCGGCGGCTTCTACATCGGGCCGGGAAACTACGAAGTGCGCTGGTTGCTGGAGGACAACCGCGGCGAGCGCTGCTCGTTCCAGTGGAACATCCGGCACAGGCTGAGCCTGCGGGAGCGCCGCCAACCGCAGCCGTTGCCCGAGAACACGGTCACGCCGATGGCCGTCGCCGGTTGGAGTGAACGTAAAGTGGGAGACCGGCCGAACCGGGTGGCGATCCTCCTGCATGCCGCTCCGTTGCGTTGGTGGTCCGTCGCGCTGCACCCCTTCGACCGCGCGCTGCTGGTGAGTACGCTCGCCGCGGTGCTTGAAAAGACCTCCCTCCAGGAGACCTCCGTCAGCGCCTTCAACCTCAACCAGCAGACCGACCTCTTCCACGCAAACGAACTCACTCGCGAGGAGTTCGTGCGCCTGATCGGTACGCTCGAGGATCTGCAACTCGGGACCATCGGGCTGGAAGTCCTGCGCGACCCCAAGGGCGCGGCCCGCCTTCTGGACGAGATGATTCG
>DALYJJ010000018.1:0-39595 GCA_031969915.1 Bryobacteraceae bacterium | reverse complement strand
CCGCTCAAGGCATCCACCACCGCCGCGTCCTCGGCCAGCCGCAGCCGCCGGACGCCATCCTGATCATCGGCCCCTCCACGGTGACGGAAGACGCTCCATCCGTGCGCGTGTACCGCGAGATGGCAGGCCCGCGGCTGCCGCTCTTCGTCTACTTCCGGCTGCCGCCGGCGAACGCCTATTGGAAAGACGGGATTGAGAAGCTGGTGAAACAGATGAAGGGCGTCACGTTCCAACTCCGCCGCGCCGAGGATCTGGCCGCCGCCATACGGGAACTCGAGGAGAGGCTGGCGCGGCGGCGGGAGGGGGCGTGATCCGGCGCCTGCTGCCCGCCTTGATCGCCGCCACCGCCGGCGCACAAGTGTGGGTCGACCCGAAGTTGCCCGACGGCCGCAAGGCGATTGAACGTTTCGAATCCGCCTGGACGCTCACCAATCCCGATCCGCTAAAGTGCGAGGTCCGGCCCATCCAGCCGATGCTCACGTTCTCCTTCCGGTACCAGGCGGGCTTCTTCCTGACGCTGCCCCTTTACCAGATGGATCCCGGCGGCTCCCAGGTGACGATGATCACCTCCGTGCGCCCGCTGCAGGCGGCGCAGCCGGTCTACTTTCTGCAATCTTTCAAAGTCCCGAAGTTCCCTTTCGAGAACGTGAGCAAACGCGTGGCCGGCGAAGCGGGCGGCGGGTTCTATCTTGGGCCCGGCGAGTACGAAGTCCGATGGCTGCTGGAGGACCACCGCGGCCGCCGCTGCGCCGAATCCTGGAAGACCAGGCTCAAGCTCAGCCGCGCCGAGAAGAAACAGCCGCAACCCCTGGAACCGGACACCATCACGCCGTTGATCCTCAGTGGATGGAACGCGGAGAGCCGGGAGGGACGGCCGTATCGGATCTCGATCCTGCTGCACGCCGCGCCTTCGCGTTTGCGCGGAACCGCGTTGCATCCGTTCGACCAGGCGCTGCTCATCTCCAGCGTTGCGGCGCTCCTCGAAAAAACCTCCATGGTTGAGGTCTCCGTCACCGCCTTCAATCTGAACCAGCAACGCGAACTGCTGAACGTGGCGAAGCTCGACCTCGCCTCCTTCCGCCGCTTGATGGGCGCACTCGACGAGCTGAAGCTCGGAACCATCGGCCTCGATATCCTCGGCAACCCCGCGGGCGTACCGCAACTGATCGATCAAGTGGTCCGCCGCGAATTGAAGCGCCCCGACCCGCCTGACGCGATCATCTTCATCGGGCCGAACTCGCGCTACGAAGGCACTCCGCCGCCGGAGTTGCTGCGCGAGATCGCCGGGCCGAGGCCCCCGTTGTTCTACTACCTGCACCTCACGCGGTTTCAACTCCCCTGGAAAGACGGTTTGGAGCGCCTGGTGGACAAGTTGGACGGCGAGACCAGGCACATCTGGCGGCCCGACGACCTCGCCGATGCGATTCGCGACCTGGAAAACCGCCTGCGCCGGCGGGCCGACGGCAGGTAACTCAGATTCCCTTGGCCAGGAATCCGCCGTCCACCGCCAGGATCTGACCCGTGCAGAACTGCGCGGCGTTCGAGGCAAAGTAAATCGCCGCGCCCACCAGTTCCTCCGTCTGCCCGAACCGCCCCATCGGCGTCTTGCCGAGAATCGCCGCCGCGCGCTCCGGGATATCCAGCGCCTTGGTGTTCAACGGCGTCCTGAACACGCCCGGTGCGATCGCGTTCACTCGCACGCCTTTCGGCGCCCACTCCGAGGCCAGTTGCTTGGTCAGCATGATCACCCCGCACTTGCTGCTCGCGTACGCGGTGACCTCGCCAAAGGCCACGAAGCTGGTGAGGGAAGCGATATTGATGATCGAGCCCTCCCCCTGGGCGATCATCTGCCGCCCGAAAATCTGGTCGGCGCGAAAGCTGCCGTTCAGGTTTGCGTCGATCACTCTCGTCCAATCGTGTTCGCTCACCTCCGCGCTCGGCGCCTTGTGATGCACGCCGCTGGTCACCACCAGCACATCCACGCGCCCGAACTCCCGCACGATCGCCGCACAGGCCGCTTCCAGGCTCTCGCGGTTCGTTACGTCGCTCGTCACGCGCAGCGTCTTCGAGCCCAGCGCTTCCAGTTCCGTCGCTTCCGCTTCCACCTTGGCCAAGTCGCGGCTCGACGAAATCACCGCCGCGCCCGCCTTCGCGAAGCCCCGGCCGATGGCCTGTCCGATTCCGCTGGTTCCGCCGAGCACGCAGGCCACTTTGCCGCGCAATGAGAAGAGAGTTTCCAGATAGCTCATATGAGTGGGAGTGTAAATCGCAATGATACAATTTCCGGAGATCCTCGTATGAAACTGCTAACCTACCGCCGTCCCGGCGCGGCGAACGAAGCGGGTGTCCTGATGGGCGCCGGCCAGGTGGCTCCGCTGGCCGCCGCGGGCCTCAATTGCTGTGTCTCCGCGCTCGGCGCCCTCGACAAGGTCCGCGAGTACGCGGCCTCGAATCCGGCCACCATTCCGCTCTCCTCGGTGAAGCTGATGGCCCCCATTCCACGGCCGCCCAAGCTGATCTGCGTCGGCCTGAACTATCGCGATCACGCGATCGAATCGAAGATGGAGATCCCGAAGGTCCCCACCATCTTCAACAAGTTCCCCAATGTCGTGATCGCGCCCGGCGATCCCATCGTGCTGCCCGCCAACTCCGAGAAGCCCGACTACGAAGCCGAGTTCGCCTTCGTGATCGGTAAGGGCGGCCGCCACATCAAAGCCGAGCGGTGGCACGAGCACGTCGCGGCCTACACCATGGTGAACGACGTCAGCGCTCGCGATTTCCAAATGGCCACCACCCAGTGGCTGATGGGCAAGACCTTCGATACCTTCGCCCCCATGGGCCCCTACCTGGTCACCGCCGACGAGATCCCCGACCCGCATGCGCTCGATATCAGCCTGGAGATCGACGGCGAGGTGCTCCAAAGCTCCAACACGCGCGAATTGATCTTCGGTGTGCCGCAGTTGGTCGAATACCTGTCGAGCGTTGTGACCCTGGAGCCCGGCGACGTCGTCTCCACCGGCACGCCTTCCGGGGTCGGCTTCGCGCGCAAGCCGCCCCGGTGGTTGAAGCCGGGCGACAGCGTGGTGGTCAAAGTCGCCGGCCTCGGCGAACTGCGCAATCCGGTGGTGGCGGAAGCGGTGTAGCGTCGGGCGCTACCAGAAATGCGAGGCCGCCACTTTCGGCGGCCCCGTCGTCTTCCCGATCACCTCGCCGCGAATCACGAACTGCACGTTCCTGCGCCGCCAGTCCGGGGGAGCCGACTCCAACGCCTGGCCCAGGTATGCTTCGTTGGTCAGAAACTCGCCCGCCACCTGCGTTCCGAAGTGCCCCAACCCGGCGGCCACCACGAGCAGATCGCCGGTCTTCGAATCGAAGACCCGGGAGATGATCGCGTAATCCGTCGACGGGTCGCCGGAGAAAACCCACCGCTGCCCCGGGGCCTGCTGGTCGCGAATGAGCACGCCCTTGTCATCCCGCTCAAACACAAACCGGAAATCGCGCGCCAACTGCATCGTCCACTGATTCGTGAACGCGCCGATGAACACGGCGGGCACGTCGCGCAACTCGGCGTAGGTCGTCTCGGTCCCGATGCGGACCTGCGCCGTTTTTCCCCGGCTGGCGAAGAATGCCGAGAAGCGCGCCAGCGAGAGCGCGTCGCCCACGCCCAGGTAATGGTCCGGATCGCGCGTGATGTCCGATCGCGGCACCATCGGGCTTTCCGACACCAGGCTCTTGCCCCGCAGATGATGCACAACCGGATGCGCAACACACAGCAACACCGGTTTCCGGCTGCTCATCACCGGCTGCCAGAACTCCTCGAAGGGCCGCGCCGGCCGCTGTTGCATCGCGATGAACACGCCCGCTCCGGCCACTGCGGCGAGGCCCACGAAAACGGCCAGCGCAATGAACCGCTTCCGGGGAGGCTGGGCCGCCGGCGGCGCACCGCTCCGCGCCTCGCCCGGCCATACAAACTCAGGCGCGTACGAGCCGGCCGGCAGTTCAACGTGCACCTCGTGCGCCGGTCCGTCTTTGTAGAACTGCGCCAGGCGCTTCCGTACCTCGTTCGCCTTCACGCGAACGATGGAATCGCCACCCGTATCGTAGTCCGGGTCGCGGCCGAAGACCTCGGCCCCGATGGCCCGTTCCTTCAGTTGATCGAGATGCCCGTCGAGCCGCGCCAGGATCACATAGCGCAGAAAGTCCTGCGAACGCCGGCTGCCCTTGAAGGCCGGACTCTCGACGATCCGCTCCAATTCCGACAGGACGGCCTGTCGGCGGCGGACGTCGAGGGGATCCATCAGAGCCGACTATAACAGACGCGCCGGTCCGCTATGGCGCCCCCGACGGCAGCTTTCCCACTCGCGGCCAGCCGTCTTCCCAGACCATTGTCGAGACGTGCAGGGACGATCTCCCGGTGACGCCGTCGTAGGCGTGGAACACCATGATGTCCCCGTCCGGCCGTTGGAGAAATCCTGGATGCCCAGGTCCTCGCCATCGCTCGTTGCCCTCTATCAGCAGCGTTCCGCCGCCTTCCAACATCGGCTTGCCGGACCGGTCCAGATAGGGTCCTGTGATTCTCTCCGCGCGCCCCACAACGGTGTTGTACGTGCTCTTAACGCCGCGGCAGCAGAAATCGAACGATGCGAACAGGTAGTAGTATCCGCCCCGCTTCAAGATGAAGGGCGCTTCAATGGCGCCGGGCTGGCCCGGAGCGCGCGGTCGGGACGCCAGAGAGTAGAGCGTTGAGTCCTCCCCGGAGAGCATCCCGGTCCTGGGGTCGATGCGCCGCATCTTCAACCCGCTCCAGAAGCTCCCGAACGCAAGCCACGCGCGCCCTTCCGCGTCGAACGCCAGGTTGGGATCGATGCAGTTGTAGTCGTTCTCCTTCTGCGATTCGATCACCGGCCCCTGGTCCACCCACCGGTACTCCGGGCTCGTCCTGTCCAGCGTGGTGTTCGTCGCCAGCCCGATGGCCGAGCGGTTGCTGCCGAACGTGGACGCCGAGTAATAGAGATGATATTTGCCGTTGAAGTACGAGATGTCCGGCGCCCAGAACGAACGCGCCCCTGGTATCGTCCGCGCCACCCATTCGGGCAGCTCCGCGAAGACTGCGCCGCACAGTTTCCACTCGCGAAGATCCTTCGAGCACCGGATCGGGATGTGCCCCGCCGGTCCGCGGTTGGTCGAGAACACATAGTACGTGTCCTTCTCGCGAATGATCACCGGATCGTGCGCCCGCTCCAGGTCGCCCGTCACCGGCAACACCTCCTGCGCCGCCGCCGGCCACAGGCACATCGCCCACAGGGCCCAAATTGCTCGTTCGAGGAGATTCATGTCGGAACTGGTGAGCATCATAATGCCGCCGGAAAGTGGCGTCAACGAGACGGCCCGCTCCGGCCGCCGCCCGGCTGTAGCGGGCCTGGGAATCCGTTCCTAACGGTTACGAGCGTTGGGTTTCCCGCCAGTTACGGCTCACGCTGGAATCGGATCGGGAGGTCCGATTATGGACAACAGCAAGATGACGAGGCGGACAGCGATGGCGGCGACGGGCGCCGGGGCCGCGGCCTTCACCTACCACGCACTGCGCCAACCGCCGCGGAAGACCCGCGCCTCGCGCGGCCAGATCCGCTATGGCGTGATCGGCACGGGCGACCGAGGCAGTTTTCTGCTCAGGCGCCTGGAATCCGTCGACAACGGCCGGTGCGTCGCGCTCTGCGATATCTACCGGCCGAATCTGGACGCCGCCGCGGCGCTGGTCACCAGCGGCAAGCCGAAACTGTACACCGACTACCGCGAACTCCTCGCCAACAACGAAGTGGATGCGGTGCTCGTCGCGACGCCGCTGCACGTCCATTTCGAGCCCACCCGCGACGCCCTGCTGGCGGGCAAACACGTCTTCTGCGAGAAGAGCGTGGTGTTCCTCGCCGAGGAGGTCCACGCCCTGCGCGCGCTCGTCAACGGCCGCCCGCGCCAGGTCTTTCAAGCCGGCCTGCAGCGCCGCTACAGCCCCTTCTACCAGACCGCCATTGAGATGATCCGCAAGGGCCTCATCGGAGACGTCACGCACATCCGCGCCCAATGGCACCGCAACGGCGCGGGCCGCCGCCCCGTGGTCGACAAAAAGCTGGAGCGGCAGATCAACTGGCGCTTCTATCGCGAGTACTCGGGCGGCCTGACCGCCGAGCTCGCCTCCCACCAAATGGACGTCGCCGACTGGGTCTTCGGCACGCACCCGGAATTCGTCTGCGGCGTCGGAGGCATCGACTACTGGAAGGACGGCCGTGAAACCTACGACAACATCAACCTGATCTTCAAATACCCCAAGGGCCAGAAGCTGCTGTACTCGGCGATCCTCACCAACGGCCACATGGACATCCTGCGAGGCGCGCGCCCGATGTTCGCCGAGTCCATCATGGGCACCGGCGGCACCATTGAGATCACCGTGGGAGACGCCGCCAACCCGGCGGTCGGCCCCGCGCTCGGCGTCTGGTATCGCGAGCCGAACGCGCCGAAGGCCGAGGCCGGCAAGACCGCCGAAAACTGGGTCGCCGGCGCCACCGTCTCCACCGTCTCCACCAAGACGCGCGGCCTGCCGCTGCTGTTGCCCGCGGACCAGATCTCGTCCGCCGATTCGTTTCTCGCCAAGGAAGCGAAGTTCGCCCGCCGCTGGTTGTATAAGAACGGCATCACCATGCCCGAAGAGGAGCGCAACCCGGTGGAGATCTCGCTCGACGATTTCTTCCGCTGCTGCATGGAAGGCGGCCGCCCGCTGGCGGACGTCGAAACTGGTTTGTGGGATTCCACCGGGGTCATCCTCGCCAACCTGGCCATGGACGAGGGGCGCCGCGTCTTCTACCACGAGATCGACGGCATGGGGAGGAGTGCGTCATGAGAAACGCCGCAGCGATCTTCGTGGCGGCCGTCGCGCTTGTCGAGGCCGACCGTCGCGCGGCCATGGCGGTGCTCGAGCGCCTGGTGCCTTCGCGGGGCGAGATGATGAACATCGACGCCGCCGAGGGCGACTACCTCGCGAACCTGGCGCGCAAGGTGAATGCGAAGCGCGCGCTGGAAATCGGCGCCTCGAACGGTTACAGCGGCATCTGGATCGCCATGGCGCTCCGCGAAACCGGCGGCCGCCTGATCACCGTCGAAATCGACCGCGAACGCTGGACCGAAGCCCAGCGCAACTTCAAGGACGCCGATATGGCCGGCCTCGTCGATGCGCGCCTCGCCGACGCCCTCGCCGAAGTGCCCAAACTCGAAGGCGAGTTCGACTTCGTCTTCATCGACGCCTGGAAGCCCGACTACGTCGCCTACCTGCGCCTGGTCCTGCCCAAAGTGCGCGCCGGCGGCGTGATTGTCGCACACAACACGCGTTCGCAATCGCCTCCCATCCTGGCGTTCCGCCGCGCGCTCCTCGCCGAGCCGCTGCTCGACACCCAGTTCGTCGAGCCGGGTCCCGGCGGCTTCTCGGTCAGCGTCAAACGGCAGTCGCGATAGAATCGCGTTCGTGAAGCGACGGAACAAGCAGGTGGCTTTTCAAGGCGAACGCGGAGCGTTTAGCGAAGAGGCGGTGTACAAACTCCTGGGGCCGCGCGTCGAGGTCGCGCCCTGCGCGCGGTTCGAAGATGTCTTCCGGGCGCTCGATTCCTCGCGCGTCCACGCCGCCGTCATTCCCATTGAGAACACGCTCCACGGCTCTGTTCACGAGAACTACGACCACCTGCTCCACTTCGACGTGCGCATCGTCGGCGAAACAAACTTGCGCATCGTCCACAACCTGATCGCGCCGCCGGGCGTGACCATGCAGAAGATCAAACGCGTGCTGTCCCACCCGGTGGCCATCAACCAGTGCCTGAAGTTCTTCGCCGCCCACCCCGGTTTCGAGCGCGTGCCGCACTACGATACCGCGGGCAGCGTCAAGACGGTGATGGAAACCCAGGCCACCGGCGACGCCGCCATCGCCTCGGCGATTTCGGCGGACATCTACGGCGCCCGCATCCTGAAGCGCTCCATCGAAGACGACCGCCAGAATTTCACGCGCTTCTTCCTGCTCGAACGCGCCAAGGAGGCAAAGGCCCGCCCCCAAGGCCAGGATGGCTGGAAGACGTCGCTCGTATTCAGTACGCGCAATCAGCCGGGCTCACTGTTCCGCGGCTTGAGCGCCTTCGCCCTTCGGGACATCAGCCTCACCAAGATCGAATCGCGTCCCATTCGCGGCAAGCCGTGGGAGTACATGTTCTACGTCGACTTCCTTGGCCACGTCGACGACCCGAAGTGCGCCAAGGCGCTCGGGCACCTGGCCGAACTGGCCGACTATCTGCGCGTGCTCGGCTGCTATCCGCGCGGCAGTCACTCATAACGAAGCGCCGTGACCGGCTCGATGCGCGACGCCCGCCGCGCGCTCGGCCACGCCGCCGCGAAGGCCGCCGCAAGCAGCACCAGGGCCGCGGCCACGAACACCGGCGGATGCCACGGCTCCAGGCCGAACAGCAGCGACGCCATCTTCCAGGTGGCCGCCAACGCCAGCGGTATCCCGATCGCCACGCCCGCCGCCGTCAGCCCCAGGCTTTGCCGCAGCACCAGGCCCGCCGCCTGCCGCGTCTGCGCGCCCAGCGCCATGCGGATCCCGATCTCGCGCGTCCGCAGGGACACGCTGTAGGCAACCACTCCATACAGCCCCACGGCGGTCAGGACAAGGCCGAGTACTCCCAGCGCCCCCACTAACTGGGCCTTCATGCGATATGGGCCGGTGGAGTAACTCACCAGGTCGCTGAACCGCAGCAGGCTCATCGGCTCCATGCTCCGGTCCACTTCCACCAGCGAGGTGCGCACCGCGCCCGCCAGCGACTGCGGGTCGGGCATCGCGGTTTCGATCAGCAGCGTCATCTCCCAACGCGCGGCGCCCTGGAAGAACGGCAGGTAGAAGTACGGCTCGCGCGCCTCCGTCACCTCGTTGATCGGCGCGTTTTCGACGATCCCCACGATCTGGCACTCGCCCTTCGCCATGCCCTCCACGCGCAGGTACTTCCCGATCGCATCCTCGTTCGGCCAGTAGCGCCGCGCCATCGTCTCATTCACCAGCGCCACGCGGGGCGCTTCGCCGCGGTCCTGCTCAGTGAAATTCCGCCCGCGCAAAAGCCGCGTGCCCATCACCGGCAGGAAGTTCGGATCGATGGCATTGAACTTGATCTCCGCCGGCCGCGCGCCCGCCGCCGCGAAGTCGGGATGGCCGGGAACCACGACATGCAGGAACATCCCGCCCGCCGAAAGGCTCATCGGAGCGCGGGTACCGGCTCCCACCCGCCGCACGCCCGGCAGCGCGGCGATCTTCTGGATCGCCGCTTCCTGAAACCGCTGGCTGCCCGAGACCCAGGCCAGCAGCAGGTCGCCCCGCGTGAAACCCAACTCCGCCGTGCGCGTGTTCCGGAAGCTCAACGCCAGAACCCCCGCGGCCACCACCAGCACCAGCGAGATCGCCACTTGCGCCAGTGCGAGCACGTTTCGCAGCGGGACCCTGTGGCTCCCCGTCGCCGATTCGCCCTTCAACACCGGAGCCGGCGGCGTGCGCCCCGCCGACCACGCCGGCGCCAGCCCGAACAGCAGCGCGGTGGTCAGCCCGACGGCCAGCGTGGCGAGCGTCACCCGCAGGTCCAATTCGAATCGCGCGGGCGCCGCGTAGCCGGGCGTCGCGGGCAGGATTCCGGGCAGCGCCTCGATGAGCCAGAATGCGATCACCAGGCTCATCGCCAGGCCCGCCCCGCCCAGCAGCAGGCTCTCTACCAGGAACTGGCGCGCCACCCGCCAGCGCGACGCTCCGATCGCGGTGCGGATCGCGATCTCCCGCCGGCGCGCCTCCGCACGCGCCAGCAGCAGGTTCGCCACGTTCACGCTCGCGATCAGAATCACCAGCGCCACCACGCCGAACATCGCCCCGACGGTCACCTTCGAGTTCTTCCAGCGCCAGTCGAAGTCCGTCACCAGCACGCCGCGCCGCGCTTTGTTCGATTCGGGATGCGCCTGCTCCCAGCGCCGCGCGATGGTCTCCACTTCGGCTCGCGCCTGGGCTTCGCTCACCCCCGGCCGCAGCCGCGCCAGCACATCGTAGACCCGGAACCGGCGCGCTTCAAAATCGCTCGCCACCTCGCCTCCCGCCATCGCCATCCACGTGCGAGGCGGCGCCCAGAAATCGCGGTAGCCCGTCACACCCGTATCGCGAAACTCAGGCGGCAGAATGCCGGCCACCGTGACGGTGCCCCGATTCAGACGCAGCGAGCGGCCCACCAGGTTGCGGTCGCCGCCGAAGACCCGCTGCCAGGCGTCGTAGCCCACGACGATCGGAGCCCCGTCCTCTTCGCCCGCTCCGAACAGGCGGCCCAGGTGCGGTTTCACTCCCATCACCTGAAAGAAGTCCGGCGAGGCCACGTTTACCAGCAGAATACGGGTCGTCTCGCCGTCCCGGTAGCGCGCCCCGCGGCGCATTGCCGCCGCCACGCCCGTGAACGACTTCGCCTCCGCGCGAAGATCCCGGAACTCAGGATACGAGAGGTTCCCGTAGGGGTCTTCCTCATGCGCCAGAAACACTCGAACGACCTCCGCCGGCGCCGGCACGCCGAGTGGACGCAAATACATCCCGTCCAGCAGGCTGAAGATCGTCGCATTCGCGCCGATGCCCAGCGCGAGCGAAAACGCGGCTACGAAGGTCAGGCCGGGCCGCTTCAGGAGCATCCGGACCGCAAGGCGCACATCGTCGAACATGTCCGGAAACTTGCAAACCAAGTGCCGCGCCGCCGCCGTGTATCACGCCGGGCCGCGCCACGCCGGCTGTCCGAATCCGGGACGCGGTGTGCGGCCCTGCGACGCCGCAGAACAAAAAAGGCGGCCGGAACGGAGCGTCCGGCCGCCTGGGTAATGCCTGGCTGTTGCCCAGCGCCTACCGGCTGAATGTGCCGTTGGCGTCGTTCCAGCGGAAGGCCACCGCGAGTTCCTTGCCGTACGTCTCCTCGCCCCGGACGAAGACGATTTCCTTGAGACTCTGGCGGTCCTCCGTCAACACCAGGTAGCAGCCGAAGCTGTTACGCGTCACCACGATTGTCGCCGTGCCGCTCTTGCTCGAAAGGTCCGGCTGTTTCTCTCCGAAGCTGGTGAAAACGAAGTGCAGGTCGGAGGCGAGCTGCCCTACCAGCGCCATCCCGTACTTGCCCGCAAGCTGAAGCTGCATCGTTTTGGACGCCTGGTAATCCGTGTACACCGTGGCGCCGCGTGAGATCGCGTCCAGACCGGACTTGAGCGACCCAAGATTGAGAAAACCCTGCCCGAAACTGCCTGCGTCAACCCATCCGGTGACAAGGCGTTGGGCTTCCATGAGGCGTTTCAGACGCATGTCCATTCCGGACTTCGACGTGTCGGAGAAGACGGTTGCGGCTGCTTTTGCTTTGTCGGCTACTGTGATGGCCATGCGGCGACTGTACGGTTCCGTCCGCCGTCCGCCAAGTATCTTGGGGAGTCACCAACCGTGTTACGGCTGTGATACGCCGAAGCAAAATAAGGACTTTTGCGTACGAACGAAAATGTGGCCGCCGGCGAGCGCCGGTGTCGCCCAGGTCTCTTCGTCCAGCTTGTTCACCTGCAGTAACTCCCATTGGCCCGCCGCCTTCAGCACCGCGACGTTGCCCGGCGCGCTTGCCGTGTAGATCTTACCGTCCGCCGCCACCGGCGAAGCAAAGTACGGATCCACCGCGCCTTCAATGCGCCCCTGCTTGATCACCTCGCCCGTCTTCGGATCGAGCGACGTCAGAATCCCGCCTTCCTTCAAGACGAACAACGCCCCGTTATAGAGGATCGGCGACGGGATGTTCGGCAGCGATTTCTCATATCGCCAGGCGATGTCCTTCGCCAGGTCGCCCCTGCCTCCCAGCTTGATCGCGAACAATCCGTTCTTGGCGTTGCTCCGCGCCAGCACGTTGTTCCAGTCCCGTTCGCCCAACGTGCCGTCGCCGTCCAGGTCGAAGAGGAACAGGTACTTCGCCATCGCCGGGTCCGGCAGCTCTTCCTTTTGCAGCTTCCCGTCCTTGTTCTTATCGATCGCCTCCAGCGCCTGCGGCCACGTCTCCGTCACGGGCTTGTGCCCCAGTTCGCTGAGTCCCGCCATCCACGAGTGCACATACAGCATGTCGCCGTCGATCAAGGGCGTCGATTTCGCCTGCCACGCCATGCCGTCCACCCACCACAGCAGCTCGCCGTCCTCCGCCGAGTAGCCCGCCAGTTTGAAGGACCCGGAGGTGACGATCTGCGCCGGGCCGCGCCGCGGCTTGTAGACGACGGGAGTCGAGAACCCGTGCGTAAACTCGTTGCGGGCGGCTTTCCAGAGCTGTTTGCCGTCCTTGGCGCGGAATGCGATGAGAAACGAGCCGTTGTCGTGGTCGATCTGCAGCACCACCTTGCCGTCCACCAGAATCGGCGACGCCCCCAGCCCGTACGGACTCTGAAACGGCCCCAGCTTCGCGCGCCAGCGTTCTTTGCCGTCCGGGCTGTAGGAGATCAGGCCCGCGTGCTCGAAGAAGACGTAGGCGTTGATCCCGTCGGTCACCGGGCTGGGCGAAACCGGCGTGTTGACGCTCAGGGGCTTGTTCGGATTCTCGCCCGCCTCGTGCTGCCAGAGGATTTGGCCGCTCTTACGGTCCAGACAGATCGTGTAGAGCTTCTTCTTGTCCTTGTGAGCCGTGACGAAGATGTGCTTCTCGGTCAGCGCCGGCGATGAGTAACCGGGCAGGAGATCCGTCTTCCAAACCAGGTTCTTCCCCGGCCCGAACTCCACCGGCAGGTTCGTTGCTTCGGCGACACCCGACCCGTTCGGCCCCCGGAAGCGCGACCACTCGGGAACCGGCGCCGCGATCAGCGCGGCTGTGAACAGGAAGAGGGTGAAGCCGGTGCGAAACATACTTGGAGAATAGCATCGGCCCTCCTGCCGCCCGAATCGCCGTTGCGATTGTTGCGGCGGTAAACGGGGGCTCTTGCGCCTCCAGCGCCGTTACCAGATTGCTCCGCGGCACAGCTCGCTTCCCGCCGGCCGAAGTTTCTGAGTCGAATCCCGCCCCGTTTCGTCCATTAGTATGCGCCGAAGTACACTAGGTTCATACCATCCGGAGTTTCCCGATCGTGACACCTACCTTGGATCTGACTCTTGAAGCCCGAGCCGCCGCGGCGAAACAGCAACTCGACGTTTGGACTCGCGAAGTCGTCGAATGGCACTTCAACCCCGAAACCGGCTGCACGTTCTGGCTGGACTGGGCGAGGAAGGCGGGCTGGGACCCGCGCCAGGAAGTGAAGTCCTACGACGACCTGGACAAGTTCGGCTTCTTCCAGGATGAATGGCTGCGTGGCGGTCCGGTCCAGCGCTGGGTTCCCAAGGGCTACGCCGGCCGGCCCGTATTCACATTCGAGACCGGCGGCAGTACCGGCGTACCCAAGTCGCGCATCGCCATTGAGGATTTCCGCATCGACTACGAGATGTTCAGCGCGACGCTCCCGGACGACGCCTTCCCCAAGGGCGCCGACTGGCTCCACGTTGGACCCAGCGGCCCGCGCCGTCTGCGCCTGGCCGTCGAGCACCTCGCCCAGTATCGCGGCGGGATCTGCTTCATGGTGGACCTGGATCCCCGTTGGGTGATCAAGCTCATCCGAATGGGCGAGATGCGTCAGATGGAGCTGTACAAACAGCATGTGATCGACCAGGCGCTCACCTTGCTCAAGGCGCACGGCAACATACAGTGCCTGTTCATCACGCCGAAGCTCCTCGAAGCCTTGTGCGAGAAGGTCTCGCTCAAGAAACTGGGCATCAAGGGCATCTTCTGCGGGGGCACGGAAATGACGCCCCAGTGGGTGCGCTTCGCGGTGGAAGAACTGCTCGAAGGCATCTACTTCGCGCCCACCTACGGCAACACGTTGATGGGCCTCGCCACGCATCGCCCCGTTTCGAAGGACGACGGCTACGCCATCGTCTACTATCCCCCCTCGCCGCGCGCGATGGTGGAAGTGGTGGATCCCGATGAGCCCACCCGCATCGTCGGCTACGGCGAAACGGGCCGCGCCCGCCTCACCACGCTGACCAAGGAGTTCTTCATGCCGCGCTTCCTGGAACGCGATGAGTGTGAGCGAGAGGCGCCCTATGAGAAGTACCCCTGGGACGGCGTCCGGAACGTGCGGCCCTTCTCCCGGTTCCAGAACAAAGTGGTGGAGGGAGTCTACTGATGTTGCACATCCCCATCCTGCGGCGGGGGCGTCCGTATCGCAGTATGGACGTCGCCCAGACGGTGCATTACCGCACGCGGCAGCCGTTCGTCGAGATGAGTCTCGCCAATGTGGGCCTCATCCGCCGGGAGATGCAGCAGGCCGGCCAGGCGAAACGCATCCTCGACGGCTTCACCGTTGCGGAACTGATGGCGATGAGCGCCAAAGCCGCGAAGCTGTTTATGACCGCGGCGCTCCCGCTCGGCGAAAGCGCGCAAACGCCGCAGGACTACGTCGAACAACTCTCTGCCACCACCGGCATGCCGCACGTGCTAGCCCGCCGGAACATGGCCAAGATCGAAAGCGTGCTCGCGAACCTGCCCGCCGTGCTGGGCGGGCTCACGCGAAACCTCGACCTCTCGGTGCTGGATCGCGGCTACGGCGACGCCGGGGGTTCTGCCATCAGTTTCTTCCCGCGCGGCGAATCGCTCGGCGTCGTGCTGCCCAATAACTCGCCCGGCGTGCATTCGCTCTGGGTCCCGGCGATTGCGCTGAAGACTCCGCTGATGCTCAAGCCGGGTAGCGCGGAGCCCTGGACGCCCTACCGCATTCTCCAGGCCTTCATCCAGGCCGGCGTTCCGGAAGAGGTCTTCGGATACTTTCCCGCCGACCACGCGGGCGGCGGCGAAATCCTGCGCACCTGTGGGCGCGGCATGGTGTTCGGCGACGTGGGCTCCACTAAGGTCTGGCAGAACGACCCGCGCATTGAAGTCCACGGCCCCGGCTACAGTAAGGTGGTGATCGGCGAGGACTGCGTCGACGACTACGAAAAGTACCTCGACGTGATCGTGCACTCGATTTCGGAGAACGGCGGGCGTTCGTGCGTGAACGCCTCCGGTGTGTGGGTGCCGCGGCGCGGACGCGAAATCGCCGAGGCCCTCGCGCGGCGCATGGCGGAGATCCGGCCGCGCGCCGAGGACGATCCACAGGCCCAGATCGCGCCTTTCGCAGATCCGAACGTCGGCCGCCGTGTGTCGATGATGGTGGACCAGGACCTTCGGGGCGGCGGCGCCGTGGACCTCACCGCCCAACTCCGCGGCGACCGGGTCGCCGAGTGGGACGGCTGCGTCTACGTCCTGCCGACCGTCATGTGGTGCGAGTCCCCCGAGCATCCTCTGGCCAACCGCGAGTTCCTGTTCCCGTATGCGAGCGTGGTCGAAGTGCCGCAAAGCGAAATGCCCGAGGTGCTCGGGCCGTCGCTCGTGGTGACCGCGATTACCCGCGACCAGGCGCTCATCAATCGCATGTTGAGTTCGCCCCATGTGGGCCGCCTGAACCTGGGCGCCATCTCCACCATGAAGCTCTCGTGGGATCAGCCCCACGAAGGGAACCTCTTCGAACATCTTTATGCCCGCCGTGCGTTCCAGGCGGAGATGGCGGCGGTCTAGCATGCGTGTTCTCTCCTTCACCGCCGGCGCGGCGAACATGATCTGCGGCAGTTGTTTGCGGGACAACGCGCTGGCCAAGGAGTTGATGCGCCTGGGGCACGAAGTCGTGCTCATGCCGATTTACACGCCCACGCTCACGGACGAGACCAACGTCAGCGAAGGGGAGGTCCTGTTCAGCGGGATCAACGTCTGGCTCCAGCAAAACGTGCCCCTGTTCCGCCGGACCCCGCGCTTCCTCGACCGCGTATTCGAATCGCCCTCGCTGCTTCGGTGGGCCGCGCAGCGCCAGATCAAGACCGATCCCCACTTCCTCGGCGCGATGACCGTCTCCATGCTGGACGGTGAGGCGGGTGTGCTTCGCAAGGAGTTCCTGAAACTCGGGGAATGGCTTTCCGCCGAGCCTGAGTTCGACATCATCAACATCCCCTTTACCCTTCTGATCGCGTTCGCCAAGACCATCAAGGGGATCCGAAACGCTCCCGTCATTTGCACCCTGCAGGGAGAGGATCTCTTCCTCGACGGACTCGATGAGCCGTATCGCACCCAGGCCCTGGACCGCATCGCCGATCACTCGCGGTACGTCGACGCCTTCGTCGCGGTCAGCGACTACTACGCCCACTACATGGTCGAGTACCTGCGAATCCCCGAAGAGAAGGTCCACGCCGCCCCGCTCGGCATCAGTCTCGAGGGACACTCCGCCGCCCGCACCTCTCACGGCAACACGTTTCACATCGGCTACCTGGCCCGCATCGCCCCGGAAAAGGGACTCCACGTTCTCGCCGATGCGTACCACCGCCTGCGCCAGCGGCCCGGCCTTCCCCCCTCAAAACTGCTCGTCGCCGGTTGGCTCGGAGAGGAGAGCCGGGGCTACCTGGCCGGGATCGAGCGCCAGATGCGTGAGTGGGGCCTGGGCGATCAGTTCGAGTATCGCGGCGTCCTCACCCGCGAAGAGAAGATCGAGTTCCTGCACAGTCTCGACGTCCTCTCCGTGCCCACCGTCTATCCCGATCCCAAGGGCACTTTCGTTCTCGAAGCGATGGCCAATTCCATCCCGGTGGTTCAGCCGCGCTGCGGCGCGTTTCCGGAGATCATCGAGACCACGGGAGGCGGTCTGCTGGTCGAACCGAACGACCCCGAGTCGCTGGCCGAGGGCCTGCTTTCGCTGTGGGAAGATCCGGACCTTGCGCTCGAACTCGGGCATCGCGGCTACGATGGGCTGCGGGAGCACTACACGGCCGCCCACATGGCCCGGCGCACCGTCGACATCTGGGAGCGTGTCAGCGCTCCGGTCCTGAGGAGCGCGGTTCGTTAGATGCTCGAAGCGCGCGACGTCGTCAAGGAGTACACCACTCCGAAAGGCGCCCTGCGCGTGCTCAACGGTATTTCGCTCTCACTCGGCCAAGGCCGTGCCGCGTGTGTCATGGGCCCCTCGGGCAGCGGTAAGAGCACCTTCCTCCATATCCTCGGCGCGCTGGACCGCCCCACTTCCGGCTCCGTCCGCGTGGCGGGCGTAGAGACCGGCGGCCTGCCCGAACCGGAACTGGCCTCCTTCCGCAACGAGCGCGTGGGCTTTGTCTTTCAGGATCACTGCCTGCTCCCACAGTTGAGCGTGCTCGAGAATGTCCTCACGCCGACCCTCGTTGGCAAACCCGATCCAAACGCCGCCGATCGCGCGCTGCAGTTGCTCGAACAAGTCGGATTGGGCGGCCGCCTCGATCACCGGCCCGCCGAACTCTCAGGCGGTGAGAAGCAGCGCGTCGCCATCGCCAGAGCGCTCATCCGCAACCCACTGCTCCTCCTCTGCGACGAGCCCACCGGCAATCTGGACCGCACATCGGCCGCCCTGGCCGGCAGCCTCCTCCTCGATCTCCACGCGCGCCTGAACAATATCCTGGTCGTGGTTACCCACAGCGCCGACCTCGCCGCTCGCTTCAGCGAGCGCTACGAGATGGAGGACGGCCGGCTCGCCCCCGTCGCCTAGCCGCTCAGTTCATCCGCCTCAATTGCGGGCAAAACGATCACAAGCTGGTGCAGCGGCTGCGCCGAAGAACAGGTTGAAAGGTTTCCAGCTACAGATCTTCCCGGCTCAGGCCGGTTTTTTTCGCCAGTACCCTCATTGCCGTGGGGCCGAGTGTCACACGGTTATGATAGGCGAACAAGAAATCCGGCCAGCCCGGACGCTCCGGAATCCGGTGGGAGGTTCCGCTCTGCCGTTTGACGCGCCAGCCGATCCGCAGCAGTGCCGCGAGTGCCTGCTTGGCCTTGGTGGAAGGCCAGTCTGGGGATTCCTTCTTAGGCGGCAATGAAGGACACGTCCATGGGGCCGGGGACCGCTTCCCCGTGCTCCAGGCGGTCGGCGATCAGCCGCAGTGCGAGAGCCTGTACGGCAGCAGTCGCTTGTTTCTTCGTCCGCCCGAAAGCGGTAACGCCGGGGAGTGCCGGGATGTCCGCCAACCAGCGTCCATCCTCCTCCCGGTAGTACTCGATGGCGAGTGAAAACCTGCTCGCCGAGGGAGCCTTTGGCATGTCCATATCATCCCACCAAACCGATGCCAGACAAAGGTGGTTCTAGCGCCATCATGACTTCGAATCCGGATCAGCGGACCCCTTGAGCCCGAGCCATCCCTGTGAAGAGGTCGAACGTCGCTCAAGCGCCGCAAGGGTCTGAGCGCTCTTGAGAAGGCTGTCGGAGCTTAGTGGACTCTATCGGGCTCCACCGTTTTGGCTGTGCTCGGTTGAAAAAATGGAGCGGGAGATGGGACTCGAACCCACGACGTCCAGCTTGGGAAATTGTCTATCGATTGAAAATAAAGAACTTAGCCGCCTATTGTAACGCTTTTTGGTCAGCTAAGCCGTTTCGATTCAATATACCCTCTCCCTGCGCTCCCTTGTCAAGGTAATCAAGGTAAAGCCCAATCTGGGTACCGGGGGCTAGACTAAAACGAAGCCAGCGAGCTTCCATGCCACGCCAATCAACTTGCGAGAATGCCACTGGCAGCGGCGCCGCCGCGAGGAGTTGCTAGGATCTCCCGAAGTCTGAGACCCCCCGCGGATCTCGTCAGCGGCTCACCGTCATTCGGCGGCGGGAGCGGTCCGGGAAAGTACGAGTCGCAGCCCGGGCAGTGTAGCGGGTGAGGAGCGCGCCTGTTCGGGAATTCGTTGACGCCGTTCTGATCTGCGTCTCGACAAGTTGATGAAACCCACGCCGCCCGTCAGCAGGGGTGCGGGCCCGGATGCGAAGAGATTGTTCGCCAGAAATTGCATACGCGCGGCGTCGCCGTCGACAGCGTGCAACGCGGTGGGGTTGCAGAAACGGTGCAGGAGCTACTATCCCCTTTCAGCCCAGGCGCGAGGCCACTACCCGGTGGCTTTCCTTTTGCAGTGGCAGTTCAAGCACCCATGGGTTGCGCAGATTCCACAAGCCTGCGCGACTCGCTTGCGCAGCGCCTCCCGCGCCCGATGAACTCGGACGGCTGCATTGTTCGAAGTGACTCCGGCCTTTGCGGCCAAGTCGGCCAGACTCCCATCGTTCAGATCGATCGTCTCCAGAGCTTCGCGATACTCAGGTTTCACGGTGTCGAGCAACGCGGTGACACATTGGCAGACTTCGCCTTTCAGCGATTCATCCGGCTCTTGATGGTCCGTCAAGTGCCGTGCTAACTCTCCGGACGCTCGTTCCGCCGCGCCGGATTGGCGATAGTAGTCGATCACGGCGTTGCGCAAGAGGCGATAGAACCAGGCCACGACGCTCTCCTCATCGCGAACGGCTCCGCCCTTCTCAATGCCACGAACGAAGGCCGACTGGAGGATATCCTCGGCCGCAGCTTCGGAATTCACTCGCCTCCGGAGAAACGCCAAGAACTGCAGCCGGCCTTCAACCAGCCGCGCCAGCGCTTGAGGAGAGAGACCAGTGGAAGAGGAACCCGCGCCGCTCATGACTCGAACCCTAACATGGCCCAGGACCGCAGGCGAAGGCTGTTCGCCACGACGCTTACCGAGGAGAACGCCATGGCAACGCTCGCTAGCACGGGAGTGAGGACAAGTCCGAAGGCTGGATACAGAACTCCGGCGGCCACGGGAATACCGATGACGTTGTAGAGAAACGCCCACACCAGATTCTGCTTCATCGTTCGAATCGTCCGGTTGGACAAGTCGAGAGCGGCAACGACAGCTTCGAGATCGCTGCGCATCAACGTTACGTCGGAAGCCTCGGAAGCGATATCGGACCCGGAAGCCATGGCGAGGCCAGCGTCGGCCTGCGCAAGCGCCGGAGCATCGTTCACTCCGTCACCGACCATCGCCACGCGCCGGCCCTGCTGTTGAAAGTGCGTGACTTGAGAGACCTTCCCTTCCGGAAGAACCTCAGCCGCCACTTCATCGATGCCCACCTGACGAGCTGCAGCCCAGGCTGCGGACTTGCGATCTCCGGTGACCATGACCACACGCAGGCCGCGCGAACGCAGTTTTTGGACGGCTCTGGCTGATGTCGTCTTGACTGGGTCGGAGATGGCGATGACGCCGGCCGGAAGACCGTCCACGGCAACGAGAACGGGAGTCGACCCATCGGCCGCTAACTGATCGGCGTGCTCCGAAAGCGAGATCGCATTGACGCCCTGTGACGTCAGCCATTGCTGATTCCCGATCAGGACCTTGCGTCCATCGACCGTCGCCGCGGCACCCTGCCCGGGCGAGGCTTCAAACTGAGTGGCGGACAGGTGGCCCAGTCCCCTCTCCTTGGCTTTGGCGAGGACTGCTTCGGCCAACGGGTGCTCAGAGAGCCGTTCCACGGCTGCCGCCATGGACAGCAACGAGTCCTCAGTGAATCCGGATACCGCCTGTATCCGGGTGACGCTGGGCCTCCCCAGGGTGATGGTTCCGGTCTTGTCCAGCAGGATCGTATCGACGCCCTGCAGCTTCTCGATCGCTTCGCCACCCTTGAAGAGCAGGCCCGCTTGTGCACCACGACCGACCGCCACTGTCACTGCCGTGGGGACGGCAAGTCCGACGGCGCAAGGACAAGCGATGATCAGCACGGCGACGGCGGCGCTGAGCGCGCGCATGAACCCTTCCCCGGGCGCCAATAGCAACCAGGCGACAAACGTCGCGATCGCAATCGAGATCACGGCCGGCACGAAGACGCCGCTGATCCGGTCGGCGAGTTTCTGCATCGGTGCGCGCGAGGCTTGCGCTTCGCGCATCAGTTTCACGATCTGGGCGAGGGTTCCGGTCGTACCAACCGCGGTCGGCTGATAACGCAGCGAGCCAAGCCGGTTGAGCGTACCGCCGATGACCTTGTCGCCCGTTGCTTTCTCCACCGGATCCGCTTCCCCAGTCAGCATCGACTCGTCGACCGCGCTCTTCCCCTCGACGACGATTCCGTCCACCGGAATTCGCTCGCCCGGACGAATGAGAACCAAGTCGCTCGTCCGGACCTCACCGGCGGGAACATCGATCTCCTGCTCTTCGCGCAAGACGCGGGCTTGCGCCGGCTGGAGTTGGAGCATCTTCCTCAGTGCCTCCGAAGTCTTGCCACGGGCACGGCTTTCGAGCGCGTTGCCGGCAAGGACCAGAGCAATGATCATGACGACGGCTTCATAGTAGACTTCCGGTGCGACTCCATGCCTTAAGAAAAAGCCGGGGGCGACCGTCGCAGCCACCGAGTACGCGAAGGCCGCTCCGGTGCCGACGGCGATCAGTGTGTTCATGTCCGCCACGCGGTGGCGGAACGCAGTCCATGCGCGGATGTAGAACTGCCGCCCGGCCCATCCGATCACCACCATGGTGAGGAGCAGCAGCGCGGTTCGGATAGTCTGGGGGTCAACCGCGTACAGCCAGGGGAGAACCTGGCGCAGCGAGCGATCGACGACGCTCATGACCCGGTCGAGCACAGCACCCTCGAAACGGTGCGATCCCCCGTGAAGCCCCCCCGACATCAACGGCATGGAGAGTACCATTGCGACCGTCCCGATTAGAGCGCTCAAGAGCGCCTTCCGTTTCATGCCGGTGTACTCCTCCGCCTGCGCCGCATCCTGGGCGGCCTGTTCGTCGGCGAGGCTGACCGAGGCTGCCGGCAAATCCGCTCCGTAGCCGCGGCTCCGGATCGCTCCTACAAGCGTCTCGACATTCGTCGTTTCTGGGTCGAACGCGACCCTCGCCTCACGCGTGATGAGGTTCACCGTCGCGGCCGTCACACCAGCTTGGGCGGTCAGCGCGTCCTGAACATGGCCCACACACGATGCGCACGTCAGGCCGGCGATCGGAATGCTCACTTCCGACGTTGTAGGACTAGAGGCTTGCATGATTGTTGTCTCCTCTGTTTGGGGGCTATTCCAGGGCTTTGGGAGCCTCGACTGCGTAGCCACTCCGTTGGATGGCGCTGACGATGCCATCGACGCCGGTCGTCTCAGGATCGAAGAGCACGGTCACCTCTCGGCGAGCGAGATTGACGTCGGCCGACTCAACACCGCTGACTTCGTCCAGAGCCTTTCGGATGTGGCGGATGCACGAGATGCAAGACACCCCAAAAACCGGTAAAGTGACGCGCTCTACGCTTGAGGGGGACCCGCGCCGGGTCATGCCTGCACCTCGATCTGTCCTCGCAGCATGCCCATCCCGCATGTGAACTCGTAGGACCCGGGTTTCGCCGGCGTTAGCTCGATGACCGTTTTCTCGAACGGCTTCAGGAATCGGCGAATCCCAAACTCGCTGATGACGACCTCATCGGAGCAAGGAGACTTCTCCTTGCGATCGAAGACTAGGCGAAGGCGAACACCGCTCTTGACCCGCACCGCCGATGGTGAATATCCGCCTTCCACCGTAACGGTAACCTCTTGCCCGGCATTAGCGGAAGCCCTGGCGGCCACGGCGGTTCTCGGTGCCATCAGAAAATACCAGTTCACCCCAACGATCGCGGCAACGCCGGCGATCAGAACGATCCACGAAAACATGCTTCTGCCTCCTTCGGACGACGTATTCTTTGCGCCATCCAAAGGTGCTGACGGAAACACTGCCAAGACATTACACCTGCGCGCCGGACGATAGGGAGATAGCAAAACGCACCAAGCCCTTGCGGACGCTGGTGCGTTGTCCGATCTTCAGTGAAGCCCTTGGGATCCCCGAGTCTCGCGGTAATGAGCGCGGGTGGGGAGCAGCGCTACCTCGATACTTCTTTCGCCATGGCCTCGTGCGCCGCGGCCATCGCGCGCATCTCCTTCGCGGCTTTCCGGCAGTGTTCGGCGTAGTATCGGCAATGCTCAGCCGAGTTCGGCGCCATGGGGATCTTGGCCGCGCCCAACCGGGGATTGCGAGCGTACTCCTCCGCCAAGGCGGCATGTTCAGCTGCCTCCGCCTCATGCTTTTCCGCCATCGCGGTGAAGTGGCGTGCCAGTTTCATGTGGTCC
The DNA here is from genome assembly GCA_031969915.1 of Bryobacteraceae bacterium. Classification (GTDB taxonomy): domain Bacteria; phylum Acidobacteriota; class Terriglobia; order Bryobacterales; family Bryobacteraceae; genus DALYJJ01. The sequence continues at coordinate 16,518 of DALYJJ010000018.1, read as the reverse complement.
TCGGGAGTCTTGGCCGATGCCACCAACGCTTTCACTTGTTTTGGCTTCAACATCTCCTTGGGATCGGCAGCCTCAGCGAAGCCGCCGGCTGCCAACAGGATGAGTATCAGGGCAGCACCGCAGCCTGCCGCTCGGATGGCCTGTGTGATTGAACGTGTCATTAGAAGATCTCCTTTCGCCCGGGTTCAGCAACGTGGTGAGCCGCGACACTCGAGAAGAGTGCACGTGATGCACCGTTTGTACGACGCTCGTAAGTCCTGTAGAACCAACAACCGCTCGCGGATGGCCATTCGGCCCTGGCTCCCGGGTGCCTCTATAGGAACAGCCATTGGAGCGTATCGGCCAATCCATGCCGCCCTTCAGGGTATTTGCGATGGGCGACAGGCTCGGATCAGCCGCAGGCTTCCGAAAACGGTTGGGAAGTGGGCCGTCTCTTCCACGCGTTCGAATCCGGCTTGCGACACGAACTCTCCCAGCAGTCCGCGTGCGTTGTCGGCGGTCGTCTCGAAACCATCCAGAAGTTGGGTTAGGAGAAACCCGCCTCGCAGCAGCCCGTTTGCCGGCCGCCCCCAGTCGGCGATGTGCAACTCCCCGTCGGGACAGAGGACCCGCAAGCACTCCTTAAGAGCGGCGCGCTTTTCGTCCCGTCGCAGATGATGAAAAACCAGACAGGAAACGACGCGGTCGAACCAGGCACCGGGAAACGGCAACACCCCGGGTGAGATTCTTTCCAGCCGCACCTTTGAGTTCCGCATCCGCGCCTTGTCAACTGCGATTTTGAGCGCCCGTTCGTCCACATCGACTCCCACTGCTTCCACCGCCGGGGCCTCGGCCTCGATCATCAGGGTCAGCGTGGCCGTGCCGCAGCCGAAGTCGAGCACCCGTTGACCGTGGCCGATGCGGGCCTGTGCGATCAGCGCTGATTTGAACTCCCGCTCCGGCATCGCCCGGCCGACGACGCCGTCGTAGAAGTTCGTTAGCCAGTGGTAGCGCAAAGCCGGCTTGAACCCGGGTCGTGGCGGGGTCAAGGCAACCTCCTTGCGGCGTTGTTCGATCGGCGGTAGCATCTGGACAGGGACGACGCGGGTATGAATCGGCGGGTTTTCTTCGTCACGGCTCTCACCTCCCTGGGGATCGCGGGTGTCGCTTACTCCGGCTGGCGTTATGTCGAGTTAAAGGATCGCCGCGTTTGCCGGGCCTGCTCCCGGCTCGTACACGCGCATATGCGAACCGTCGCGGTCTTGGGTGGCGAGAGAGGCGTCTATTGCTGCCCGGCGTGCGCCCTCTCCGAGCACCAACAAGCGAGCAAGCCGGTCGAAGTCGTTGAACTGACCGACTTCCTGACAGGAAGGTCTCTTGATCCCGCGACAGCTTATGTCGTCCGCGACAGCAACGTGAATCCCTGCTCCCGGCACGAACCCTCCGTGACCTCCGACAAGCAGCCGATGCACACTCACTTTGACCGTTGCTCCCCGAGCCTGCTTGCGTTTGGCGATGCTCAGGCCGCCCGGGCCTTCGCCGCCGAACGAGGAGGCCAAGTGCTGCGCTTCGGCGAGTTGGCCTCCCAGTTCCAGCGTTAGATTGTTCGGAACTATTGGGCGGGCTCCACTTTGTCGATGGCGATGCCCTTGATCCCACCCTTTTCGAGCACTGTGCCCGTCACCTTGACCTTCTTCTCGATGAACGCCATCAGCTTCTCATTCGGATTCTTGTGGTTCATCGAGATCGGCAGGTAGATTTGCTTGCCATCGAAGATAGCGAGCGGATTCCCGGCACGGGCGCACGCCTCGGCACACTTGGCGTGCTTTTCGCCGGAACTGTTGTGCCCGACAAAGCAGGCGATGTCCACGACCTGCCCGGTGATCTGGGTCGTCTTGGCATCCCCATGGTCGTGGGCGTGCTGCCAGGCGTAGACTCCTGCGGTGGTCGAAATCGCCAGCGCGAGCATTCCTAAGGTTCTTCTTGCATTCATGTGGGGTCTCCTGATTGTTTTGATCGTTTGTGATGGCCAGGGCTAGCGGACGGCTTCGATCTTGTCGGCCCGCAAGATCTTCGTCTTCTCGAACAACACGCCGGTCACCTTCACTTTCCGCGCGGCGAACTTTTCCGGCGTCTGCTGATCGCTCAGAATGTAGATGTCCCCGCCTGCGAGAAGGGCGTACTTCCACTTCTTGGGATCCATCCGCACGCACTCCCGCACGCACTTCTCGTCCGGGCTGATGCCCATCGTGTGCTTGGCGCCGCACATCGTGTCGGTGATGATCCCGGTAAACGTCTGAACCTTATCGGCCGCGGCTGCTGCAACTGCGGCGAACACCAGACCAAGGAGCGTTTTCTTCATCGAACTCACTGTTTCCTTTCCTGAAGGGATGTCAAGAACTCCAGACCCTTGTCGCGATTGAGGCGCTTCCAAAGCCGGTCGAAGCGGCCTGCGTCCAACTTGCGTTTCAGTTGGAAGTTGAAGCCCTTCAATCCGCCGTAGTGGCTGATCGCTCTTTCATGGGTTGTCAGGGTCAGTTGATACGGTCCCGAAGTGCTAACGTTCTCGATGTCTTCGAGGCGCCAAGTGCGGGACTGGTGCTTCCGGCCGGTCTGATAGACGATCCGGTCCGCACCGACTTGGAGGACTCCTTCGGAGCCCTGCACGGTGCCAAGGAGCTTCACGGGGATCTCCCAATCCACCGCGACCGCCGGATCGGCCAGCGCCGCGACGAAACGCTCGTCCAGCTTTCCTCTCAGCCGCTCGTAAGCAGCAGTGAACGACTGGTCCTTGGCCGTCAGGTAGAACTCGAATTCCTTGTCGACGCCCAGAAACCACTTCCGGTCTCTGTACGTGAGGATGACCAGTTTGTCGGGAGAGAGCCAGAGCTGTTGAATGTCCTGGTAGTCCCAGCGCGCAGTTTCCAGTTTGGGCGGTTTCTTGCCCTTCGCCACCTTCTTCTGCTGCTTCGGCGTCAGCACCTGCTCGTACAGCAGGCCACCGTCTTCGAACGTAATCCGGCCGGGATGATCGAGCAGCGCCCGCTCATGGCGAACCTCAAATTGGAGGCTCTGGCCCCATGCCGGCGCCGCGAGGGCGAACAAGAGCAGCGTCCTCATGCCGCCACCTGCCGCTTTTTGACTTCCGTGTTCCATTTCCAAACCTCGTAAATCGCCGGATAGACCACCAGCTCGAGAATGAACGACGTGAAGATGCCGCCAATCATCGGCGCGGCGATTCGCTTCATCACGTCGGCCCCTGCGCCGGTGGACCACATAATGGGTACAAGCCCCATGAACATGCAGGCGACGGTCATGAACTTTGGGCGGATACGCTTCACGGCGCCGTCGTGAATCGCTTCCTGAAGATCGACCAGCGTGTTCATCTTCCCTTCCTTCTTGGCATTCTCGTAGGCGATGTTGAGGTACAGGAGCATGAACACGGCCGTCTCGGCGTCCACGCCGAGCAGTGCGATCAGTCCTACCCACACGCCGATGCTCATGTTGTAGCCAAGCAGATAGAGCAACCAAACCGCGCCGACCGCCGAGAACGGAACCGCAAGCACGATGAGGAATGTTTCGGTCACCGACTTCGTGTTCAGGTACAGGAGCATGACGATCAGAAACAGCGTCAACGGAAGAATGACGGTCAACCTCTCGCGCACTCGTTGCATGGCTTCGTACTGGCCGCTCCAAACAAGCGTGTAGCCAGCGGGAAGCTTCACCCGGTCCCGGACGAGTTTCTTCGCGTCTTCCACGAAGCCGCCCACATCGCGGCCCGCCACGTCCACATAGACATAACCGTTGAGCATGCCGTTCTCGTCGCGCAGCATGGCGGGACCGCTCGCCATGCGGATGTCGGCGAGTTGAGAGACCGGGATCTGCATCTTGCCATCCATCACCGGCACCAGCACGCGGCTCAGCGTATTCAGGTCGCTCCGGAAGTCGCGCAAGTAGCGGACGTTGACGGGATACCGTTCGCGACCTTCAATCGTGGTCGTGACGTTTTCCCCGCCAATGGCGCTCATGAGAACGCCCTGCACGTCCTCGATGCTCAACCCATAGCGGGCAAGCTCGTCGCGCTTCCAATCGAAATCGAGGAAATAGCCGCCGCCGGTGCGTTCCGCGAACACGTTGCGGGTACCGCGCACTTGCGGGAGCAACCCCTCGATCTCCGTCCCGATGCGCTCGATCTCTTTGAGGTCGGAGCCATAAACCTTGATTCCCACCGGAGTGCGGACGCCCGTGGTCAGCATGTCGATGCGGGCCTTGATCGGCATGGTCCAAGCGTTAGAGACGCCGGGAAGCGTGAGCGCATCGTTCATCTCATTCACCAGCTGTTCGGTGGAGATGTGGTCGGGCGTGATGCGGCCAAATGCGCCTTTCAGCCACTGCGGCGCCCAAGTCCACTGCGAGTACCAGGTCTCGACCTTCCGCCACTGGTGATGCGGCTTCAGGACGACGATCGTTTCCATCATGGAGAAGGGCGCAGGGTCGGTGGAGGTCTCTGCCCGGCCGCTCTTGCCCATCACGGTGAGCACCTCGGGGAAGCCCTTGATGATGCGATTCTGCACCTGCATCAACTTCTCGGCCTCGGTGACCGAGATGCCGGGCAGCGTCGAGGGCATGTAAAGCAGGGTGCCCTCGTCGAGCGGCGGCATGAATTCCGAGCCAATCTTCTCGTAGACCGGAATCGTGACTGCCACCATGGCGATGGCTCCCAGAATCACCACGTACTTCCAGCGAAGGGACCAGCGGCAGACGGGATCGTAGATGCGGATGAGGATCCTGCTGATCGGATGGTTTTCTTCGGAGTGGATCTTGCCGACGAGCACGGCGTTGGCCACGCGCGCCAACCACCGCGGCCGGAAGCTGAAGTTGTTCATGTGCGTGAACAGGAGCCGCATCGCGGGATCCAAAGTGATGGCCAGAACGGCCGCGATGATCATCGACAGGTTCTTCGTATAGGCCAGCGGCTTGAAGAGCCGGCCCTCTTGCGCTTCGAGCGTCAATACCGGCAGGAACGAGACCGCGATCACCAGCAGCGCGAAAAAGCTCGGACCGCCGACTTCCTTGACCGCATCGATCACCACCCGGTGGTAGTCCTTCTGGCGGCCCGTGCGATCCCACTCTTCCAGGTGCTTGTGCGTCTGTTCCACGACGACGATCGCCGCGTCGACCATGGCGCCGATCGCGATCGCGATGCCGCCCAGCGACATGATGTTCGAACTGACGCCCATCAGCTTCATGGGAATGAAGGCCAGGATGATGGCGATGGGGATGGTGAAGACCGGGATGATCGCGCTCGGTACGTGCCACAGGAAGATGAAGATGACCAGGGCAACGATCAGCATTTCCTCGATCAGCGTGGATTTGAGGTTCTCGATGGATCGGAGAATCAAGTCGCTCCGGTCGTAGGCGGTGACGATCTTGACGCCCTCCGGCAGGCCCGGCTCCAGTTCCTTGATCCGGGCTTTGACGCGGTCAATCACCTGGAGCGCGTTCTCGCCTTGGCGCATGACGATGATCCCCGAGACCACGTCCCCTTCGCCATTCCAGTCGGCGATGCCTCGCCGGAGGTCCGGTCCGAGCACGACGTCGCCGACGTCCTTGACCCGGACAGGGATCCCCGATTCGGTGTTCAGCAGCACGATGCTTCCGATGTCGTCCGTGCTCTTTGACGACATCGGAAGCATCGTGCTCTTTGCGTAGCCCCGGCCACGAACCATGTACTCCGTTCCCGAGAACTCGAGCAATCGGCCGCCGACGTCGTTGTTTCCGTTCCGGACGGCTTCGACGACCTTCATGATCGGGATGTTGTAAGCCTGGAGCCGGTTGGGATCGACGTTGACCTGATACTGCCGCACGAACCCGCCGAGCGGGGCCACTTCGGCGACCCCCGGCACGGACTTCAACTGGTAGCGCAGAAACCAATCCTGCAGCGAGCGCATCTCGGCGAGCGAGTGCTTGCCGCTCTCGTCCACCAATGCATACTGAAACACCCAGCCGACGCCCGTCGCATCCGGCCCCAGTTCCGTCTTAACGCCCTGCGGGAGCCTGGGGAGAACCGCGGAGAGGTATTCGAGAGTGCGGGAGCGCGCCCAGTAGATGTCCGTTCCCTCTTCGAAGATGATGTAGACGAACGAGTAGCCGAAGTCGGAGAAGCCGCGGACATCCTTCACCTTCGGCGCGCCCAACATGCTGGTGACGATGGGATAGGTGACCTGATCCTCCATAATGTCGGGACTGCGGTCCCAGCGGGAGTAGACGATCACCTGGGTGTCGCTCAGGTCGGGAATGGCGTCGAGCGGAACATGCTGCATCGACCACAGCCCGGCGACGACCAGGAAGCCGATCAGGATGAAGATCAGGAACTTGTTGCGCCCTGAGAACTCGATGATCTGGTCAATCATGCTTGTGTTCCTGGAGCCGGGCTGGCGTCTTCGGTTCCGCTGGCTTGGAGGCCGGGCTTCCATGCTGGTGGCCGGCCATGCCGGCAGCAGCCGATTTCAACTGGCTTTCCGAATCGATGAGAAAGTTGCCGGAGATCACGACCTTGTCACCGGCGCGAAGACCTTTCGTGATTTCCACGCGGTTGCCGATGCGCTCGCCGATCTCGACCTGCCTGGGCTCCAGATACCCGTTGCCGCGGTCGACGAAGACGGTTTTCTTCAAGCCAGAGTTGAGCACGGCCTCAGAAGGCACGGTCACTCGGGTGGGCATTCCGACTTGGAACTCCACGTCCACAAACATTTCCGGCTTGAGAACCATCTCGGGATTGTCTGCCTCGATGCGCACTTTTAACGTGCGAGTCGTCATGTCCACCTGCGGCTGGATGTAATCGACTCGTCCCTGCAGCTTCCGGCCGCCGGCGTAGGACAGCGAAACGCGGACCGGCATGCCGGTGCGGATCATTGGAGACTCGTTCTCGAAAACGTCCGCCATGATCCACACTTTGCTCAGATCGGCCACGGTGTAGAGTTCCGTCTCGGGCGTGATTCGCTGCTTAGGAAAGGCGTTTCGCATCATTACGAAACCGCCGATGGGCGAGTAGAGCGTGATGTTCTTGAGCGGCTTGCCGGTGCGGGTGATTTCGGCGATCTGTTCGTCGCTGAGGTCCCATAGCTCCAGGCGCTTTTTCGCGGCTTCCAGAAGCGACTCGTTCTGCTGGCTAGTGCCCGCCAGTGGGCTATTGCGCAGCATGTCGCGGCCCCGGATCGCGAGCAGGTATTCTTGCTGGCTGGCCAGCATCTCGGGGCTATAGAGCGTCAGCAGGGGCTGGCCCTTCTCGACGAGCTTGCCCGTGAAGTCCACGTAGACCTTGTCGATCCAGCCCTCGATCTTGGTCTGCACTTTGGCCAATCGTGTCTCATCCATCGCTACGCGCCCGACCGCGCGAAACGTGTGGGTGCCCGCGGCGGTCGTGGCCTCGCCGAACTTCACGCCGATCAACTGCTGCTTATCGGGGCTCACCCGAATGGTGCCCATGGGCATCGAGGCCGAATCGTCCGCGTACACCGGCTCGAGATCGTTCCCGGTCGCGGGATTCATGCCCGGCTTGTCGGACTTGAAGTCCGGCTGCTTGGGATCCCGATAGTAGAGCAGCTTTCGATTGGCCGAGGTTTGCGCCGGCGCATCATGAGGGTGGCTGGCGTCATCGTCGGGCACCAACTTCATGCCGCAGATGCCACAGTCTCCCGGCTTGTCCGACCGGTAGTTGGGATGCATCGGGCAGTGGTATCCCTTGGGCTTCTTGGCCTCGGTGATCGCGGCCTTCTCACGCGGCCCGTACCAACGGCCGTAGCCGAATCCGATCAGGATTCCAGCCGCCACGAGAATGACTCCGATGAGGATGCGAAAGAGTTTCATGGGATTTCCTTAGGGAGTCAGCCGCCGGGCCGTCATCTCCTCCAGCCGTGCCAACGCCAGGTAGAAGTTCTGCAACTCTTCGTAGTAGTTCATCTCGTACTCGACGACGGTGATGTAGTTCATGAAAACAGTGAGGAAATCGACGGCGCCGGTTTCGTAAGACGTGAGTGACGATTCGAGCGCCAGACTCGCTTGCGGGATCACCGTCTGTCCGTAGAGCCGGACCAACTGTTCGGAGGTCTGGCTCATCAGATAGTCGTCCTGGATGCGGAAGTGGATCCCTTGATTCGTGGCTTCGTAGGTCTTCCGGGATTGAACGAGCGTCTGGGCCTGCTCCACTACCGCGGCTCGCTGCTTGCGGAAGTAGTACAGCGGGATCTTGAAGTCCGCCCGGAACATGAACATGTCGGGCATGCGCCCCATGTTGTAGTAGCCGCCGTTCAGCGTGACGTCGGGATAGTATGCTTTGCGCGCCATGTTCACCGCGACCTCGGCGCGCTGGATCATCTTCTCGTCGCGGCGCAGCATCGGTGAGTTCTCCCGTGCCGCCGTGTACAACTCTTCAAGCTGGGTGGGCACCGGAATTGGGGTGAGGGCGGCGGGCCGGTCCAGCGGGGAGCCGGGAGGCCGATTCACAAGGCTGTTGATCTCGGCCTCGCGCGCGCGCTTCTCGCGCTGCAATTGGACCTTTTTCGTCTCGAGAATCGAGATCTGTGTTTGGGCCTTATAGATGTCCTGCTGTGCGGCTTTGCCCACAGAGTAGCGGGCTTCCGTGATGCGCAGGAACTTCCGGAGCAATTCCAGGTTCCTGTCCAGGACATCCACTGCGGAAAACGCATAAGAACGCCGATAGTAGGCCTGCTTCAGCCGCGCTACCACACTCAGTTGTACTTGCTGGTATTGCTGCCACTCGGCCTCTGCCTCCTTGACCGCCATGTCGCCCGCGAGCTTGCGCTTGCCTGGAAAGGGCAACTCCTGCGACACCATGAAGCCAATCTGGCTCGTGGGCTCAACGCCCAGGGCGGCGCCGGGCCACGGCCGTCCATTGCTGTTGTAGCCGGGAGAGAACATCGGATCCGGGAGACTGCTCACCTGCGTCGGCCGCTGCCGTGAAGCCTCGTAGCGCTTCTGCGCGGCCACGATCTCGGGATTCGAGCGCAGCGCCTCCGCCATGAGGTCGCCCAAATCCGAGGCCGCCGGCTGCGCGGTCAGGACGGCAGCGCAGGCGGTCACCGCCGCGAGAAAACACACCGTGCGAGAGGAATGGGCCAGAAGGGTTTCGCGGGTCGGCACTGCCCAGAAAAAGGCAATCGCCGGGCCATGCCCCAGGACTACCGTGATGTCGTTGAAAACGCGCCGTGAACGGTCGAGACCTCCGGAAGGGCGGCGCTGGCGGATTGGAGAATCTCGGGCTACGACTGTCCAGGATTCGCCACCCCGGGCTAGGTTCCGTTGGCGGGGGGCCCTCAATTTCTGAAGGAATCCCGACCTTGAGAGCAGACACAAGGATTGGCAAGTGGCATGCAATCTGTCCCGACTGTGACGATTCTGCGCCTGTTCCTGGGCTGGCTGTTCCTCGGGCCGAGCGCTGGTCTTGCGCTTGCCGATACCGAAACTCCCCAGTGGGCACAGGTCCTCGATGAACTGCTGATCCGCTCGGAAGCGGAGAGACTCGGCCGCTCGGCTGCTGCGACCAGGGAAACGTCCGCGAGCGCTCCATTGGATAATCCGTACGCCGGCAGCAAAGTGCCGCACCCCATCGTGGCGAACTTCGTCGAGTACTTCACTGCAGGATCGGGGGCCAAGCACTGGCAGGCTTCGCGGAGGCGGCTGGAAACCTACCGGGCGCTGATCGAGCAGGTGTTCGATCAGGAAGGGCTGCCTCGGGAATTGCTTTGGGTCGGACTCATTGAAAGCGGCTACAACCCGCTAGCGCGCTCGGCAAAGAACGCGGTCGGCATCTGGCAGTTCATCCCCGAGACCGCCGCAGCGTTCGGCCTCCGGATCGAAGGACCGGATGAGCGAAACGACCCCGCTAAGTCGACCCGGGCCGCAGCCCGCTATCTAAAGCTTCTCTATGGTAGGTTTGGTGACTGGCCGCTCGCGCTCGCGGCCTACAACGCGGGTGAACGTACAGTTCAAGAGGCGGTCAGAAAGGGACAGACGACGGACTTCTGGCGGCTGGCCGACGCGGGGTTGCTGCCCCGAGAAACGCAAGCCTATGTTCCAGCCGTCCTAGCTGCTCAATATCTCGGAGAACGAAGGCTAGGCGGGCTCGAAGTACGAACTAGGGATGACTCCACCCATCGAACAGGCAAAGTCGTTTTCGCCACGGCCGGAGTCTCGCCGTGAGCATCGCGGACTCCACGAGGCGGTCATGAGCGCCGCCGTTGAACGCCGGACGGCCACCTGGCGGTCGCTCGCGCTGGTTGTCGCGGGCATCGCCGTTACAAGCGCCGGGCACTACCTGACGCCACCCGAGTACCGGCTCTGGCATGGGATCTTCCAGCGGCTCTATTACATCCCAGTGGTCTACGCGGCCATCGCTTTCGGATGGCTCGGAGGTTTGGCGGCGGGTTTCGCCGCCGCTCTCCTTTACGTCCCGCACATTCTGATGACGTGGTCGCACGAAGAGCACTATGCGATGGAGCAGTACGCGGAGATCTTCATGTTCCTGGCCGTCGGTGCGGTGACGGGGGTGCTTTCGGACCGGGAGCGGCGCCGACGCGCGGAGCTCCAGTCCACGGCGCAAAAGCTGAGCCAGGTGTACCGGGAACTCCAGGACACCTTCGAGCAGGTCAAACGCGCCGACCGGCTGTCGGCCATCGGTCAACTCGCTGCCGGTCTGGCTCACGAAATCCGCAATCCGTTAGCGAGCATCGATGGAGCCGCCGAGGTGGTGGAAGCGGCCGAGCGGCCGGAAGAAGTCCTCGCCGAGACCATGGGGATCGTGCGGAAAGAATGCGCGCGGCTCAACAGGCTACTGACGAATCTCCTCGACTTCGCGCGGCCCCGGCACCCTGAATGGCGCGAAGTCAACATCCCCCGTGTGCTCGATTCCGTGATCGAGTTGGTGAAGCATTCCGCGGGCAAAGAGATCCGCTTCAAACGCAACACTGCCGAGCGCCTTCCGCCGCTGTGGGCGGACGAAGAGCAAATAGCCCAGGTGATCCTCAATCTCACGATCAACGCCGCGCAGGCGATGCCGGACGGAGGTCAGATCGACCTGACCGCTCGCGAGTTGGACGACGGAGTCCTCATCGAAGTGAAGGACGAGGGAGTTGGCGTGGCCGCCGAACACATCGACAAGATCTTCGATCCGTTTTTCACGACCAAGGATACGGGCACGGGGCTCGGCCTGTCCGTTGTACATCAGATCGTACGACAGTTGGGAGGAACGGTCAGCGTGACCAGGAACGAGTCTCGCGGCATGACGTTTTCGCTCTTCTTCCCGCAGACTCGGGGGGAATCGGCATGATCGGGAAACGCATTCTAGTCGTGGACGACGAGGAGAACCTTCGCCGCGTCACTCAACTCAAGTTGCACCAGGCCGGATACGAGGCAATGACCGCATCCGACGGCGCTCAGGCCTTGGAACTGCTCCTCCGGAATCCGCAGGATCTCATCATTACCGACCTCAAGATGCCCGGAATGTCCGGCATGGATCTGCTCCGGAAGATCCGCGAAGAGTACCCGGAGGTCATCGTCATCGTGGTCACCGCGTTCGGAACGGTCGAGTCGGCCGTCGAAGCCATGAAGCTCGGCGCTTACGACTACATCATCAAGCCCGTCAACGCCGACGCGCTGAAGCTGGTGGTCTCGCGCGCCCTGGAGCACCATCGTCTCCAGGAGGAGGTGAAGAGCCTTCGTTCGGCAATCGACCGCAAGTACGGCTTCGAGAACATCGTGGGTCAATCGAAGGCTCTGCTCGCCACACTCGAGAACGCCGCGCGCGCGGCGCAGAGCGATTCCACCGTGCTGATTCGTGGCGAGACGGGGACGGGCAAAGAGCTTCTCGCCAAGGCCATCCACTTCAACAGCCCGCGGCGCGAACGGCCCCTGATCGTGATCAACTGCGGGGCGATCCCGAAGGAATTGCTCGAGTCGGAGTTGTTCGGCCATACGAAGGGCTCCTTCACCGGCGCGGTCGTCAACAAGAAGGGCAAGATCGAAATCGCCGACCAGGGAACGTTGTTCCTGGACGAGGTCGGCGAGATGCCTTTGGAGTTGCAGGTGAAGCTGCTGCGCCTGATTCAGGAGCGCGAGATCGAAAAGATTGGCGCCGCCAATCCCACGAAGGTGAATGTGCGGATCATCGCGGCGACCCACCGTAACTTGCAGGCCATGGTGGAGGATGGGACGTTCCGCGAGGACCTGTACTACCGGCTCAACGTCATTCCGCTGACCCTGCCACCGCTCCGCGAAAGGCCCGCCGACATCCCGGAGCTGGTGGCGATCTTCTTCAAGAAATTCACCGAACGACTGAACCGGCCGGCGTTGCGGCTGCCGCCCTCATTGTTGGCGCATTTCTGCACCCATCGGTGGCCCGGCAACGTGCGCGAGTTGGAGAACGTGATCGAACGGCTGGTCGTGCTGGCCCCGGGCGACGAGATCACCGTCGAAGACCTGCCCGACTTCCTCCGCCGCGAACGCCCGCCGCTCGAAGCGATTCAGTTGGAACTGCCTCCGGAGGGCATCAGCATGGAAGCGGTCGAGCGCGAACTGGTCGTTCGCGCGCTCAAGAAGTTCAACTGGAATCAGACCAAGGCCGCCGAATACCTCGACATCAGCCGGAAGATGCTTATCTACCGCATGGAGAAGTTCGACCTCAAAAAGGATGGCGACGCGTAGCCTCTCTCCCGGTCATCCGGGGTGCGCCTGCGGGAGACGCCGCTGGAACAGGTGATCCAGGCGCTCCGCGACGCTGTGGCCTGCTGCGGCAAGGCCTACGCCCCGACCATCGACGCGGCTGCCGCCCAAATGGTAGTAATGTTCGAAGGCTTGGCTGAGTCCGCGGTGCTCACGGCCATCAGATGCACTCGCCGAGCACCCCTGGCAATCTGGCCGCCTGCCTGCGGAGGAAATACCTTGTTCCCCGGAGCAGCGAGCCGAGGCACTCAACCACACCCGAAAAAGCAGCGACCCTGGCGCGGGGCTCAAGCCGCCTGTTGCTACGAATCACCGCTCGAACCGGGAACCTCCAAACTGAGGTTGTGAGAACCCACGCCATTCGGCACACAAACGGGGACGGCAGCATCGTCAGCGGCAGGATCGCAGCACCATACTCCGTCCACGATGAACTTATACTCGTGCCGGCCCGGCTCGATCAGCACGGCCAATACCCAATCTCCCCCCGCCTCCTCTTCCATCGAGTGGGTCGCTGGATCCCAATCATTGAAAGTGCCTGCCAAGCACACCGAGCGCGCGCCCGGGGCGTGGACTCGGAAGATCGTCTCTCTCGCCTGAGGTCCGTTCGTCATCGATTTTCGGCTCATGAGCGTTCCCCTTTCGTATTTCTCATGATGCACGCCGAAAGCCATCCGAACGCTCTCAATCGGTGGCACGATGTTCAGAAGCTGGGCGGCAGACACCTTGCCGAATTCGGCACACCAACTGGCCCCCCTGGAACACGCCAAAATCGAGCCGAAGTGCGGCCACCGGTCTGTCCCGCCTTCCTCCGCGAGAATGCGGCGGTTGGATGCCCGCTTGCTCTCTCGGATTTCGATAGGGAGGAACGATGCGTCATGTTGAACCCGGGCGAACAACTTCGAGCAAGAGCGCAACGGCATACCATCCGCTACGAGATTTGGCCCCATTGGGAGGTCCACGAAGGGTACCGTGTCGTCGTCGGCTTCGATCTTGAGCTTCACGGTACCCATGACCATGGGCATTCCAGCCAGACGCCTGGGTGTGCCGCCTGCCTGGAGACTTTCGCGGACCTCAGGGCTATCGCCGAGGCTGTGATCCCCGCCGAAGTCCGGCCGTCGGTCTGCGAGATCGAACCCTTTGACAGATCCCTCCATTCCGACGGCCGAGGGCCCAGCGAGGTAGTCCTCGTGATTCGGCTCATGCACCGCGTCGATTACTTCTCACCACCGGATGCTTGTGAAGACCGCTGCTTGGCCGACATGGAAGCTGCTCTCAAAGAGATTGGGATCGGGGGGCGGAAGAGGCACTGAGGGCCGCAGTTAGCCTTCGCTCTCACTGCTTCCCTACCAGTTCCCGGGCGATCTCCTCGTGTTTCTCAGCCATCGCCAGCGCCCGTTGGGCGCTCAGTCCGGCGTAGCCCTCGAGGCTTCGGCAGTGGTCGGCCATCGTCGGGTACTTGCTTGGGAATCGGGCGGGGTCACGCTCGTACTCCCGGCGCATGGCTTCATGTTCTCGCTGCTCCTCTATGTAGCGAGCGGCTTCGTCGCGGAAGTAGGCGGCAATCGCCAAGTGTTCGTCGGCCGTCCGAGCTTCCGTGATCCACTTCTTGAGCTCTTTCCGTTTGAGGCGTTTTCTCTTCGACTGCGCCAGCAGTCCGCGGGCATCCGTCAAGAAGACTCCGATTGCGATGACAAGCCAGCTTCGGCGATCGACTGGATGGCGAGACATGTTTTTCTCCGGCCTTTTTGGGGAGCACGAATGGGGCCACTTTCGGCCGTGCGCAAACCCGGAGTCGGCCATCGGGCAACCGAAACGACGGCCAGGCCGGCTCCGGCTGCCCAAAATTGCACAGTGAGTGCGCAACCCGGGACAAGATTCGCCATCGATGGAATCGCAGCTCGGTAGTTGGCGAGCGGAAACGCAGGTCAGTTGGCCAGAGCGCCGGTTCAGGCGCGGCCCGACTGCGTGAAACTGGCAAACGGTGCGGCGCGTGCAAGCCTGTTGATGTCTTGACAAGGCTGCGAGCGCCGAGGCCTCTCCTGCGCGTCGGTGTCCGTAGCCGGTCCTCGTTGCTTCCTCCGGGCAACGAGACCCTGGGCCGATGGTTGGCTCCTCCGACTGACCATCGGCCACCTTTCAACCTCACGATGGTTCATTCGCCACGGATGCGATTCTCTCTGCAGGCTCCTTGCTCAAAGTCTCTGAAGGACGGTGCTGACTTTTTCGATGAGCGCTCCCTTGCTAGCACCGCCTCGAGGGTGAAGACCGCTCTTGGGAACTCAGGGGCACGGTACTGTGCCCCCTTCGCTGCGCCGGACACCAGCCGAGCTCTGTAACCCGTTGTGTTTCTGCGGAGCCGGACTGGCACGACATCTGCGCTTGAAAACGACATCAAGGCCTCAAAGGCTTTCTTAAGGAGAACCGATATGAAACTTCAATCCTCTTCCGATCCGATCCGCACTCTCGTGCGGTGCGTGGCGCTCGTCCTGATCCTCGGCGTCGCGGTCTTCGCGCAAATGGGCGGCGGCATGATGGGTCCCAACAGCCCCGGCAATCCGATGGGGCCGGGGCAGAACAATGGAATGCACCAAGGCCAAGGGATGGGCCAAGGCATGGGTACCGCGGTCATGAACGCGATGAATATGGGCATGGGCGGCCGCGAGATGATGGACGGCCCGGCGGTCGGCCCCGACGGAACCGCGTATGTCGTCCGTACCGTTTCCCAGACCTCACCCAACAATAATCCGCCGAACCAGCTCCGGCAAGAACTCATGGCGGTTAACGCTCGGGACGGGTCTGCCCGATGGCGGCTGCAGATCACTGGCGGGATGGTTTCCGATCCCGCGCTCGCCAAGGATGGCCGGATCTTTCTCACCGTGTCCGAGTTCTCGATGGCGACCCAGACCGGCGGTGGCATGATGAACCCGGGCAGCAGCGGGACGGGAAAGGCTCGGCTCCTCGTCATCGCTTCCGATCCGTTCTCCGCGCGCATCGCCACGACCATTGAGGTCGAGTCCGACGTTTTGTCCACGCCTCGCGTTGCAGCCGACGAAACCGGCAACTACGTGGTCTACACGACCGGTTTCGAGCGTGGCGCGCGAAGCGGCAGCGATTCGGGCGACGACGACTCCATGACCGCCGGCGAGAAGTATCTGTATGCCTTCAATCCCGACGGCCGCCTGCGGTTCCGCTTAAAGCTCGCGGAGGCGCGAGTCGGCATGCCTGCCAATTGATCCATTTCGCTTGGCTCCCGCTGCCAACCGACCCGGCGTTGCCCTCATAAGGCCGCCGGGTCTGTCTTTGGGCCTGGACTCTCGATTGCTGTACACCTCCCTGGGGTTTCTCACAATGCAGAACGGATGGAATTCGGACTGGGTCATGAACGTGCCCCACAGCGCTGTCTGCGAACGCTTACGGCGCGCTCTCAAGAACGGCAGCCTCGATATCTGCTTCGAATTCGATCTCGCAGGTGAGGTTCGCCGTGAGTCCGGCGTGCGCTTGGCGAGGACTCTGGTGCTGGGCGTCGCTTGCCCGTTCCTGCTCCTGGAAGGTTTGGTTGGCGACTCCGCCGCGGCGTTGTTCTTTCCCCTTCACGTCGCTATTGTCGAGCGTGCTGAGTCGGTACAGATATCTATCCTGTCGTCAGCGGCGCTGAGGTCGGCTGGGATCTCTGCGGCGATCGCGATTCCCCTACACAGGACTCTGGCCCGGCTCGCCCAAGCGATCGAATCGGCAGGTGCTCATCGACTGCACTCGACCGAAAGCGGGTTTCGTGCGCGACTCGACATCGAGGTTCCCGCG
>DALYJJ010000017.1:38889-65090 GCA_031969915.1 Bryobacteraceae bacterium | reverse complement strand
CGAAAACAACTACACGCTCTCCGTGCTGATCGACGACCGGCAGCCGGGCACGGGCTTCTACCTTCTGGAGTTCTACTGGCAGACCGCGCCCACGGATCGCCCGCCCGGCGCCCGCCCGCCCGCCGCGCGCGGCTCGGCCGTTACCTGGGCCGGGCGCGTCGACGGTGAGATCGTCGTCGGATGCCGGGCCGGGGACTGCGCGAGCAAAGTCCTGATCGGCGGGCCGGTGGTGCGGGAACGGTACCTGTTTACCGATCCGTTGCCGGCGCGCGCCGTGCCGGTGCGCCTGGAGAAGCCCGACGGGCGCGGCGATGTGGTGCTGCTCGAGCAGCCGAAGGCCGCCAACGAGTACACCGCCGTGGTGCGGATTCGCGACCACGACAGCGGGCCGGGCGAGTATACCTTCACGCTCACCTGGCCGGGCGGCGGCGGGGAGCCGGTGGAGCCGCGGCGTGGCCTGGTGTGGCGCGGCCGCGTGGACGAGAAGGTCCGCGTCACGGTGTCCGGACGAACAGCGGTCCTCGAAACGCTCAGCGGACAGCCGGAGTTCGGCGAGCGCGCGGACTTCGACCGCGATTTGCCGCCGCGTGAGAACTTCGCGGCCGCGGTGCGGAAACTGAGCGGGCGGGGGCGCGTCGAGCTCATCGACTACCCGTCGGCCCGCAACGGCTTTCGCCTGGTGTTCGAGATCGAAGATCGGGATGGCGGCGGCGACCAATACGAGGTGGAGGTTCGGTGGTAACCTCGGGCTAGCAATGGAATGGCACATTCGCCTGCTCGCCTGGATTTACATTCTGTATGGCGGGTTCGGCGTGGTGCTGGGCGGCGCGGCCCTGTGGCGGTTCCAGGGAGTGAGCCGGTTGATCCTGTTGCTGTCCGGTGGCGGCTATTGGGACATGACGGTGCTGGCGCCCGCGGTGCTGGGGCTGGCGGCGATGTCCATGGCCGTGGCCGGCATTCCCTCGGTGATCGCCGGCTTCGGGCTCCTGCGCTACGCCGAGTGGTCGCGCCTGGTGGGCATCGTGGTCGCCGTGCTGAGCATTCCCAGTTTTCCGGTCGGCCTCGGCATCGCCATTTACGCCTTCTGGGTGCTGACTTCGGCGGAGGCCGACCCGCTGTTTCTGGAGCGCCCGCCGAGGCAGGGGACTCGCTGAGCAATTTGCACGCCTGCCTCAACAGGGCGCGAAGGTAAACACCAGCGCGCCGATGACGAACCAGATCATGGCGAAGACGATGCCGTAGCCGAAGAACGTCCGGAAGTCCAGGCGGGCGACGCTGGCGATGATCGCGTACCAGAAGGGGGAGATCAGGTTGCCCATGTGATCGCCGACGGACATGGCGAGCAGCCCTCGCTCCACCGTGATGCCCACCTCGAGCGACGACTGCACCATCACGGCCCCTTGCAGTGCCCATTGAGCGCCCGACGACGGGATGAAGAACGCGAACACCGTTCCGATGATCGCCGAGAGCGTGGGAAACGTGAGCGGGCTGGACGCACCGGCGAGCAGCGAGACCATCGCCGGGCCCACGCGGGTGTGCTCGATGAGTCCGGCGACGCCGGCGTAGAGCGGATAGAGCACCAGGATGGGCCACGCCGTAGTGGCGGCCCGTTCCAGCGCCAGCGAGAGGCGCTTGACGCTGCCGTGCAGCAGCACCACGGAGAGCAGCAGGACGGCGTTCAGGGCGTTGATGTTGAGGCTCGCGCCCTGGACGAAGAAGTGGATCGCCAGCCAGAGGGCCAGCACAACGCCCAGAACCCAGGCAAAAAAGGGATGGCGTTCCAGGCGCGCAGTGAACGTCTCATCGGCGGACGGGGCGGCGAGCGGGACCGGTTGCGCGATCTGCAGCGCCTCGGGAAAGTCGGACACGGGGTGCTTCGTGCGGGGCATCAGCCAGCAGCCCGCCGCGATGAGGGCGCACAGGTACAACACGACATCGAGGATCGCAGCGGGCGAGAAGATGGTCCGCGAGAGCGGAACCACGCCGATGCTCTTTTCGAGGAAATGCCCCGGCGTGGCGATGATCAACGGCGCGGAAGAGGACAAGCCGAACTGCCAGACCGCGCCGGCGCAGAACGTGATGGCAAGGAAGAACGGAAAGTGCAGGGCGTACCCGCGCTTCTCCGCCTCGCGCGCGAACAGCACCGCCACCATGGGACCCAGACCGTAGCCCAGCGCCCAGAAGCAGTAGGAGCATGCGGCGACCACCAGGACCGCGAGCGCCACGGTCTGGTTCGCGCTGCGCGGCAGTTGGGAGAGAGCGCCCACCATCCTCTGAAACAGGGGGCTGGCGGCAGCCGCCGCGCCCAGGACAATCAGCAGCGCCATCTGGGCGGTGAACGGCAGCAACGCCCAGAACCCCTTGTAGTGGGCCTGGGCGACCTCGAGGGGCGGCGTCCCCAGGGCCAAAGCAAAGGCGGCGAGGGCGAGCAGCAGGACGATGCTCGCGGTCATGGCGTCCGGCACGAACTGCACGATCAGGCCGGCGAAGCGCTCGATCGGGCTGCGCGATGGAGTGGGGCTCATTCGGGAAGCGGTCGCGCAAGTATAGCACCGGCACGGGTGCGCCGATCATTCGCACCGGAGGGCTTCGATCGGGTTGAGGCGCGCGGCTTTGATCGCCGGGATCATTCCCGCCACCAGGCCGACGCACAGGAGCACGGAGGTGGACACCACGATGGCCGGAAGGGAGATACCGAGTTGAATCGCGCCCGCGCCGGATTCGTCCTTGAACAGAGGCCCCAGGAAGGGCATGGAACCGACCAGCCAGGTGACGGCCGCGCCGAGGCCGATTCCGAGGGCGCCCCCGGCGCCGACGATCATCGAAGCCTCGATCAGGAACTGCCGCAGGATGAAGCGGCGGAACCCGCCCAGGGCTTTCATCATGCCGATCTCGCGCGTGCGGTCGATCACCGAAGCAAGCATGATGTTGGCCAGGCCCACGCCGCCGATGGCCAGCGTGAGCGCGCCGATGAAGCCGAGCAGCAGCTTCACCGCCAGGGTCATCGCCGTGATCATGTGCATGAACTGGCTGAAGGCGATCATCTCAATGGCCTTCTCGTCGGAGGGCGAGTACCTGTGCAGTTCGGCCAGCTTGGCGCGCACCATCTTCATCGCCTGCTCGCGCACCGCCCCGTTCACCGGCATCCAGACGATGAACACCGGATAGCGCTTGTCGCCGAACAGGCCATATGTCCCGTAAGGAATAAAGACGCACTCGTCGTCGCGGCGGTTGTAGTTGGCGATCTGGAGCTTGGTTTCGATGACGCCCACCACGGTGAAGCGCACGCCGTTCAGAACGACTTCTTCGCCCACCGGAGGCAGCCCGCGGAACAGTTCCTGGGCGAGCTTTCCGCCCAACACCAGGACACGGTTCTGGTACGCGTTGTCCGCGGCGCTGATCCAGCGCCCCTGCGCCAGCTTCATGTTGCGAACCACTTCATACTCGGGGTAGACGGCGCGGATGGTCGTGTTCTTCTCCATCGCGCCGCGCGTCACGGTGGCGCCGCGAAAACCCTCGGGCGACATGGCGCCGATCAGCGGCACGGCTTCCCTGAGGGCGGCGACGTCGTCGAACTCGATGCGCACCCGGCGGCCCGCGCGCAGGCCGCCCGCCTGTTCACTGGTCTGCCCGCTGAACATGATGATCAGATCCTGGCCGACGGCTCGAAATGCCTTGGTGAGGGCGAATTCGAAACCCTCGCCGTAGGACATCAGCACCACGAAACAGGTGACGCCCCAGGCGAGGCTCGCGATGGTGATCAGCGTCCGCCGGCGGTAGTACCGGAGCGACGCCCACGCTTCGGCCACCTGGTATTGGAGGGTCATGGCTAGCGCTCCTGCCGCAACGCTTCGACGGGTCGAGCCCTGCGGCATCACCCTCCAGCAGTACATCAGTTGCGCGGCCTGCCAGGCCGGCGGCAGCGCGGAGAGCACCGCCACCGTGCCGAGCGCGGCGGTGGCGATGGCGAGCTCCCGCCAGTGGACCGGCAGGCCGGACCACATCGCGGGCATGGGCAGCGAGTTCACCGCCGCCGCGAGCCCGAGGGTGACGACCAGGCCCGCGGCGCCGCTGAACAGCGCCAGCGTCAGCCCTTCCAGGAAGAAGTCCGCGAGGATGCGGCGGTTGGTGGCGCCGAGCGCCTTCTTGAGGCCCACCTCGTTCACTCGTTCCGAGACGGCCATCATCATCGTGTTCATCACGCCGATGCCGCCGAGCGAGAGGGTCACCAATGCGATGGCGGCCAGGAAGATGTCGGCGGAATCGAAGACCTTGTCGAAGAGTTTGGCTCCCTCCACCATGTCCCACATCGGAAGCGCGGCCTTGTCGTCGGGCTCGAAACCGTGGACCCGGCCGAGTGTGCGCCGCACCTCGGCTTGCGCGGCCTCCCACTGTTCGGTTGAGCGCGGCCGGTACACGATCGAGAAGACGCGGCCCTGGGTGGCCACTTCGCGGCTGGGCGGCGCGTCGCGGCGCAGCGCGGAGGCGGGGATGATCACCTTATCGTTGTCCCACCCGTCGTAGGAGCTGTTCTGCGTCTTCTCCGTCAGCAGACCGATCACGAGATACGGGTAGTTGTTGATGTGCACGGTTTCGCCCAGCACCTTCGGCCGCTTCTCAAAGAGCTGCTTGCGCACGGCGCTGCCGAGCATCGCCACGCGGCGGCCCTGGGCTTCGTCCCCGGCCGAGACAACGCGTCCCGACTCCATCGGGAAGTTGCGGAGCTTCAGGTATTCCGGCGTCGCGCCGAGCGTCAGGAAGCGGCCCGCGTTGTGGGCGCTGCGCACCAGCACGTCGAAGTTCTTCACTTCCGAGGAGACCGTGGCCACGGTCGGGCAGAAGGCGCGAATCGCCGCCACGTCGCTCTCCCGCAGAAAGACACGCCGCCCGGCGCGCTCGCCACCGGCCTGCTTTTCCGTGCGGCCGCCGAAGACCATCACGATGTTGTCGCCGATCTGCGACATGTTCTTGCGCTGGCCCTCGCGGAACCCGTCGCTCAGCGCCGACATGAGCACCAGCGACGCGATGCCCCAGGCGATGCCGAACATGGTGAGGAAGCTGCGGAGCTTGTTCCGCCAGATATTGGCGCCGGTCTGACGGAGAACGTCCAGCAGGAGATTTCCAGACCGGAATCGCCGTTTCTTGGGCATGACGATCACCGGAGGCGGAGGTTGCTTCCTTACGGTCTGCTCCAGCTTGGGGCGTTCCCATACCGCGCTCACTGTCACCTCCGGGCCGTCACTCTCATTTACGAGACCGGAGCGGGGAGCGTTCCCCCGAAGGTCCGATACGTTGCGAATACGTAAGGAGTTAGCTCCTGCGGAATCAGCCAATATTCGCAAAGAAAGTCAAGAATCGCCGAGAAGCTAATCGGAGGGTAAGCATGTCGCAATGGAGCGTTGGAACGCGGCTCAAAGTCTGCTTCGCCGCGCAGCTCACGTTTACCGCCGTCCTCGCGTTTGCCGACCTGATGGCGATGAACACGTTGCGGCGAAACCAGGACGAGATCGCCGTACGGCAGATGAGGAGGCTGGAGTTGACCGGCGTCCTCGAACGGGAACAGGCGGCGCTCAACTCGGAGTTGCGGGGCTTGATTCTGTCGACGCTGGACAAGAATGCCGCGGAGGTGGCGCTGGCGGAACGGCAGTTCGCGGCCGCGCTGGCGAGCGCGCGGCAGGCCGCAGCGGAATCGGAATCGCTGGCGGCGGATGGCGCGGAGCGCCGGGAAATCGCCGAACTGAAAGCGGCCTTGCAGCAATGGAGCGGCCTGTTTCAGGAGGCGGGTGCGTACTGCCTGGCGAAGAAACCGTGGGAGGCCGAGAGACTGCGGGATGAACGAGCGCCGGTCCTGATCGAAGGCGGGCAGCGAGTGGCGGCCCTGCTGAAGAAGAGCGTGGTCGCCTCGGCCGCGGCGCTCGACCGGGAGGGCGACGCGATATCGAATCGCAGCCGGATCGCGGCGGCGGCCCTGGGCGGGTTGGCGCTGCTGGTGGGAGCGGGCGTGCTCTGGATCGTTCGTTGGATCAGTGCGACGCTCGGCAACCATGCCGTGGAGCTATCCGCTTCGGCGCAACAGTTGAACGCGGCGGCCGGGCAGTTGGCCGAGGCCAGCCAGGCGCAAGCGCAGGGCGCCTCGGGGTTCGCGGCTTCCTTGGAAGAAACGTCCGCGTCGGCGAACGAAGTGGACGCGCACGCGCGCGGCAACAGCGAGCGCGCCGATGCGACGCTCGAACTCGCCGGGCGCGCCCAGGCGCGTTTCTCCGCCGCCGGGGAGTCGCTCGGGCTGGTGGTCGGCGCGATGGACGAGATTCACACGCAAAGCGGCGAAGTGGCGCGCATCCTCAAGGTCATCGACGAGATCGCGTTCCAGACCAACCTGCTCGCGCTGAACGCCGCCGTGGAGGCGGCGCGCGCGGGCGAGTCCGGCATGGGCTTCTCGGTGGTTGCGGATGAGGTGCGGAGCCTAGCGCGGCGAAGCGCGCAGGCGGCGCGGGAAACCGGATCGCTGATCGAGGGCGCGCTGGTGAAGGCGGACGCGGGGAGGGAGCGGGTCCGCAGCCTTACCGAGTCGCTGAGCGGTGTGACCCAGGAGATCGGCGCGATGAAAAACCTCATGGAAGAGGTCAGCCGGGACAGCCGGCGGCAATCCGAAGCGGTGCGCCAGATCAGCGGCGCGATGAAGGGCATGGAGCGGCTGACGCAGGGCGCCGCATCGGGAGCGGAAGAGGGCGCCGCGGCCGCCGAAGAGTTAACGTCTCAATCCGCCGTGATGCGCTCGGCCGTCCAGCGGCTCGGGCAACTGATGGGAGCGGCCTGACGAGTTAGCGGGCCGCCAGGAGTGCCCGCAGATGCCGGGCCCGTTCGGGCGATCGCAACTGGCGCAACGCCTTCGCCTCGATCTGGCGAATCCGCTCGCGCGTGACGTCGAACTCCTGGCCGATTTCTTCGAGCGTGTGCTCGCGCTCGCAGCCGATGCCGAAGCGAAGGCGAATCACCTTCTCTTCCTTCGGCGAGAGCGTCTTCAGGATGTTCGCCGTCTCGTCGCGCACGTTCGAATCGATCACGGCGTCGACGGGCGAACCGACCCAGCGGTCTTCGATCAAGTCGCCGAGCGCGCTCTCCCCATCGCGGCCGACCGGCGTTTCAAGCGAAACCGGGTCGCGCGAAATCGTCTTCAGCTTCTGGACCTTCTCCACCGGGATGTCCATCCGGCGGCTGATCTCCTCGTTGGTCGGAGCGCGGCCGAGCTCCTTTTCGAGCTCCCGGGTGGCGCGCAGGAACTTGTTCATCGACTCGTTCATGTGCACCGGGATACGAATCGTCCGGCTCTGGTCGGCGATCGCGCGCGTGATCGCCTGCCGGATCCACCAGGTGGCGTAGGTCGAGAACTTGTAGCCGCGGCGGTATTCAAACTTGTCGGCGGCGCGCATCAGGCCGATATTGCCTTCCTGGATCAGGTCGAGCAGGTGCAGACCGCGGTTCACGTACTTCTTAGCGACCGAGACCACGAGCCGAAGGTTCGCTTCCACCAGGTCCTTCTTCGCGCGCTCGGCTTCGATTTCGCCCTGCCGGATCACCTGAACAGTCCGCTTCAGATCGGCGAGGGAGGCTTCGGCCGCCTGCTCGCGCTTGCGAATCTCGCGCTTCAACTCGCGGATCTTGGGCTGATTCGCCGCGGCAACGCCCTTTTCTTCCAGCCGCTTGAGTTCGGCGTCCAGGTGGTTCAGCTCGTCCAGGGCGCGCTCGATCTCTTTGGTGAAGTGCTTCCACTTGGAGAGAATCCAGGGCACCCGCCGCATGTTGAGCGAGATCTCCACCTTGCAGCGGGCCAGCTTGCCCTGCGCCTTACGCCGGGCCTTCTTGTTGCCCGCCGGCACGGCCTCCAGCTTGTCCGCCAATTGCCCCTGCTTCTTCACGAGCAGCGTGTAATCGACAAATACCTGGCGCACTTCCGCGCGCCGCTTGATCTCGGCGGGCGTACCTTCTTCCACGTCGCCCAGATCCACCCAGCTATCCAGGTCTTCGGGGGCCCGCTTGATCGCCTCGGAGATCTCCAGCACCTGCCCCTGCACCAGCGTGGACCGGCTGATGGCCTTCTGCATGCGAAGCTTGCCGCGCTCCATTTTCCGCGCCAGGTCCACTTCGCCCTCGCGCGTCAACAGCGGAACCGCACCCATCTCCCGCAGATACACGCGAACCGGGTCGTCCGTATAGATCGACTCCTCCACCGGCTGGGCGCCCTGGAGCTCGTCCTCGTGCACCTCTTCCGGGTGGAAAAAATTGGCTTCCTCGTCGAACGGGAGGCTCAACGGTTCGTGCTGATCTGCTAGATACTGGTCTTCAAAATGGTCCACTGCTGGTTTACCTCCCCGAGTGAAGGACAGACGATGCTCTGTACCGGGGCTCGCTATGGTATTAGACGCTGCCAGACGCCTCTGGGCTACTCCACGAACGGCTACCTTGTGAAGAAGATCCTGTTTTTGGGATTTTTGGGCCGTCTGTAATTATAGCACCAGCGTCCAGCGAAGTTAAGCCCCTATGTAGAAGGATGTTTCGACTGCGTTTTAGTTCCAACAACTTTTACGCAGCCAGGAGGAATCAGGAACGTTTCTGGCGCATTAAGTCCTTTAATTCGCTGAGGAAAGCCTCAACGTCCTGAAAGTCTCTGTAAACGCTGGCAAACCGGACATAGGCGATCTTGTCAAGGCTCCTGAGCCCAGCCATGATCATTTCTCCTATTTCAGTAGTAGATAGCTCCCGTTCAGCGCTATCCGACAGTCGCGATTCCACCGCGTCGACAATCTCGGCCAGCTTCCCCATGCTCACCGGGCGCTTTTCGCATGCCTTGAGCAGTCCGTTGAGCACCTTCTGGCGGTCGAACTTCTCCCGGCGGCCATCTTTCTTGATCACCATGCACGGGATTTCGTCAATTCTTTCGTATGTAGTAAATCGACGTTCGCACTTGAGGCACTGGCGGCGCCGGCGGATGGCGTCGCCTTCGCGGCTCTCCCGCGAATCGATGACGCGGTCCTCTGGATGCGAACAAAATGGGCAGGTCACGGTTGTGACGCCACCTCCATCTCTTTCAATTTGCGCCAGTTGATGCCTTCATGCAAGGCAAAGGCGGCTCCCACGGGTACTATAATTACAAATGTAATAATCCAGGTCAGGAGTGCGATCCCCGTGGCGGCCGAGAGCGAAACGGAGAACAGCTCCGTAAGGACGATGACCGAAGCCACCTGCATACCGCCGCCGATACCGGGGATCTGAACCGCGCTGCCGAGTGCGACCAGCCCGAGAAAGGCAAAGACCTCGGAAAGGGATCGCCCGGCCGTGGCGGGGAAGGCTTCGAGGAGGCAGTAATACGCTCCGGCGATCACCAACCACTCCAAAATGGTGTATATCGCGACGAGGGCGGCGGAACCGGGGCGCCGAATCGACTCGATGCCGTCGAGGAACGCGGTGACCATCCGCTTAGCCCGGTCGCCCGGCTGGGCAGGCAGAATGGCCAGGGCGTCGTGGATGCGGCGCTCGGCCCACTCGTGATGGCGGCCGGCGACGAACAGGACTACCAGGCAGACCCCTCCCAGGGCCATCACCGCCCGGCCGCCCGCCTCGATCAGGAAGTTCAGTTTCGGGCCGAGGCTGGCAAGGTCGGGGATCTGGGTGAGGCCGAAGGCGAACAGGATCAGCACCACGAGCATGTCGCAGATGCGCTCCAGCAGCCAGACGGCGAGCTGGGCGCTGACCGCGGTTCCCTCACGCCGGGCGATGAGGTAGGGGCGCACGAACTCGCCCGGGCGCCCGAAGAGGACCACGGCTGTGAAGCCGACAGCGGTGGCGCTGAACAGCCTCCAGTGGGAGGGCTTCGGCGTAAGGTGACGGATCATGACCGCCCAACGGAGGACGCGTCCGTAATAGGTAAGCAAGACCAGCGCGGTCGCAGCGGCGAGCCACCGCGGATCCACTTGACGGAGGGTAGACAGGAAGACCTGCGCATCGAACCCGGACCGGCGCCAGCGGTCCACCAGGAACCATCCGGCGGCGATGGCGGCGACGGCGAGCAGTGCCACCCCCCAGCGGTGTTTCCCTCGGATAGAGCCTCCTTGACCGCGCGAAAGGCAACCGTGAGGCCACTCGCCCCGCTAGAATGGGTTGCGAGCAACTTGGTTACAACTTCCGCCGAACTTCCAATGATAAATCCTCGTTTACTCTATCGGAAGCGAACGGGATGCAGAACGGCACACAGCCGCGGAGCGGACCGGCCGGGCGGATTTAGAGCCCCGGCTCCTTCCAGACGAGGAACAGATGCCTTCGGTTGGAATCTCAGCGAATGGTCGGTCAGCGGCGGCGGCCTTGTGGCCCGCGCTACCGGCGGCGCTGGGTGTAAACTGGGGCTGCCAAAGAGCTAGCGCTTTGGACTCCGATACCGCTTTAGTGGAGCGTTGCTTGGCCGGCGACGAGGCCGCGTGGGAAGACATGGTCAAAGTACACACCCGGCGTGTGTACTCGATCTGCCTGCGGTTCACGGGAACCGAGGGCGAAGCGCAGGACTTGACGCAGGACGTGTTCCTGCGGGTCTTCAAAAGCCTGAAGAGCTTTCGCGCGGGCGAAGGCACATTCACCGTCTGGCTCACGCGGCTGACGCGTAACCTGCTGATCGACCATTACCGCCGTACCAGGCTGGACCGGGCGTCGGAATCGATTGAAGACTCGCTGCCCATGCTTGAGGCGAAGGCCTCGGGCGAATCGCGCACCGACGGGATGCTGGCCGGGCGCGAGGCGAGCGAGCTATTGCAACATGCGCTGCAGAAGCTCTCGCCGGAGTTGCGCGAGACGGTGATTCTGCGCGACGTCGAAGAGCTGGAGTACCGGGAAATCGCGCAAGTATTGAACGTGCCCGAAGGCACGGTGAAATCGAGATTGAACCGCGGACGCGCCGAACTGGCGAAGGTCCTGCGGAGGCAAAAGGTGACGGTGTGAGGGAACAGGGGAGCGAGCGATGAACTGCAACGAACTCGAAGCCCTGTTGTGCGACTACGTCGACGATACGCTCGACGCGGCCCAGCGCCGCTCGGTGGAAACGCATTTCGGCGATTGCCCCTCGTGCGCGGAACTGGTGCGGGACGCCGCCGCCGCCGTGGCCTTCATCGAACGCGCTGCGGTGGTCGAGCCGCCGCCGGAGCTGGTCACCAAGATCCTCTATTACAACCGGCCGACAGCCGCCGCCACCGAGCGCAAAGGGTGGCGGAAGTGGTTCGGCGGATGGCTGGAGCCGGTGCTGCAGCCGCGCTTCGCCATGGGTATGGCGATGACCATTCTGTCGTTCTCCATGCTGGGACGTTTCGCGGGAATCCCGTCGCGCCAGTTGACGGCGGCGGACCTGGCGCCCGCCAAGGTGTGGTCGGCGGTAGAAGACCGCGCGCACGACACATGGGAACGAGTGGTGAAGTACTACGAGAGCCTGCGCGTGGTGTACGAAATCCAATCCCGGCTCACGGAGTGGAGACAACAGGAAGAGGAAGAGCGGAAGAACCAGGGCGGCGCCGGTCAAGCGCTGGAGCCGGGGAAGAAAAACTCCCCGGCGCAAGGCGGCGCGGCGAACCCTGAGGATCCGGTGGGGCGCCCCCTGGAAGAAGGGGCGGGAGGTAAGCGATGAACTGTTTGAATCATCCGGAACTGCCGGCAGTCGCCTACTGCCGGATGTGCGGGAAGGCTCTGTGCGAGGGCTGCCGGAAGACGGTGGGCGGCACCATCTACTGCGAGGAGCATACGCCTGTGCCTGTCACCGCCGCGCCGGCATCCACCGCCGACGCAACCAACCCGTACGCGGCCCCGTACCCGGCCGCCTCCACCGCACCGCCGGCGGGCGTCGATCCGAGCATTTCGCCGGGCCTCGCGTTTCTTCTGGGGTTGATTCCGGGAGTGGGCGCCATTTACAACGGCCAATATGCGAAAGGGCTGGTTCACGTCGTCGTCTTCGGCCTGCTGATCAGCCTGCTGAACTCGCCGGCGTCGGCCGGGCTGGAGCCGCTCTTCGGAATGCTGCTGCCGGCCTGGGTCTTCTACATGGCGTTCGAGGCGTACCACACGGCGCGCAAGCGGCAAATGGGCCTCACGGTGGACGAGTTTTCGAGCTTGCTGCCTATGAAGGGCGCCAACACGGGCTTTCCGGTGGCGCCGGTCCTGATGATCGCCCTGGGCATTCTGTTCCTGTTGCATAACCTGGACATTCTTCGCATCTACCACCTGTTGCGGTATTGGCCGGTCGGCCTGATCGGGCTTGGCGTCTACCTGCTGTATGTTCGCGTGACCGGAACCCCCGTCGCGCCGCAGGAGGCCACCAATGAGCGGCCCTAATCCCACGGCCCTTTCGGGCACTTTTCTGCAAGCGATCCGCGGTCCCGTGATGCTGATCACGCTCGGCTCCCTGCTGGCCATGGACCAGCTCGGTGCGTGGAGTTTCTGGCGTACCTGGCCGGCGTTGATCATCGTCTTCGGGCTGATGAAGCTGTTTGAGCGGGTAGGCGCGAGCGCCTTCGGCGGAGGCGAGCAATGAAGCGGAGTTCCCTGGTTGCGCCGATGCTGCTGATCCTCATCGGCGGCCTGTTCCTGTTCAACAATCTGCGGCCGGATTTGCCGCTGCTCGAGATGCTCGGACGGTACTGGCCGTTCCTGCTCATCGGCTGGGGCTTCCTGAGGCTGGTTGAAATCACCTACTGGTTCTCGCAGCGGCGCCCGCTGCCGTTGAGCGGCATCTCCGGGGGGGAATGGACGCTGGTGGTGCTCATCGCGCTGGTGGGCGGCGGCATCTTCTTCGCACACAACACCAGTTGGCCGCGCGGCAGCATCGGGATCCGCGGCATCGAAGTCTTCGGCGAGAGCTACGACTATCCGATCTCCGCCGACAAGCCGGGGGTGGGCAAGGCGCCCCGGGTGGTGATCGAGAACCTGCGTGGGAACGTGCGCATTGTGGGGGCGGGCGGGGAAGACGTGCGCCTCACCGGCAGGAAGACGGTGCGCGCCTTCGACAACGCCGCTGCCGACAAAGCGAACGACCAGACGCCGCTCGAAGTAACCACGCCGAGCGCCAACGTGGTCCTGATCAGAACCAACCAGGAGCGCAGCGGGGGCGATCAGCGCATCTCCGCGGATCTCGAGATCACGGTTCCGAAGGGGGCTACTATCGAAGCCCGCGCCCGGTACGGGGATTTCGATATCTCCGACCTGGAAGGCGCGGTGGACATATCGAGCGACAACGCCGGCGTCCGGCTGCAGAACATCGGCGGCGGGGTGCGGCTGGACCTGCGGAAGAGCGATGTGGTCCGCGCGATCAAGGTGAAGGGCAACGTTGAGTTGCGCGCCCGCGGGCAGGACATCCAGCTTGAGGATATTGAAGGCCAGGTGACGATCAGCGGCAGCTACTCGGGCGACCTGGAATTGCGGCGCCTGGCGAAGCCAGTGAAGTACGAGGGCGCCTATACCGAGTTCCGTATCGAGCGGCTGCCCGGCGAGTTCCGTATGGGCATCGGCGACATCACGGGCTCAAACCTGGTGGGGCCGGTGCGCATCAACGCAAACCGGTCGAAGGACATCGAGCTGAACGATTTCACGGAAGCCATGGAAATCACCGTGGACCGCGGGGACGTGCACCTGCGGCCGGGCAAGAACGCGCTGGGGCGTATGTCGGTGCGGACGCGCTCGGGCGACCTGGAGCTGGCGTTGCCTGAGAAAGCGCGCTTTGACCTGGTGGCGTCCACGCGCCGCGGTAGCGTCGATAACGAGTACGGCGCGCCGATTCAGTCCGAAGGGGAACGTGACCGCGGCGGCACGCTCACCGGCAAGTCGGGAAGCGGGCCGGAGCTGCGGCTGGACACGGACCGCGGGAATGTCGTGGTCCGGAAGTCGGACGGTGCCTCCGAAGCTCTCGCACCCGATCCGCCGGCCGCGCCGGAAGCCCCGCGCAAGCCCAAGACCGAGAATCAGTGAAGGCTATGAGCGCCGCGCCCGGCGCTTCGGAGCGGCGCTCCGCCAGACCATTTCGCACACCCTGATCACCGTCTCGTCGGCAAGCGAGTAGTAGACATTGTTGCCGTCGCGCCGCCGTGCGACCACTCCCGCTTCCGACAGCACGTGCAGGTGTTTCGAGATGTTCGGTTGGCTGGCGCCGGTGGCATCGACAATCTCGGTCACGGTTCGTTCGCCAGTGTCGAGCGACTGGAGAATTCGCAGCCGCTGTGGTTCCCCGAGAAGCCGCAGTCTCTTTGAAACCGCATCGATCATCGCGTCGCTCAGACCAGCGCGAGGCATCAGGATCTATGTTGGCACAACTTTCGCCGAATCCCAGTTGAAACTTGTGGGGGCGTGGAGCGGGAATGGGGGCGGCCCGGGACGCCGCCGCCCCGGGGCCGCCGGTTCGATCGCTACGGTCAGAACGCCACGCGCAGGCCGAAGCGGAAATCGCGGCCTGTCGAGGCGCCGGTGATGCACATGAAGTTCTGGAGCGGGTTGGGGATGGAAGTGTTCAAGGTCCCGTCCGCGTTCAACCGCATGGAGCCCGAAGAGCCGCTCGGGTTGTTCCAGATCGGCGAGTTCGTGATGTTGTTCGACTCGGCACGGAACTCCACGTTGTACCGCTCCTTGACGTTCACGCTCTTGTAGATCGCGGGATTCAGGCGCCAATAGCCGGGACCGCGCAGCGTGCCCCAACCGGAGGTGCCCGGCCGGTATACCGGGTTCGCCGCGTTGAAGTAGAAGAGCGGATCGCGCCAGCTCGAGGGATCGAAGTAGGGATCGTTCGGTCCCTTGCCGCCGAGCTTCCTGACGGGCCCGATTTGGTCGGCAGTTTGCGTGCAGCCGATGCACTGCAGCGAAGAGCCGCTGCCGCTGACGTAGAACGGCAGGCCGGTATACGCTACGAATGAGCCGGCTATCTTCCAGCCGCCGGCGACGAGGTCGAGCGCGCGGTTCGCGAGCACGAATTTCTTGCTCTTGCCGACCGGCAGTTCGTAATTCCAGGCCGTGGTGAAAGAGTGTGTGCGGTCGTAGCCGGCGGGGCCGTAGTTGCGGTCGATCATCGGGCCCCAGTTCCAAAGGCGCAGGCCCACCCAGCCGTCTTCATCCGCGAAGTTCCGCGCCTTGCCGAAGGTGTAGGCGGTGCGCAGGAACAGGCCGTTGGTGAAGTTCTTCTGGAGCGACGACTGCAGCGAATCGTACTTCCCGTTGGCCCAGCCATCCCACATGTTGGTCCCGATGGTGCGGCCATAGGCCTTGGCCAGCGGCAGGTTGGCCGTCGAAATCCCAAGGCCGGGGCCCGCGGTGTTGATGTTGATGTCGATCATCTGGTGGATGGTGCGGGTGGCCACGTAGGCCATGCTGCCGACCATCTCCCAGGGCAGTTTCCGCTCGATGGTGAAGTTCCAGCTTTGGATGTAGCCGCGGTTCAGCATCCCGCCCCAGGGGCTGCGGGGACCCATGTCGAGATTCGTGGGCAGCGTGAGCTGGCCCTTGCTGACATCGGGTGTGGGGATATCCGGGATGCCTTCGTTCACGTTGTTGTACCAGCCGAACGTGGTGACGGCGGGCACCCACGACCCGGTCAGGGTTGCCGGGTAGAGGCCGCGCAGCGGGCGCCCGAAGGGCAGCGGGTCGAAGTTGAGCCCATAGCCGCTGCGGATCACGGTCGCCTCACCCAGGCGGTAGGCGATGCCGATGCGGGGCGAGAAAAGCCGCTTGCTCACGCGGATCCCGGCGTCGCGCGGCGTGCCGCCCAGTCCACCGAAATAGACGATGTTCGTGAACGGGTCCCAGCGCTCGATGCCGCGGTCGTCGCGGTTGATCAACGGGTAGTATTCGTACCGAAGTCCGAGGTTCACGGTGAACTTACGGCTGACCTGCCAGCGGTCGCGTATGTAGAACGCGGTTTGTAACTCGCGGGTCTTCATCTCGAAGAACTGGATCGATTTCGAGTAGGAACCGACTAGCCCGAGCAAGGCGCTCGCGAAGGAGTTCGCCGATCCGCGCAGGTTGGTGTTCTGCGCGTTGTTAATCGTCGGACCGGTACTGAAGTTGACCGAGCCGCGCGGGTTTGCGGTTTCGGGCTGCCAGTGGTTCAGCTCCAGCCGCCGGATCTCATAGCCCCAGCGAAACTCGTGCGCGCCGAAGATTTTGCTGAAGTTCGTCTGGTAGGTGTAGGCGCGCTCCTTGCGCCACACGGGGGTCCAGGTATCCAGGAAGCCGATGTCACTGAAGCCGAAGCCGGTGATGGCGGGCGCTCCGCCATAGCGGGTGTCGTTCGCGTACTGGCGGCCTCCGTTGGTTCCGGGGATCTTCCATTCATCCAGCCCCACGTTGCGGTCGACGTTCGGGATACCCACGAACTGGTCCATCCGGGTGTAGCCGAAGACGCCGTCCATCAGGAACGTGCCGGAGAACATCTTGTTGAATCCGGCGGTGACGAGCTGCGTGGTGGTGTCTCCCTGGCCCGCCGTACCGAGGGCGGAACCGCCGAGGTCGCCGAACGGATAGACGCCGGCCACCGGAGCGTCCATGCGGCTATACTTACCCCACACCATGACGCTCGGAGAGACGTTGTAGTTGATCTTGGTGTCGTATTGATTGCGGTTCAGCCGGAGCATGCCGCTGACGCCGTAGTTACCGCCCAGGTTATTCGGATCGGTCACCGACACCTGGTTCGGCATCGGCATCTTGCTGTAGAGATTGGGGAAGATCGGGTTCCAACGTTCGCGCGGCACGACGTTATTCGGGAACGGAGTTCGCGTGGTATTGGAATTCTGGGGGGCGCTGGCGGGATCGTAGACGATCGCCAGGTTCGTCCACTTACTAAAGTCGCCGGCGCGAAAATCCGCAGGGGCGACGGAGTAATTACCAAAGACCCCCGTACGCTCGGTGGTGCGTTCGAAATTGAAGAAGTAGAACAGCTTATCTTTCTTGATCGGCCCGCCGATGTTACCGCCGAAGATATTGAGTATGTTGAGCGGCTTGCGGTACGTGCTGGAGCGGAAGTAGACGGGGTCGCTTTGCAGATGCTGATCGGTGTGCCACCACCAGCCCGTCCCATGCAGATCGTTTGTGCCGCTCTTGGTGGCCAGCGTCACCGCCGCGCCGCCCGCCATTCCTTGCTCGGCGTCCAGGCTGCCGGTGGTGATGTTCACCGTTTCGATGCTCTCCACGGGCTGCACATAGGCGACATGGTGGGGCAGCCAGATGTTGATGTTCACGGCGCCGTCCACCAGTGTGTTGTTGTTATTGGTCGCCGTGCCGTTCACGAAGCTGCGCAGCGCGCGGCCGGGCGTGTCGACCACCGCGTTCTGAAACGCGGGCGGCGTGGCGCCGGGCACCAGAGCGATCAGGCTCTGATAATTGCGATACCCGGGCAAGGGCAGGTTCTGCACGGTCTTGCCCGTGATTTCGTGGCGAACGTCCGATTTCTCGGTCTGCAGTTGCACGGCGGTGGCGGAGATGGTGACCTGTTCGGCCATCTGGCCGACCTCGAGGCTCACGTCGATGCGGGTGACGTGGTTGATGGAAACCGTCACGTCGTCGCGCTGCGAGGTGCGAAAGCCCTTGGCGGTGATCTTGATCGAATACGAGCCAGGGACCACGTTGAGGAGCGAGTACCGGCCGGCGTCGTCGGTGACGTCTTCACGCGACACGCCCGTGCCCGAGTTCACCACCGCGATCGTCGCCGCCGGCACAACCGACCCGCTTGGGTCGCGAACCGTGCCGACAATGGAGCCGTAGAGCACTTGCGCCTGGGCCGGGACCGCGCTCAGGAGTAAGCCGAGTAACATTACGATTACTAACAACTTAGAGTTCTTCATCGAAGACCCACTGACCTCCCTTGCGGAACTATACTCCCGCTGCGGAGCGGCGTCAACGAAAGAACGCGCAATTCAAACCGTAATATCCGAAACTGGATAGAACAGTACAAAGGGCCGGCCACGTCGGCGCCAGCGTGCGCACTCCATTCGCGAGATAATGCCTGCGTCCGACACTCTCCGTCCGAGGAGGCGCCAATGAAGATCGGTCTCTACAGCATCACCTACCGCGGCGTCTGGTACCGCGGCGAAGCCATCGATGTGTTCAACCTGGTCCGGCTCGCCAGGCAACAGGGGTGGGAGGGCCTGGAGCTTGACGCCGAGCGCCCCCACGCGGCCCCCATGGACCTCTCGCCGGACGACCGCCGCCGCTTGCGCGACCTCGCCGGAGAAGTGGGGATCGAGCTCTGCGCGGTCTCTCCGAACTGCGATCTCTCAAGCCCCGTCCCCGTGCAGCGCGAAGCGATGATCTGTTATGTCCGCGAGTGCATTCGGCTGGCCCGGGATCTCGGCTCGCCCATCTGCAAGATCTTCGCCGCGTGGCGCGGCATCACCCTGTATGACGGCCTCGCCACCTACGACGACACTTACAGCTACAACCAGTACGGCTTCTGGAAGCGCGACCGCCGAGCCTTCGTCCTGGACGCGATGCGAGAGCTTTGCAAGGTGGCCGAAGACTATGGCGTGGTCCTGGCGATGCAGAACCACGGCCCCGACATCGTCAATCGCTACCAGGATGTCCTCGCGTTGATCGAAGAGGTGGGCTCTCCGGCTTTCAAGGCCTGCATGGACATCAACATCGAGCCCGAGGCCGACTCGCCGGAGCACGCCCGCGAAATGGCCGCCGCCAGCGGCGCGCTTCAGGTCCACTCGCACATGAACGGAGAACTCGGGCAGAATCCGGACGGGACCGCGGCACTGATCGGCGGCGGCTATTTCGACAAACGGTTCTGGGGCCGGCAGGTGGCCTACCCGGCATACGTCGATGCGCTGGTGGCCTCCGGCTATCAGGGCTACGTCAACTGGGAGTTCTGCCACCCGGCGATGGAACACGGCCAACCCGCCGGGATCGAATACGTCCACCGCCAGACGCGCTTGGCCCACGAATACCTTTCGGCGCTGCGGGCGGCGGCGGAGCAGAGGGCGGCGGCGACGGTCGCCTGATAGCGGCTCTCGCGCGCCGCCGGGCGCTTACTTGGTCTTCAGGTATTCGAGCAGGTCGTCCTTGTCCCGCTGCGCCAGAGCCGTCCCATAAAGATGACCGCCCCGGCCGTTGCCTTTCGCCGACGTATCGTAACGGAAACCGGCCCTCGCGGCTTCGGCGCCGCCGGAGAGGAAACCCACATCGTTGTAGTCGTACACGTCGTAGCCGCGCCAGAAAACGGCGGGGCGGCGGTCCGGTGGCTCGAGTAAGTGGCGCAGCGTCGGGACGCTGCCGTTGTGCAGGTACGGCGCGCGAAGCCAAACGCCGTCCAGGGGCATCGCGGCATAGCCGTTGGACTTTCGGAAGCGCGTGAACTTCCAGGGACGGCCGCTACCGAGCGTATTCATCTTCGCAGCCAACTCGGCCGTGAAGGAATGCTCCCGTTCCGGATCGGTGCCGATTTCGGCGAGCGGGATGGCCTGTCCGGTGCGCGGGCCGCCCGGTTCGTGGCACTCGGCGCATTCCCGCTGATAGATAGGCGCGCCGGCGGCAGCGCGGTCTGGGCGGATGCGGTCCGCCGGAAAGCGTGGGGCCGGGAGATTCCAGATCCACTCTTCGACGCGCTTCATCGAGGCGAGGTCGAGCGAGGCTTCCGAGCAGCCCGCGCCGATGGCTGCGCTCTTATTGCGTTCCGTGACCAGGTTGTTGTTGCCGTCCCAGTGCAGCCACATGCCGTCGCGGATCCTCTGGTTCCAGAGCGACGGCAGATCCGCCGTGCCCACCGCGCGGTCCGCCGCCAGGCTGAGCCCGAACATCACTTTGTAGGATTCGAACGTGTTCACCCGGCCCGGTCCGTGAGGCGGATCGCGGTCGAACCAACTGAAGTCGCGCGCCAGGCGCTCTCCTTCCTGGCGCGTCTGGGGGATGACGAACCACCGGTACAGCAGGCCGTCGAGCCAACTCAGGCGCGGGTTGCGGGAGCGAATCGCGCTCCACACGGTGTCCGGCGTGAAGCGCGGATCGCGGACACAAGCGAAGACGAAGCGCTGGTAGGCCTGGAGGTCGAACTGGTGCGAGGGCATGCCCAGGACGATGCGGGCCGGCGCGCCCGGCTCATCGCGCAGCCGCCCGGCATGGCAGACGGCACAGTTCAGTCCCACCAGCGGAACCTGCCGGTCGCGGAGGCTCGTGCCGATCGGCCGCGGCTTCCCCGGTTCAAAGAGGAAGCCGAACCGCTCGTATCCCCGGCCGGGACGGTCGGGGAGGTGATCGGGAAACAGGTCCGGCAGGACGGCCCAAATTTCGAGCGGGATTCCAGCGCGTTCCTCGGCGCCGATGGAGCCGTACTTGAAATGATCGAGGATGTCGCTGTGCAACTCGGGGCGGTTACGGTCGAAGAGGCTCAAGGCCAGGGGCAGAGGTAGCATCGCCGCCAGAAGCGCGCCACGGACCAGGGGGCGTTGGCCGAATTGGGGCATCCCAGTAGGATCAAGACTACGCGAAGCGCGGGGCCGAAGCAAACCCCCTGGGGGAAAGCGCACAGTGAGGGTGGGGCGAATCACAACACCCACTCGGTGCGGTTGTGCTGCACACATCACAAACACCTAACAATAAAGGATATTGAGGTGTGGTATTCACCGTGCAGTTACCGGCGGCACGCCTGCCGTTCTGGCGACCCTATATAGGGAGGGGACCATGGTTCGTTCCTCCGCGCCGCTGTTTGCCGCGCCCAACGTCGACCGGCGTGCCTTCCTCCAAGTCATCTTCAAAGCCGCGGCGTCCATCGGCGTCACCGGCGCGGCCGCCCGGCGCATCGCCTCAGCGGCGGCGAAGGGCAAGAAGCCCTCCGTGATCTGGCTGCACTTCCAGGACTGCACGGGGTGTAGCGAATCCTTGCTGCGGACCTCGCACCCCGACTTGGCGGACCTGATCTTCGACCTGATTTCGCTGGATTACCACGAGACGCTGATGGCGGCCTCCGGCCACCAGGCGGAAGCGGCGCTGCAGGCGGCGATGAAGGAGAACGACGGCAAGTACATCTGTGTGGCGGAGGGAGCGATCCCGCAGGGGCTGGCCGGCAATTTCCTGAAGATCGCCGGAAAGAAGGGCGTTGATCTGCTGGAGGAGGTGGGCAGCAGGGCGGCGCTGGTGGTGGCGATCGGTTCGTGCGCGAGTTGGGGCGGAGTGCCGTCGGCCGATCCGAACCCCACAGGCGCGACGGGCGTTTCGAAGATCCTGAAGGGTAAGCCGGTGGTGAACCTGCCGGGGTGTCCGGCGAACCCTTACATACTGCTGGGCACGGTGCTTCAGTTCGCGGTGATGGGCAAGTTGCCGGCGCTCGACGGACAAGGGCGGCCGATGTTCGCGTACGGGCGGGTGATCCACGAGCACTGCCCGCGGCGGCCGCACTTTGACGCGGGCCGCTTCGCCAGCCAGTTCGGCGATGAAGGCCATCGGCTCGGATACTGCCTCTACAAGCTGGGGTGCAAGGGCCCGCAGACGCACGCCAGTTGTTCGACCAACCATTTCTGCGAAGTGGTGGACGCCTGGCCGATCGGACTGGGCGCACCCTGCTTCGGATGCACCGAGCAGAAGCTCGCGTTCCGTGTGCCGATGTTCGAGACGGTGCCCATCGACCACCCGACGCCGCCGGGCACGTATGCGCCGATCGCCGCGCAGCAGGGCTCCATCGATCCGCTGGCCACCGGCGTGGCGGGTGTTTTCGCGGGAGCACTGGTGGGCGCGGGGCTGATGGCGTCCAAGAAGTTCGGGGAACGCCGGATGGGCGAGAACCCGCCGCCGGAAAGAAAGCCGGAAAGAAAGAAGGAGTAGGGGGCAGCCATGGAACGCCGCTCACTGTTTCGGATTTTCGCCGCGGGCGCGGGTGCGGCTGCGTGCGCCTCGCGGGCCACGGCGTCGCCGGCGGCCGTTGCGCCCCGGCCGGACGCGGAAGGCTTGCTGGTGGATGTGAGCCTGTGCATCGGCTGCCGCGCCTGCGTGGTGGCGTGCAGCAACGCGAACTCGCTCACGCCGCCGCGCGATGCCGAAGGGCTGCACCTGGCGCCTCCTTCGCTCAGCGCAAAGACCAAGAACATCGTCAAGCTCTACCAGGGTCCGGACGGCCAATACGCCTTCGTGAAGCAGCAGTGCATGCAGTGCGTGGACCCGGCCTGCGTGGCGGGCTGCCCGATGTCGGCGCTGCTCAAGGGCGACCGCGGCATCGTCCGCTGGAACGGCGACACGTGCATCGGCTGCCGCTATTGCCAGATCGCCTGCCCGTTCAACATCCCGAAGTTCGAATGGGACCAGGTGAACCCGGAGATTGTGAAATGCGAGCTGTGCCGGACGCGGCTCGACGAGGGCAAGAAACCGGCTTGCGTCACGGTGTGCCCAAGGGCGGCGGTGCTGCACGGCAAGCGCGAGGAGCTGCTGGCGACCGCGCGCAAGCGGATCGCCGAACACCCCGGCAAGTACTTCGAGAACCGGATCTACGGCGAGACCGAAGGCGGCGGGACGCAGACCCTGTACATTTCGCACGTTCCGTTCCAGGCCATCGGGCTGCCCGCGCTCACCAAGGAATCGCTGCCCCAGAAAGTGGCCAAGGTGCAGGAGACCATCTACCAGGGCTTCCTCACGCCGGTGATCGCCTATGGGGCCATCGCGGCGGTGATGAAGAAGCGCTGGACGCACCATGAGGAAGAGATCCGCAAGGAAGAAGAAGAGACCGGCATGCGGGGGCAGCTATGAGGACCGGCGTAACGGCGCCCGTCAAGTGGCAGCGCGGGGTGGCCGTGGACGCCCGCGTGACGACGCCCGCTTTCTACCTGCTGGGCGCGCTCGCGGCGGTCGGCTTCGTGCTCTCGCTGTGGCGCGAGTTCAGCGGGCTGGGACCGGCGACGGGCTTGAACGACGGCTATTCGTGGGGCCTGTTCAAGAACTTCAACGTGACCACGCTCACCGCACTCGGCTCGGGCGGCTACGCGGTGGGCGTGCTGGCCTGGCTGCTCAACCACAAGCACTATCACGTGATCATGCGCACCGCGGTCCTCACCAGTCTGCTGGGCTACGGTACCGGGATGGTGGCGCTGACCGTGGATATCGGCCGCCCATGGAACATCGTGTTCATCGGCGCGCCGTGGGTCTGGAATCCGCATTCGCTGCTGCTCGAAGTGGCGTTGTGCATGACCGCGTACCTGATCCTCGGCCTGAGCCCGGAGAACGCGCCCGCGGTGCTCGATCACCTGCATTACAACCGCTATCCGGAGTGGGTGAAGAAGACGGCGAACGCCGCCTACGACGTGCTGAAGCGCATCTATCCGTTCGCCATCGCGCTGGCGTTCGTGCTCCCTTCCATGCACCAGGCCGGCCTGGGCGCGCTGATGATGCTGGCCGGGCCGAGGCTCCATCCGGTGTGGCAGACGCCGCTGCTGCCGCTGTTCTACCTGGTGATGGCCTGGATCCTGGGCCTCTCCTGCGTGCTGTTGGTGTTGATGATTTCCTGCCTGGTGTGGAACCGGGCCATGGACATGCCGATCCTCTCGTCGCTCGCGCGCGTTACCTCCTCTCTTGCGCTGGGGTGGCTGTGGGTCCGGCTGGGCGATCTGGCGTGGCGCGGGGAACTAGCGCACGCGTTCACGCCAGATCGCTTCACGTTGTGGTTCCTGGATGAGTTCGTGCTCATCGCCGTGCCCGCGCTGGCGCTGCAGAAACGCGAATGGCGCGAGAATCCGGTGTGGCTGTTCCGGCTGCTGGTGCTGCTGACTCTGGGCGGAATGTTGTATCGCTTCGTGCCCACGACGATCGCGTTCATGCCCGGCGAGCACTATCACTACTTCCCGTCCCTGGCCGAGATCCTGATGAGTGCCGGGTACGCGGCGCTGGCGGTGTTGGGCTACCAGGTGGCGGTGAAGAAGCTGGCGATTCTGCCGGCCCCGATCTTGCATTGGCGGTCGATGGCGGGGGGTGCCGTTTGAGCAAGCGAATTGTGATCGATCCGGTGACGCGCATTGAGGGGCACCTGCGGATTGACGTCGAAGTGGATCAGGGCGCGGTGCAGAACGCCTGGGCGTCGGGCACCATGTGGCGGGGGATCGAGAAGATCCTCCTGGGGCGCGACCCGCGCGAGGCCTGGGTCTTCACGCAGCGCTTCTGCGGCGTGTGCACCACGGTGCACGCCATGGCCAGCGTCCGCGCCGTCGAGGACGCCCTGCGGCTGGAGATCCCGCCGAACGCCGTCTACATCCGCAATCTGATCCTGATCGCGCACGCCTTGCACGACCACATCGTGCACTTCTACCACCTCTGCGCGCTCGACTGGGTGGACGTGGTCTCGGCTCTCAAGGCCGACCCCACCAAGGCGGCTTCCGTCGCCGAATCGCTTTCCGAGTGGCCGAAGAACGGCCGCGCCGACTTGAAGGCCGTGCAGGACCGGCTACGGGCTTTTGTCGAAAAGGGCCAGCTTGGCATGTTCGCCCACGGCTACTGGGGCCATCCGGCGATGCGCCTCTCGCCGGAGGTGAACCTGGTCGCCGTGTCGCACTACCTCCAGGCGATCGAGTACCAGCGGAAGGCGAACCAGATCGTGGCCATCCTGGGTAGCAAGACGCCGAACATCCAGAATCTGGCGGTGGGAGGGGTGGCGAACGCCATCAACCTGGACAACCAGGCCACCTTGAACATGGAGAAGCTCTACGCGGTGAAGAGCCTCTTCGACGACGTGATTGCGTTCACCCAGCAGGTGTACTTCCCCGACGCCTGCGCGATCGCCTCCCTGTACCCGGACTGGTTCCAGTACGGGAAGGGGGTGAACAACTACCTCGCGGTTCCCGATCTGCCGACGGACCCCAAGGGTACGGCGTTCGATCTGCCCGGGGGCATCATTTTGGACGGGGGCATCGAGAATGCAAGGCCCATCCGGAGCTACGACGACGCGACGCTGCGCGAAGGCGTGACCGAGAACGTGGCCCACGCCTGGTACAAGGGCTCCGGCACGCTTCATCCGTGGAAAGGCGAAACCGATCCGGCGTTTTCGGATTTCAACCCAGAGGGGAAGTACTCCTGGGTGAAAGCACCCCGTTTTCAGGGCAAAGCCATGCAGGTGGGCCCCCTCGCCCAGGTGCTGGTGGGATATGCCACCGGGCATACCCTTACGCGGAAATGGGTAGAGAAGGCAAAGCTCCCGCCGGCCGCTTTGCACTCGACGCTGGGGCGGATTGCCGCGCGGGCGGTACGAGCGGGGATTCTTTCAGAATTAGCTGTAAAACATTGGCAGCTTTTGGTCGATAATATTGCTTCCGGAGATTCGGATATCTTTAACCGTCCCACATTCCCCAAGGACGAGATCCACGGCGTGGGCTTTCATGAGGCCCCGCGCGGAGCCTTGTCGCATTGGGTGGTGGTGAAGGACGGGAAGATCTCGAA
Organism: Bryobacteraceae bacterium; assembly: GCA_031969915.1. Taxonomy (GTDB): domain Bacteria; phylum Acidobacteriota; class Terriglobia; order Bryobacterales; family Bryobacteraceae; genus DALYJJ01. Next base: position 39,686 of record DALYJJ010000017.1, on the reverse strand, counting down.
CTATCAGGCCGTCGTGCCGACGACCTGGAACGCCAGCCCCCGGGACGAGAAAAGCAGCAAAGGACCGTACGAGGCCTCTCTCGTGGGCAATCCCGTGGCGGACTCCGAAAAGCCTCTGGAAGTGCTCAGAACGGTGCATTCCTTCGATCCCTGTTTGGCATGCGCCGTGCATACCCTAGACCCGGAGGGACGCGAGACGTCCCGCATACAGGTGCTGTAATGCCGAACGCTTCACTCGCGGCCATGTCGGCCGAACACGAAACGCAGATCAAGCTGTTGGACGACCTTGGCTCGGCGGTGAGCCAGGGCGAAAGCAATTCCGGGCTTCGGAATCTGCTGAATCAGCTCATCGATTTCACCGAGATGCACTTCGTCTCCGAACAGTCCCTGATGCGGCGGCAGGGGTACCCGGGCTATGAGGCCCACGTTCTGGAGCACGACCGGTTGATTCGCGAAGTGCGCCGTCTGGAGGCCGCATTGCACGACGGCGGCCCGGCGGGCGAGGTGCTGCCCAAACTGCGCGACTGGCTGGTGGGACACATCGAGACCGCCGACGAGGCGTTCGTCCTCTACATGGACCGTGAAACGGCGGCCGGGATGGGGGCGGGCGCGACCTCGTGAAGGCGGCAGTCTTCGGGCTGGGCAGCACGTTGATGGGCGACGACGCGGCCGGTGTGGAGGCGGTGCGCCTGTTCGAATCCTTGTACGATTACGGCGATGACGTGACGGTGGCGGACCTGGGGACGCCGGGCATCGATCTGACGACCTACATGGCGGGCTTCGACGCGATCATCCTG
>DALYJJ010000017.1:0-38879 GCA_031969915.1 Bryobacteraceae bacterium | reverse complement strand
TGCCGATCACCCGCAGCCCCAGTTCGGTCATCACCTGATCGACGCCGTCCACGCCGACGCTCCGCCGGGTACCGTCCGGCTGTACGGCAAGGAAGCGCTTCGCAAGATGCCTGCGCAGCCGCGGGTGAGCCCGCACGATCCCGCGGTAAAGGAAGCGCTGATTACGCTGGAACTGCTCGACGAGATGCCGGCGTACCTGGTGCTGGTCGGAATCGTCCCCCGCTCGTCAACGTACGCCGGCGCGATTTCCGAGGCCGTGCGCGCGGGGATTGAGGAGGCGGTGAACGAGGTGGCGATCCAACTGGACGGGCTCGGCTTCGAACTCCGCCCGTCGGCCGCGCTGCTGGCGCGCAAGGCGATTTCGAACAGCTACACGGCCTAGAGTCCCCGCTCGCTCGACGCGCGGACCGCGGCCGCCTAATGCCGGAAGTGGCGGATGCCGGTGAAGACCATGGCCAGGCCCAGCCGGTCGGCCGCCGCAATCACGTCCTGGTCCTTCACCGAGCCTCCGGGCTGAATGGCCGCGGTGATCCCATGGCGCGCCGCTTCTTCCAGGCCGTCGGGGAAGGGGAAGAACGCATCCGAGGCGAGCACCGCGCCGGCCAGCGGCAGCACCGCTTTCATCGCGCCGACTTTCACGCTGTCCACCCGGCTCATCTGACCTGCGCCGGCGCTGATGGCCTGCCCTTCGCGCGCATACACGATGGCGTTCGACTTCACGTGCTTGGCCACCTTCCAGCCGAACTCCAGGGCGCGCCATTCTTCGTCCGACGGCGGCCGCGCACTCACCACTCGGGCGGCCGCCCGGTCCAACGTTTTCGCATCCGCGGTCTGCACCAGGTAGCCGCCGGTGATGCTCTTCACCACCAGCGGGTCCAGTCCGCCGCCGGCCCGTACCAGGCGAAGGTTCTTCTTGGCCGACAGGACGGTGAGCGCCTCCGGCGTGTAATCGGGCGCGGCGATGGCCTCGATGAACGTCTTCGCGACTTCGGCCGCCGTCTCGCCGTCGAGCGGCCGGTTGAAGGCCAGCACGCCGCCGAACGCGGAGACCGGGTCGGCTTCGAAGGCCTTGCGATAGCTCTCCGCGAGCGACTGCTGCTCGGCGCAGCCGCAGGGGTTGGTGTGCTTGATGATCGCCGACGCCGGGCGGTCGAACTCGGAGATCAACTGCCAGGCGGCGTCCAGGTCCACCAGGTTGTTGTAGGAGAGTTCCTTGCCCTGGATCTGCGTGGCGCCCGCGATGCCCGAAGTCGACGCGGCGTAGAGCGCGGCCGCCTGGTGGGGGTTCTCGCCGTACCGCAGGGGCATCGCCCGCGGCGCGCGGATATCGAGCACCGCGGGCAGGGCCGGCTTCTCGTCGTGCACGCCGGCGTCGTCCACCGCGATGCGCGCCAACCGCGCGCTGATCGCGCGATCGTAGGAGGCGGTGAGCGTGAAGGCAGCCACGGCCAGCCGCCAGCACGTGGCGCGTGACAGCGTGCCGCCGGCGCCCAGTTCTTCGAGCAGCGCCCCGTAGTCCGCCGCGCTCGTCACCACCGCGACGTCCTGCCAGTTCTTCGCCGCCGCGCGAATCATCGTCGGCCCGCCGATGTCGATGTTCTCGATCAGCTCCTCGAACTCGACGCCTTCTCTCTCCGCGTATTTCTCGAAGGCGTAGAGGTTCACCACCACCATGTCGATCGTGGGAATCCCGTGCGCGGCGAGCGCGGTCATATGCTCGGGCTTCGATCGCACCGCCAGAACGCCGCCCGCCACCCGCGGATGGATGGTCTTCACGCGGCCGTCGAGCATCTCCGGAAATCCGGTCACCTCCGCAACGTCCTTCACCGCCAGCCCAGCCTCGCGCAACAGGCGCGCAGTGCCTCCCGTGGAGACTAACTCCACGCCCAGGGCGCTCAGTCCGCGCGCGAAATCCACCAGACCAGACTTGTCCGTGACGCTTAGCAGGGCTCGCTCGATCTTGGGCATGAGAAGCCATTTTGACACGTGTGCCAGAATCGAGTCGTGGCCTACAAAGTAACTCTGATCCCCGGTGACGGCATCGGCCCCGAGGTGGCCGACGCCACGCTGCGGGTGCTCGAGGAGACCGGCGTCTCGATCGAGTGGGAACGCGTGGAACTGACCTCGGACATCATCCTCGCCTCCGGAAAGACCCTGCCGCCCAACGTGCTCGAATCGCTGGAGCGAACGCGCGTAGGGTTGAAGGGACCGGTGACCACGCCCATCGCGGGCGGCTTCCAAAGCGTCAACGTGGCGCTGCGCAAGCAACTCGATCTGTTCGCCAACGTGCGGCCGATCCGCACGCTGCCAGGCTTGAAGACGCGCTTTCAGGACGTGAAGATCGACATGGTGATCTTCCGCGAGAACACCGAGGATCTCTATTCGGGCCTGGAGCACGAAGTGGTGAAGGACGTCGTCGAGAGCCTGAAGATCATCACCCGGACGGCGTCCATGCGCATCGCCCGGTACGCCTTCGAGTACGCGCGGAAGAACGGCCGGAAGAAAGTGACCGCGGTGCACAAGGCGAACATCATGAAGCTCAGCGACGGCCTGTTTCTCCGCTGCTGCCGGGAAACGGCCGGGGAGTTTCCGGAGATCGAGTACCAGGAACTGATCGTCGACAACGCGTCCATGCAACTGGTGATGCGGCCCGAGACCTTCGATGTGCTGTTACTGCCGAACCTGTACGGCGATATCGTTTCCGACCTCGCGGCGGGGCTGGTGGGCGGCCTGGGCATCGCGCCCGGGGCGAACATGGGCGAGGACCACGCGGTCTTTGAGGCGGTTCACGGCAGCGCGCCGGATATCGCGGGCAAGGGTTGGGCGAACCCGACGGCGCTGATGTCCTCCGCCGCCATGATGCTCATCTACCTGGGCGAGACGGAGGCCGCGCGCCGGCTCCACGCGGCCATCCGGAACGTCTACGCCGGCGGCCGTCATTTCACGCGCGATGTCGGTGGCGAGTGTTCCACCAGCCACTTCACGGACGGTGTGATCGCGGAGTTGAAACAGCTTTCCTGACCGCCTCCGCGAAGGCCTCGAACAGCGGTAGGTCGCCGGTGTCGATGCGGTCTTCCGGATGCCATTGGACGCCGACCACGAACGCCTCGCCTTCGAGTTCCGCCGCTTCGATCACCTTGTCGGGCGCCGAGGCCGTGACGCGGAATCCCTTCGCGACGGCAAGCGGCTCGAGCGCCTGGTGATGCCGCGAATTGACGGCCCACTTGGCGCCCTGGAAGATCGACGCGAGCCGCGAGCCGGGGACGATGTCGATGGTGTGCACGCGATCGACGCCCGGGAACCGGTGGTTGTCCACGTGCTTTCGCAGCTTGCCGCCGAGCACAATGTTCATCATCTGCAGACCGCGGCAGATGCCCAGCACCGGAATCCTTGCGGCAAGCGCTTGTTGCAGGCAGGCTGCTTCGAGTTCGTCCCGCGCGTCGTCGTCGCCGAAGTCCGAACCGCCGCTCAGCACCAATCCGTCCAGCCCGTCCATGGCGCGCGGCGCGGACGGCGTGATATCGAAGGGCTCCAGGCCCACGCGCCGCAGCGCTTCTCGGTACGGCGGCGCTTTCTTCCCGGCGCTAAAGGTGAGTGCGACAGCCGGCATGGTATCATCATAGAGTTATGTCCATCCCGAACGTGAAGCGTTTTCGCATTGCGGGTCCCGACGGGCAGAGCGCGACCATCATGGCCGTGCTTCCCAAGGACGCGAATGTGGACGCCTACCTGTCGGATGCGGCCAAGCGGTTCGATTGGAAAGGCCACGCTGAAGCCCAGCAGAAGCAGTTCAAGATCCGCGTCGGTCAGCAGAAGCAGAAGAAGGCGAAGTAAGTCACCCTCGATTTTCGCAACAGGCGCCGGAGCGAACCGTTCCGGCGCCTGTCTTGCGTTTGCGCCTACTTCCGCGCCCGGATGGTGCGCGCCGCTCGAATCGCGGATTGGGCCACCTCGGGGTCGGGATCCTTGGTCATCTCGTCCACGTGGCGCAGCGAATCCTCGCCGCCGCTCCGTGCCAGCACGTCCAGCAACCCCATCTTCTCGTCCCGCGTGCCCTTCGTCAGCGCGGTGTGCAAGGAAGTCCGAACTTCCGGAACCCGCGCCAACTCCACCAGGTACGGCAGGGCCACACCCCGCCAGGCGCGCGAGTTCAAGGAGTTGATCAGGTACTGCAGGGCGCTGAACTCTGAGATCTCCGTCTTGCCCGTGCCGGCCGCCGCGAAAGCGCGGGCCAGCCGCGGGGCGGCGCTCTTCTCCTCGTTGAACGCCTTCTCCATCTCCGCCGCGTCCTGCCGGGAACCGAGCCGGGCGATACCCTCCGCGGCGGCGGCGCGGATCGACGCGTCCTTGTCGTTCCAGAACTGCCGGTAGAGAGCCCGATTCTCCTCGTCCGGGATCATCGCGATGGCGCCGAGCGCGGCTCGTTGCACTCGCTTCGAACGCGCGCGCTGGAACGCATCGCGAAGAGCGGGCAGCGCTTCCTTGTTCTGCAGCAGCCCGGTGGTTTCGATGGCCGCCACTTGCACCTTCTCGTTCAGGTCACGCAACAGAAACGCGATCTTCGGCGCGGCCGATGCGTCGCGGATCTTCTGCAGGGCGATGAGCGATTCGTACAACACCTGGTCGTCCTTGGTCCGTAGCGCCTCGAGCAGATCCGGAATCGCCGCCTGCCCCCGCAGCAGTCCCACCGCGCGGGCCGCGTTTGCGCGCGCCTCCAGCGTCGACCCGCCGCGGGCCAGTTTGCCGAGCGTGGCGATCACCTCGGGCCGAACCGTGACGTAGGGCGGGATCGGGTCGATCTCATTCGAAGCGCCGAACGAGGTGGTGATCTTCGATCCGGCGCGCTTCAGCCGGGCGGTCAGGCCCGTCTTCACATAGCCCGGCAGGTAGAAGTTCACGAGCCCGTCCGTGGCGCGAATCTGGATCTCGGGATCGATGTCGCGCGTTGCCGCCAGCAGCGGTTCCAGGCTGTGCTGGGTTCCGATTTCCACCAGCGCCTTCACCGCCTCCAGGCGCACTTCCAGGTCGTTGTCGGCCAGGTAGGGTTGCAGCCTGGGAATCGACTCCGAACCCTGCCGCCCCAACTCGCGCGCGGCGCGGGCACGATCCTTCGCCGCGTCCTGGGCCGGGACGGCGAGACAGACGGCAAGCGTGGCGGCCAGCAGTCGCATCGGTGACATGCTTCTATTGTACGGGTTAGCGGACGAACTCCACGTCGATGCGCCTGGGGATGAGACCTACTTCATGGCCCAGATCCAGCAGCTTCTGCGCGGCTTTGGGCACCAGTTCCCCACAGTCCACGGTGTAGTGGTTGACGTACATGCCCACGAACTTTTCCGCGAGCGGCGCTTCCATGTCGCGGGCGAACTGCATCGCGTAGTTCAGCGCCTCTTCGGTGTGGCTCAGCGCGTACTCGATGCTCTCGCGCATCAGGCGGCAGCACTCGGCCTGCACGTCCGCCGGCAGGTTCCGGCGCAGCGCATTCGCGCCCAGCGGCAGCGGCAAGTTGAACGTCTTCTTCCACCAGCGGCCCAACTCCACCACCTGGTGAAAGCCGCCACGCGCATAGGTCAACTGCGCTTCGTGAATCACCAGGCCCGCGTCTACGCTCCGCTCCAGCACCGCGTCCAGGATCTTGTCGAAGGGCACCACCACGGGCTCGAAGTCCGGCTCCATGATCTTCATCACCAGGTAAGCCGTGGTCAACTCACCCGGCACCGCGATCTTGCGGCCCTTCAAGTCTTCCGGCGTGTACGGGTGCAGAGCCACCACCATCGGACCGTAGCCATCGCCCACGCTCGATCCGGACGCCATCAGGACGTACTTATCGGCCACATACGGGTAGGCATGGTAGGAGATCGCTGAGAGCTCAAACACGCCTTCCCGCGCCTTGCGGTTTAAGGACTCGATGTCCTCCAGCACATGCCGGAAGGCAACCAAGCGCGACCGGATCTTCCGGGTGGCCAGGGCGTAAAACATGTAGGCGTCATCGGAATCGGGGCTGTGCGCGCACACGATTTCCGCTTCGGCGGAAGGAGTCATAGAAGACCACTACTATAGCAGACGCCCGCGCGCTCGCTCCGGCGCGAGTCTATTCGGCGGGCTGTCCGAAGACCGGCGCGATGCCGCCCAACTGCATCAGTTCGAGGTGCAGCGGGTGCAGGGACTCTTCGAGCACCTGAAGCAACTGCTCTCCGCCCTCGGTGGCGCCGGACCGCCCCAGGCGCTCCAGCGCGAATGCGGCCGCGACGACGCGCGCCGCTCCGAAGTTGCTCACCGAGCCCTTCAGGCTGTGCGCCGCGTGCTCGAGCTCGGAAGCGTTGCCGCCCGAGATCGCCGCGCGCACCCGGTCCACCAGTTGCGGATACTCCTGCAGAAACAGCCGCGCCACTTCCTGCAGCAGCTCCTCATCTCCGTCCACCCGCTCCAGGGCGACGTCGCGGTCGATCAATCGAACCGTTTCCGAAGCCGGGCCCGGGGTGGTGGTCCGCCCGACCACCTGCTGCATCACGCGCAGCAGCTCCTGGCTCTCGATCGGCTTGGTAAGGTAACCGTCCATGCCCGCTTGCATACACATCTCTTTGTCTTCCGGCAGCGAGTTCGCGGTCATGGCGAGGATCGGCGTCTGCCGCCCTTTTTGCCGCTCGCGCGCGCGGATCTCAGCCGTCGCTTCGACCCCGTCCATCAGCGGCATCTGCACGTCCATAAGAATCAGATCGAAGTGCGTCCGATCTACTTTTTCGAGCGCCTCTACGCCATTTCTGGCTACTTCGACCCGATGCCCCTCACGCTCCAGCAACCTTCTGGTCAGCACCTGGTTCACAGGGCTGTCCTCCACCAACAGAACTCGCAACGCGCCACCGGCCTGCGGCTCGACGGCAACGCCGCCGGCCGTCCGCGCGGCCTCAGGGGCCGAAGCCGCGGTAAAACAAAGCACTGTGCCAAACGTGCTGCCCGCGCCCTCGCTACTCGCTACGAAAAGCCTCCCACTCATCTTTTCGGCAAGCGAAGCCGCGATCGAGAGCCCAAGTCCCGTGCCGCCGTATTTCCTTGTGGTCGTGCCGTCGGCCTGCGTGAAGGGCTCAAAGATCAGTTCCTGTTTGTCCGGCGCCACGCCGATGCCGGTGTCGGCCACCAACAGACGCAGCACCACGCCGGCGGCGTCCGCCCGGACCACCTCCACCGCCACTTCAATGCGTCCCCGATCGGTAAACTTCACCGCGTTGTCCACCAGGTTCAGCAACAGTTGCCGCAGCCGCCCCTGGTCGCCGTGGAGAGCGGCCGGCACATCCGCGGAGATCCGAACCTCGAACTCCAACTGCTTCGCAGCCGCTCGCAGCGCGTGCGCCTTGACGCTCCCCCGCACGCAATCCCGCGGGTCGAAGTCCACCGCGTCCAGTTCCAGCTTGCCCGCCTGCGCCTTGGAGAAATCGAGGATGTCGCTCAGCAAGGTGAGCAGCGCCCCCGCCGACTGGTGAGCCGTTTCGATGTACTCGCGCGGCTCGCCCGTCAACCCGGCGTCCAGGGCGAGTTCGGTCATGCCCAGGACCACGTTCAGCGGCGTACGAATCTCATGGCTCACGTTCGCCAGGAACTCGGACTTCGCGGTGCTCGCCAGTTCCGCCTGCGCGGCCACTTCACGCGCCCACGCGTTCGCCGTTTCGAGCAACTCGCGCGCCTGCTCGGCTTCCTTGCGCGCGGTAATCTCCCGATACACGCTCACCACCGCGGCCGTACCCTGCATGTCGGCCCGGCACGAGGATCGCTCCACCCAGATGCCGCGGACCAGGCACTCGACGAGGTGCCCCGGCGTGGGCTCGTCGTCCCACACGCTCCCGGTCCACTCGTCCGGCGTGCCGCCGAACAACGCGCAAAACTGCCGATTGACGGCCAGTATTCGGCCGTCCTGCGCGGTGGCGCACACCGAGTCGGGCAACCAATCCCAGCCGGCGGTGGGGCGCGGGGGCCCGCCGGACCCTTCCAAGGGCATCGGGCTTGATTATATCGGCACCGCCACCCGCGGTTGAGCCCGTGTTCCGCCGGTCTGCTAAAATCAAGGGGTTACCCACATCAAGGTCCAAACGACAGTCGAGGTTTTCTCCCAGTGATTTCAGCAACGCAACTGCGTCCCGGAATGGTGATCAAGTTCAACAACGAGTTGTTCTCCATCTTCAAGACCGAGCACCGTACTCCCGGCAACCTGCGCGGGTTCGTGCAGGCGAAGATGCGGAACCTCCGTTCCGGCGCGATGATCGAGCACCGGTTCTCATCGGAAGACCGCGTGGAGAAGGCCAATCTCGAAGAGCACGAGATGGAGTATCTGTACGACGACGGAGAGTACTTCTACTTCATGAATACCGAGTCGTACGAACAGATGCACTTCACGAAAGAGACCCTGGGCGACGCGATCAGCTTCCTGATTCCGCAGCTCAAAGTCACCGTCGAGTTCTACGAAGGCAAGCCGATCAGCGTGGAACTTCCGCCGGCTGTGGACATGACCGTCGTGGAGACCGAGCCGGGACTGAAGGGCGCAACCGTTTCGAACGTGGGCAAGCCGGCGACGATGGAAACCGGCCTGGTGGTGCAAGTGCCTGCCTTCATCAACGTGGGCGAGAAGATCCGCGTCAGCACCTCGGAAGGCACCTACCAGGAACGCGCCTAACTCTTCTTCGTGACCTTGGCGGCCAGGCGGCCCTCCGCGAGACGGATGGCCAGCGCGGCGCCCACGGGCACGTCGCTTGAACTGCGAACGACGCGCGCATTCTTGTCTTCGACGATGGCGTACCCGCGCTCCAGCACGCGCACGGGGCTGAGCTGGCCGAGCCTCGCGGCAGCCAGCGCGAGGCGCCCGGCGGACTTCTCCGCCAGCAGATCGCGCACCCGCCGCTCCAGCCGGCCGGAGAGGATCTCCATCCGCCGCCTGGCGGCGGCCAGGCGCACCCGCAGATCCAGCCGCGCCAGCGCGTCGCGCGAATGCCGGAGGCGCCGCGCGCCGGTCTCAACGCGCGATCGCGCCGCCGCGCGCATGCGCCATTCGCTTTCGTCGAGGCGCTGGAGCAGCCGTCCCAGGCGCCGATGCAGGTTGGCCGAAGGGCGATCGATCCCCAGTTGATGCAGGCGGCGCGCCGCTTCGGCTAGGCGCAGGCGCATGGCCCGGCGCAGCCGTTCTCCGCCGGCGTCGATCTGATCCAGCAATTCCTGACGCGTGCAGATCACCAACTCCGCCGCGGCCGAGGGCGTGGGGGCGCGCAAATCGGCCACGAAATCCGCGATGGTGAAGTCCGTCTCATGACCCACCGCGGAGATCACCGGCGCCGCCGACGCCGCGATCGCTCGCGCCACCGCCTCTTCATTGAAGGTCCACAAGTCCTCGAGCGACCCGCCGCCGCGCCCCGCGATCACCACATCCGCCCATCCCGACCGCGAGAAGTACTCGATGCCCCGGCACACCTGTTCCGCCGCGCCTTCGCCCTGCACCTGCGCCGGATAGAGACGTACATGAATGCCCGGGAAGCGCCGCGAGAGGATGTTCACCATGTCCCGGATCACCGCGCCCGAAGGCGACGTGACGATGCCGATGCGCCGCGGAAGCTTCGGCAGCGGGCGCTTCCGCGCCGCCTCGAACAGACCCTCCGCCGCCAGTTTGCGCTTCAGTTGCTCAAAGGCCAGTTGCAGCGCTCCGTGCCCCTGCGGCTCCAGGGCGTCCACGATCATCTGCACGTCCACGCGGCCCGGGAACAGGTCCAGCCGGCCGCGGGCATGCACCATCACACCGTCGCGCGGCTTGAAGCGCAGGTAGCGCAGCGTGCCGCGGAAACAGACGCACTTCAACTGCGAATCGCGGTCTTTCAGCGTGAAGTAGCAGTGCCCGCTTCCGTACTCCTTCGTACCGGAGACCTCGCCCGCCACCCAGAGATCGGTGAACTCTTCGTCGAGCGCCGCCCGAATCTTCGCATCCAGTTCGCCCACGGTGTAGACGCGCGGCCCTTCGCGAAGGCCCAGGTTCATTTGCTGCATCATTTAGCGCGGCTCAAAATTTCCACAATGACGGCCATCAGTTCTTTCGATTGACGCCCGGAACACGGCTTGGATATCCTACCCCTTACCGCCAATCCAGGCCGTATCTTGCAGCCATTCTACCCGTTTGCCCCCAAGGAGGGTTATGACTCCGAAAGAAGTCTTAGAGTTTGCTAAAAAGCACGACGCGCGCCAGGTGGATCTCCGTTTCACGGACCTCCCCGGCCTGTCGCAACACATTTCCTACCCGATCGGTCAGCTCAGCGAGGACTCCTTCGAAGAGGGCTTCGGCATCGACGGATCGAGCATCCGGGGTTGGGCGGCGATCAACGAGAGCGACATGCTCCTGATCCCCGATCCGAAAACCGCTTTCATCGACCCGTTCTACGAAACCACGACGCTGACCATGACCTGCACGGTCATCGATCCGATCACCCGCCAGCACTACGAACGCGACCCGCGGTGGATCGCGCAGAAGGCGGAGATGTATCTGGCCAACACCGGCCTCGCCGACACCGCCTACTTCGGCGCCGAAGCCGAGTTCTTCATCTTCGACAACATCCGCTTCGATCAGAACGCGCACTCCGGCTTCTACTTCATCGACGCCGAAGAGGGCCGCTGGAACTCGGGCCGCGCGGAGAACAACCTGGGCTACCGGCCGCGCTACAAGGAAGGCTACTTCCCGCTGCCGCCCACGGATCACTATCAGGACCTGCGCGCCGAGATGGTGACCACGATGCAGAAGTGCGGCCTCGACATCGAGTGCCATCACCACGAAGTGGCCACCGCCGGACAGTGCGAAATCGATCAGCGCTTCGACACGCTGGTGAAGTCGGCCGACAACATGATGATCTACAAGTACGTCATCCGGAACGTGGCGTACCAGTATGGCAAGACCGTGACCTTCATGCCCAAGCCGCTCTTTGGCGACAACGGCAGCGGGATGCACTGCCATCAGAGCTTGTGGAAGAGCGGCTCGCCGCTGTTCGCCGGCGACAACTACGCGGGCCTCAGCCAGATGGCGTTGTGGTACATCGGCGGCCTGCTGAAGCACGCGCGCGCTCTCTCGGCGATCATCGCGCCCACCACCAACAGCTACAAGCGGCTGGTGCCCGGCTACGAAGCGCCGGTGAACCTGGCTTACTCGCGCCGCAACCGCTCGGCCGCCGTGCGCATCCCGATGTACTCGGCCAGCCCCAAGGCGAAGCGCGTCGAGTTCCGCCCGCCGGATCCGTCGTCGAACCCCTACCTGGCCTTCGCCGCGATGCTGATGGCCGGCCTGGACGGTATCGCCAATAAGCTGGATCCGGGCGAACCGCTGGATAAGGACATCTACGATCTGTCGCCCGAGGAGTTGAAGCAGGTGCCCTCGATGCCCGCTTCGCTCGAAGAGGCGCTCGGCTGCCTGGAGGCCGATCACGCGTTCCTGCTCAAAGGCGACGTGTTCACCGAAGAGCTGCTGGAGAGCTTCATCGCCTACAAGCGCCGTGCGGAGGCCGATGCGGTGCGACTGCGGCCGCATCCCTACGAATTCGCTCTGTACTACGACATCTAAGCGAGAGCGGAGAGCTTCGGTCTTGCTGCGGCGGCGTGCGAACGGCACGCCGCCCTTTTTATTTCTGCCGGACAGGTTCGGTTCAGCGCAGAGCGTGCGCCAGCCGGCGGCGGTACTCGGCGTCCGGAATCTCAATCACGCCCAGCGAGGCCAGATGCGGTGTCAGGTACTGCACGTCCAGCAGTTCGGCTCCCGCATCGCGCAACTGCTCGACCAGGTGCGCCAGCGCCACCTTCGACATATTCGTCACCCGGTGAAACATGGACTCGGCGAAGAACGCACGGCCCAGCGCGACGCCGTACACGCCGCCCGCCAACGCTCCCTCCACTCGCACCTCCAGGCTGTGCGCCTTCCCCGCACGGTGGATCTCGCCGTACACGCGAATGAACTCTTCCGTGATCCAGGTATCGCCGGGCCGGTCCGCGCAGGCGCGCATCACGCCCTCGAAGTCGCGATCCACCGTCACCTCGTAACGCCGCTGGTTCAGCACGCGGCGCAGGCTGCGCGAAACGTGAAATCCATCCAGCGGAAGAATCGCCCTGCGGCCGGGCCGGTGCCAGGTCACCAGTCCGTATTCCGGCGCGGCCATCGGGAAGACCCCTTGGCGGTAGGCGGCCAGCACTTCCCCCGCCGAGAGGCGGCGTGAGACGCGAACGATATCCACTACGGCTGCCGGCGCAGGTCGAGCGCAACGTCCTCGCGATACTCGGGCGATGACAGCACGGCTCGGCCGCCCGGATGCTCGAGCGTCGATTCCAGGTCGATCTTCCCCGTCTTCGGGTCCAGCCATTGCACCCGCCAGACGCCTTTCGCCAGGTTCAGCGCCAGCACGATCTGCCGCCGCCCGTTCTGGACCACATAGCTGGGCATGTGGTCGGCGAGCACCCGGCCCTGATGAATGTAGAGCGCGTGCGCACGGTCCGACTGGGTGAGCGCACGAACGCTGGCATCGGCCGGGCCGTCGAGCACCAGCGCCGGATCGGGCCTCATGTTGACGAAATCGAGGCTGTCCATGAACCGCTTGAGCGTCGCCAGTTGTTTGCGGTACGCCACGCTGCCGCCGCCGGGCTGCGTGCCGGGGTAGGCGAAGGTGCCGTCTTCGTGGCCCACGGTGAACGAATAATCGAGGTTGTTGAAGAGCGCGCCGCCCGCCAGCAGAAAGTCCCACGCCTGGATGCGGTAGATCCAATCCGCCGTGCCGTCGAAGCCCGTCTCGTCGTAGCCGATCGGTTTGTTCAGGTGCCAGTTGCGGCTCACCGCCAGCGGCGGGCGCGCGTAGTGGAAGTTGAACAAGCTCACGTTCGGATCGGGGTCGGTGACGTTCGCCCAGTTGTTGGCGATGTTCTGGGCGATCAGGTGCTTCTTCGGAAGCGGCCTCTCCGCGTCCACGATCACCTCCGCGATGCGCCGCTGCCAGGCGAGCGTGATGCCCCCGAAGTACGGCTCATTGGCGATCTCCCAGAAGAAGTTGTCAAAACCGTTCAGCTCGGCCACGTACTTCCGCACCATCGTTTCCTGCAACTTCTGCAGCTCCGCGTGCTTCAGCGTGTAGACCTCCGTCCTCGGCACGTCCTTGCGGTACATCGGGCTCAGCGGCCACATGGAGTCGCTGTAGAACGGGCAGAACAGCGTGACCTCCACCACGATGCCGCGCTTCTCCGCCTCGGTCATGAAGTCTTTCAGGCGAACGAAGAAGGCCGGGTTCCACTGCGTCAGGTCGAAGCTCTCGCCCTTCCGCGGCCAGGGCGCGATGAACTGCTCGAGCGCGGGCCCCAGGGTGTTCCGCGCGATGTTGAACGCCCCCGGGTTCTCACGGTAGTTGCCGGTGAAGATGCGCGTGTAGTTGAGGCCGTCGGCCGCCAGGGTGTCGAGGTACTTCCGGTAGTCGAACGCGGTGTTCAGGACGGCGCCGTAATGCTCGCCCGAGGTGACCAGGACGGTGGGTTTGCCGCGGAACTCGAAATAATGCGCATTCGCTGGATGCAGGCGGATCGGTTGAGCCAGCGCGGCGCTGGCCAGAAGCGTCGCAAGTGCAAGCCGGAGCATGGCTCCCGTTGTATCATGAGTCTTTCCCCTATGGTGCCTGAAGTCATTCCTGAGGGGCTTACTTTCGACGACGTCATCCTCGTCCCCGCGAGAAGCTCCGTTCTGCCCAACCAGACCGACACGCGCACCTGGGTGACGCGGCGGATTTCCCTCAACATCCCCATGGTCAGCGCGGCCATGGACACGGTCACGGAGTCCCACCTCGCCATCGCGCTGGCGCAGCAGGGCGGCATTGGCATCATCCACCGCAACATGCCGGTGGATCGCCAGGCCGAAGAGGTGGACCGCGTCAAGCGCAGCGAAAGCGGGATGATCGTCGACCCCGTGACGATCGAACCGGAACAGAAGATCTCCGACGCGCTGGAGTTGATGAAGCGCTACCGGATCTCCGGCGTGCCCGTCACCAAGAACGGCCGCCTGGTGGGCATCCTCACCAATCGCGACCTGCGGTTCGAGAACCGCTACGATCTGCCCATCTCCGACGTGATGACCAAGGACGACCTGGTCACCGTGCCCGTGGGCACCACGCTCGAAGAAGCGGAAAAGATCCTCCATAAGCACCGGATCGAAAAACTGCTGGTGGTGGACGACAACTACGCGCTCAAGGGCCTGATCACGGTCAAGGACATTCAGAAGAAGCTGAAGTACCCGACCGCGGCCAAGGACGGCCAGGGGCGCCTGCGCGTGGGCGCCGCGATCGGCGCGACGGGCGATTTTCTGGAGCGCGCGCAGGAATTGGTGAAGCGCAAGGTGGATGTGGTGGTGATCGACACCGCGCACGGACACACCGAGCGCGTGATGGAGGCGATTGTCGCCGTGCGCCGCGTGCTGCCGGAGATCGACCTCATCGCCGGCAATGTGGCCACCTATGAGGGCGCTCGCGACCTGGTGGCGTTGGGCGTGGACGGCATCAAGGTCGGCATCGGGCCGGGGTCCATTTGCACCACGCGCGTCGTGTCCGGCGCGGGCGTGCCGCAGATCACCGCCATCGCCGAGTGCGCCAAGGCCACTCGCGGCACGGGCGTGCCCCTCATTTCCGATGGCGGCATCAAGTTCTCGGGCGACGTCACCAAGGCGATCGCCGCGGGGGCCGATTGTGTGATGATCGGCAGCCTGTTGGCGGGCACCGAGGAGAGCCCCGGCGAGACCATTCTGTATCAGGGGCGCACATTCAAGAGCTATCGCGGCATGGGCTCACTGGGCGCGATGTCCCAGGGGAGTTCCGACCGCTACGCCCAGGAGGCCGGCGGCAAACTCGTCCCGGAAGGGATCGAGGGCCGCGTACCCTACAAGGGGCCCCTGGCGGACCTGGCGTTTCAGTTGATCGGCGGCTTACGAAGCGGCATGGGCTATTGCGGCGTTTCGACGATTCCAGAGCTGCAGGAGAAGGCCCGCTTCCTTCGCGTCTCGGTCGCCGCCCTCCGCGAAGGCCACGTTCACGACGTCATCATCACGAAGGAAGCCCCCAACTACCGCCTCGAGCAAAGCTAATCCGGTTTCCGTCCCCGGTTTCAAAAAAAACCGCCCGGCGGGAAGAGTCCCAACCGGGCGATTTCAGCTCGAAAACGCGATCAGCGCATCCGACGGCTAGCTGACTTGCTGCGCCTTATAGCGCGACATCAACTCCGTCATCTGGTCTTTGATATGGAGCTTCAGCTTCTTCAACCGGTGCTCCTCCATCTCATCCTGCGGGGTCACGTGCGGCAGCGATTCAATGGCTTCGATCTGCTTGTCGTAGCTCAAATGAAGGTCCGCGAGCTTACGGAACTCCTCATCTGTGGCCATCAGATGCGCTTTGAGGTCCTCTTGCGAGGTGAACTCCATATGGGTGGTTCTCCTTGGGTTAAGGTTGCCACGCCGAGTCGTGTCTGTATTGTGTTGATAGGCAGGGCTCGGTGGGTGTAGAGCGAACATGTTCCAGTCCCGACCGGTCACCGACGGCCGATCGGTTGATTCGAGGTTAACACTTCTGAAAACGCATGACAATGGCGCTCTCCGGGGGGTCGTCATAGTAGTTCCTCCGGGTTCCGGCTACTGTAAACCCGTACTTTTCGTATAGGGCCCGCGCCGCGGTGTTGGATTCCCGAACCTCCAGAAACACGCTGTCCGTACCGTTCAGTTGGGATTCGAGCAGCCGTCCCGCAATGCCCCGCCGCCGGAATCGCGCGCCCACCGCCAGATTCAGGATCTCGCGTTCCCCCGGCGCCGTCTGCCGCGAAACCAGGAACCCCGCCACCGCGCCCTCGTCCACCGCCACCAGACACTCGTACTGCAAGTACCGCTCGGGCGCCCAATGCGACGCTCCCGGCGACTCGTCCTGAATCGCCGCGATCCACCCCAGGTCGTCCGCCCCCGCGTGCCGAACCGAGACCCCCCGGGGCGGGGCCAGTTCGTCATAGAGTTCCCGCTGCCGCGCCCCCAGCGCCTGCCACCCGAAATGGGTCAGCGCACGGCGCCGCGCCTCCGCGGCGATCCGCGCCCGCCCGCCCGCATCCGCCAGCAGTGTCTCGATCCCCTGTGCGAAGGCCCGCGCCCCCTCCGCCATCCAGACGCTCTGCCGGTGCTGCAGCCCCAGGCCCGCGCAGCCCGAAGGCGTCGACACCACCGCCCGCTCCATGGCCATCGCCTCCAGCACCTTCAGGTTTGTGCCCGCCGAAACCAGCGTCGGAACCAGCACCAGGTTTGCCTCCGCGTAAAGCGGCCGCACATCCGCCACGAAGGCGAGCAGGCGAACGTTGGGTCGGACCGGCAGCGGCTCGCCCCAATAGAGCTCCGGGTCTGGCCCGGCCACCACCGTCACCGTCACGTCCCGCAACCGCGGCAGTACTTCGTCCAGCAGGAAACGGAAGGCCACCAGGTTCGGGAAGTGCCGGAAGGAACCGATGAACAGCAGGCGCCGCCCCGGCTCCTCCGCCTCCGGGCGGAACCGGTCCAGATCCACGCCGTTCGGAATCTCGCGCACGCCCGGCCCCCCGCCCAGCAGCAACGTGTCTTTGTCCGACATCGTCACCACGCGCCGGTACTGCCGCACGGCCGCTTCCTCAAACCGGCGCCACCGCCACAGGTCCCACCAGGCCGAGAGGGTGCGGCGCTCCCGGTGAACCTGCCGGTACAGGTCGAACGTCACGTCGTGCTCCACCAGGATGTCGCCGCCATACGGCGCCAATTGCGTGTATTCCACCTGCCGTAGCGCCGCGTCCGCTGCCGCCCACTGGCGCCGCATCGCGGGGGAGTCGAACTCGTTCACTTCCGGCGGCCGAAGGCTCGCCCAACGGGGCTCCCGGTAGCGCGGCTTCGAAACCAGAATGATCCGCTCGCACAACGCCAGCAGAGGTTTCGGATCGTCCAGCGGATCGCGAAACGCGAAGAGCTGGACGTCGTTGTCGCGTGCCGCCTCGCGGATCAGGTGATAGATGCGTACCGCGCCGCCATGCGACAGCGGCCACGGCAGGTACGGCGTCAGGATCGCCAGCCTTCGGCGGTGCGGCGACGGCGGCCGCCCCTCGAGGACCTGCGCGTCGCCGGGGTATAACGACTGTTCCCGCCGGAGCGGCCACCCCTTCGGCCGAAGCCAGATCCGGTCCAGCGGCACGCCGCGCAGAAATAACCAGGAAGCCAGCAGGCTGCGCACCTGCAAATGATGCCGCTCCAGGCGCGCATTGTAGGCCAGGATTCTTCGCGGCGCGGCGAGCCATGCGGCGCGCCGCAGCGCCGAGTGAGCGGGGTCCCCGTTAAACATCACTGCGGCCATGCCGATGCGGTAGCCCTTCAACCGCGCCAGCTCCCCGCCGTCGCGTACCGTGAAGTGACGGCGGTCCGGAATGATCCGCCGCACCTCCTCCACCATCGCCGCGTTCTGCTCCGGTGTGCCCGTCAGAAACGACACCACCACCGCCTCGGGATCTTTCCCGAGCAGCCGGAACACCAGCGACTTTACGGCTTGGCGGTAACCCTGACGATCGCCCATGAGAGAAGGGGAAGTGCGGCTACGAGCATACATAACGGCGGGAATCCGTAGCTATCCACGATGCGCCCGGCCAGTGGAGCGAACCCCGCTTGCATCACCCCGTAGGCGGACGTCAACGTGGAGACCGCAAACGCGGCGCGCCCGGCGCCGAAGATATCGAGCGGGATGGAGTAGAGGTTCACGCTCGACGCGACGCAGGAGAAGTAGCTGAAGCAGATGAACACCGTGGCCAGCGCGGGGTTGGGCATGAACGGAACCGCGCCGGTGGCAAGCAGTGCAATGGAGGCGAGCAGCATCACGCGCAGCCGGACGCGCAGTACGTCCTGCCCGCGATTGATTGAGCGCAGGGCGAGCCAGCCGCCGAACACGCCGCCCGCGCTCGCGGCGAGCGAGGGAATCCACGCCACCAGTTGGTTCGCGTCGCGCTCGGTCATCCTGAACACCGTCGTGAAGTACACCGTGGTCCAGTTCACCCACAGGCTGTAGACGGTCATCAGGAGCATGTTGGCCACGATCAGACCCCACAGGCGGCGGTCGCCCAGCAGGCCCCACAGCGGCGCCGGGCGTGACGCTCCCGCCTCCAGCGCCGCGGGAATGCGGCGGGATGTGAAGAGCCAGAGCGGAATCCAGACGAACCCCAGCACGCCCGTCAGAATAAACGCCAGTCGCCAGTTGTGATTCGCCACGGTCCAGGCGGCCAATAGCGGCGCGCTCACCGCGCCCACCGTGAGGCCGAACTGGCTCAGCGCCGACCCCAGCGCCCGCTCGCCCGGGGGCAGGTAGAGCGCGTTCGCCTTCGCCGTGGCCGGGATGCCGCCGCCCTCCGCGATGCCCAGCGCCCCGCGGCACAGGATCAGCCCGCGCAGGCTGCCCACCAGCCCCGTGGCGATGCCCGCCACCGACCACGCGCCGACGCACAGCACCGACCCCAGCGTCAGGCCAACGCGGTCCACGAAGAGCCCCGCGAGCGGCGCCGCGAAGCCGTACGCGATCGAGAACGCCGACACGATCCAGCCGTACTCTTCGTTATTCAAGCGGAACTCGCTCTTGATCGTCGGCGCCAGCGCGGCCAGCACCGCGCGGTCCAGCATGTTCAGCGTCGACGAGAGGAAGAAAATCGCCACCGCCAGCCAGCGGTACCGGCTAACGGAACTCAATGAGCGTGACCTCTCCGATGGGCTTCGCCGGCTGATACTCCACCACCACCGGGCGCGGAGGCTTCTGCACGCCGCAGCCCAGCGTGGTTTGCCCGCTCTGTCCGATCAGCGCAACCTGCGCGGGGTCCTTCACCAGCAGCGGCAGCGGCTTGCCGGCGACGGTGAGCGTCAGCCGCGCTTGCCCCCGTACGCAATCGACGCGCTGCAGCAGACCCTCCACGCGCTCGCCCTTTGCGCCGTCCCACCACTTCTCGACCTTCTTGTTGGGATCGATTTCCCGCCCGGCGTTCGCGCGCGCCTCGGCTTCGCGCACGCGCCGTTCATGGTCGTCCTTGAGCTTCTGCATGGCGCGAGCCTCTTCTTCGGCGGCCCGCTTCCGCGCCGCTTCCATCTCTTCGGCGCGCCGCTCCTCGACGCTGTTCCGCGCCCGGCGGATCTCGTCGCGCTGCTCCGGCGTTTCGGCGGCCCGCTCCGCGGCGGCCCACGCCTTCGCCGCTTCTCCGAACTGGTTCAGCGGAAGCATCGCCTCTGCGGTCGCCTTCCACAGGGCGAAGTTGCGCGGCTCCAGGCCCGCCGCGGTTCGCAGGATCGCTGCCTTGCGGTTGGGATTCGTCTCCCGCGCGGCCAGCAGTTTGTGCGGCTCGGACCAGCGGGGGTTCAGTTCGATCGCGCGGTCGAGCAGCGGCTTCGCGGCGCCGTCGTCCAGCGTGACCTTGGCCAGTTCCGCGAACAGGAACGCGTTCCGCGAGTCCTTCACCGCGGTTTCTAGCTGTGCCCGCGCGCCCTCGGCGTTGCCCAGACGGGCGTTGAGGATTCCCAGGCAGTCCACCGCCTGAATGGCCTGGCACGCCGCGCGCGCGTCGTTCGAGCGCGCCGGGTCGGCCAGCAGCAGATCGGCCAGCCGCCGCTTGACCTCGGCGTCCTCCACCTCGCGAGGCTTGAACTGCTTTTCGGGGTCGAGGGGCCGCGCGTTGAAGGGCGCCGTCTCAAACGCGCCCGCTTGCAGATGGGCGGCCGCTTCCTTGTCGATGGTCGCCTGGTCCTTGCCGAACGCGTTGCGGAAGGCGGGCTCGGGATCGATGCCCCGCGCCAGGTTCGACAGCAGCACGCGCAGCTTGCCCGTGTATTCGGGCAGCGTGGAGAGCATCTGCAGCCGCGCCCAGGCTGCCGTGCGCTGCGCAACGGGTGGCGCGGCGCCGATGTTGATCCGCGTGGGCCGCGGCACCTCGAGCGTCGAGAGCAGATCCGCCAGCCCGCCTTCGATATCGCCTTGCATCTTCGAGGGCACGTTGGTCTCAATCAGCATCCGCACGATCGCCCGGTTCAGCTCCGATGGCACGGGCTGTGACGCCACCATCGAACCCACGAACTCCTCGCGCGCGAAACCCAGGGCCGGCGCACCCCCTCCCGCGTACCGCGCGCGGTCCTTGGCGTTCTTCAGGACGATCACGCGCACCGGCCACACCGGCTTCACATCCGGCATCCCCAGCAGCGTGCCCAGGGTGTGGCGGAGTTGCTCGAAATGGGTCAGAGCCGCGCGGCCGGCCTGATCGCCCGCGTCGGTGAGGATGTCGAAGGGCCCGCTTCGGAATTCGCTCCAACCCGCGCACAGACAGGCGGGAAACAGGACCGCGATGAGCATCCGGCGCATGCATCCTCATGGTATCGCCCTCCACGCGGCGGCGTCTGCTAACGTCATAAGTAGTCGGAGCACGACACATGATGAACAACCGGGCCCGCCGCCGCGGCTTCTCGCTCATTGAGCTGCTGATCGTCATTGCGATCATCCTGATCATTGCCGCCATTGCCGCCCCCAAGCTCGACAAGATGCGCATGCACTCCCAGGAGACCGCGGCCATCCGGCAGATTCAGACCGTCCACACCGCGCAGACGCAGTACTTTTCCCAGTTCGGAAAATACGCTGTCTCGCTCGCCGAGCTCGGGCCGCCCACCAGCGGGCAGGCCGGTCCCGCCGCCGCCGACCTGATTCCCGGAGATCTCGCCGCCGGCACCAAGACCGGCTACCTGTTCGTCGTCACCGGCACGCCCACCGGCTACATGGTGAATGCCAACCCGGTGACCTTCAACTCCACCGGCCGCCGGACGTTCTTCTCCGACCAGACGCTCGTGGTCCGCGAGAACTGGGGCCAGGAGCCCGCCACCGCCAACAGCAAAGAGATCAAGTAGCACCCCCGATGGCGTCCCTGTTCGCGGGTACCTCAGGATTTGCGTATCCGTCCTGGAAGCCGGCCTTCTACCCGGAGAAACTGGCGCAGGCGAAGTTCCTCTCCTATTACGCCACGCGCCTGAACGCCGTCGAAGTCAATTACACGTTCCGCCAACTGCCCTCCGAAAGCACGTTGAACGGTTGGGTGGCCCAAACCCCGGAGTCCTTCGTCTTCGCGCCCAAGGCCCACATGAAGATCACCCATGTGCTCCGGTTGAAGGCCGCCGAGGAGTTCACGCGCGTCTTTCTGGACCGCCTGGCCCCCCTCCGGGACGCCGGGCGCCTGGGGCCCGTGCTCTTCCAGTTGCCGCCCAACTTCAAACGCCAGGACGAGGTGCTCCGCGAGTTCGTCCGGCTGCTCCCCAGGACGGGCCGCGCGGTCTTCGAGTTCCGCCACGAGTCTTGGTTCGACCCCGCCGTCTACGCCATCCTCCGCGACCACAACACCGCCCTGTGCCGCGCCGAATCCGAACGCCTGGTGACGCCCGATGTCCCCACAGCGGACTTCGTCTATTTCCGTTTGCGCAAGTCCGAGTACGCGCCGGAAGCGCGGGCTGAGATGTCGGTACAAGCGCGCGAACACCTGGCCGCGGGCCGCGACGTATACGTGATGTTCAAGCATGAAGACGA
This sequence comes from Bryobacteraceae bacterium, assembly GCA_031969915.1. GTDB lineage: Bacteria > Acidobacteriota > Terriglobia > Bryobacterales > Bryobacteraceae > DALYJJ01. Next base: position 17,280 of record DALYJJ010000017.1, on the reverse strand, counting down.
CCCGGCGGGCGCCCTGTACGCCGAAGAGCTGCGGGCCGCCCAAGCGAAGCACTGAGCCGGCTCCCTAGGTGTGTCTCAGGTAAAGGCCCGTCCCCCACGGCAACCTCCTAAGTAGTACCCAAGGACACCCCCCACATCGGGGTGTTCCGTACCCCCTCGCTTTTGAAGGCCACCCAGTCCCCCTAAGGCGAGAAAACTCCTAAATGCAAGACACTGCATGTCCGATAGAGCTTATGTAGGCGTCTTTCCTGGCGCCCCGAGACTCGAATGGCAGCTTTCGATTCAGCCATCACTAGCGGGTTCGTTCCCGCGCCGCCGATTCCGATGCCGGCGCAGACTCACAACGGCCACCCTACCACCCATACCTTTCATTGGGATGCGGAGCTACTCCCCGAGGATGAGCCCCCGACGATCCTGGTGGTCGACGACGTGGAGATCAATCGGCAGCTCCTCCGCGCCATCCTGAAAGCCGCCCCCTACCGCATTCTGGAAGCCCGCTGCGCCACCGATGCCGCCGCCATCATGGCCCGCGAGAACATTGACCTGCTCATCGTGGATATGATGATCCCCGAAATGAGCGGCCCCGAGTTCTGCCGGAAGGTGAAGAACGACCGGCGCACCCACCTCACCCCCATCCTCATGCTGACCAGCATGCAGGGGATTGAGAACGAGATCGCCGGGATCTCCTCCGGCGCCGACGAGTTTCTCATCAAGCCGCTGCACCCGGCCGTGGTGCGGACGCGCATCCGCGCCATGCTGCGGAACAAGCTGGCGATCGACTCGCTCGACGAGGCGGAGACCATTCTGTTTGGGCTCGCGCAAGCGGTGGAACAGCGCGACAAGGCCACCAGCGACCACTGCGAACGGCTGGCCGCTTACAGCGTGGCCCTTGGACGGGCCCTCGGCCTGCCGCAGTCTCAGTTGATTGCTCTACACCGGGGCGGCTATCTGCACGACATTGGCAAGGTGAGCGTCCCGGACGCGATTCTCTTCAAGCAGGGCGCCCTCACGCAAGAAGAATGGATCGTGATGCGCGGCCACACGCTCCGCGGCGAAGAGATCTGCCGGCCCATGAAGAGCCTCAACCTGGTTCTGCCGATTATCCGCAGCCACCACGAACGCTGGGATGGCACGGGCTACCCGGACGCCCTGCACGGCCGCGAGATCCCGCTCCTGGCGCGGATTCTGCAAACCGCCGATATCTACGACGCGCTCACCAGTGCCCGCCCTTACAAACCGGCGTTCTCGCACGAAAAAGCGATCGAGATCATGGAAGAGGAAGTCACACGCGGCTGGCGCGACCCGGAACTCGTCGCCCTGTTCCGCGAGATTTGTCCCCGGCCGCTCGAGCTGGCCCAGCAGGAGAGCGTGGACAGCCCATTCAGCGGGGTCATCGACCCGCTGACATCCGTCCAGAAATCGCTCCAGCGCATGCACACCCAAGTCTCCACCTAAAAACCGCCCCACCCCGCCCGCGTTCACGCCACAATCTCGCGCACTACCGACCCGGCGACATCGGTCAGGCGGAAGTCCCGGCCCGCTGAGCGGAAGGTGAAACGCGTGTGGTCGAAACCCAGCAGGTGCAGCAGGGTCGCGTGCAAATCGTGCACGGGCACCACCTTCTCCACCGCCTGAAAACCGAACTCATCCGTGGCTCCGTGCACGTACCCGCGCTTGATTCCGCCGCCCGCGATCCACATGGAAAACCCATACGGGTTGTGGTCGCGGCCGTTGTTCATGCCGGCGTTGGCCCCGTTGTCCGGCAACTCCACCGTGGGCGTCCGGCCAAACTCCCCGCCCCAAACCACCAGCGTCTCATCCAGAAGACCGGACTGCCGCATGTCCCGCAACAGCGCGGCGATGGGCTGGTCGAAGGTATTCGCCAGGCGCCGCACATTGCCCGCCACGTCGTCGTGATGGTCCCACGGCTGACCCGCGCCGGACCACACCTGCACCATGCGCACGCCTCGTTCCAGCAGCCGGCGGGCGATCAGCAACTGCCGCGCCTGGATGCCCTCGCCGTACAGCTTCCGAACGCTCTCCGGCTCGCGGGAAACGTCGAAAGCCTCCTCCGCCTCCATCTGCATGCGGTACGCCATCTCGAACGACTGGATGCGCGATTCCAGCAGCGGGTCCTCGCCGCCCCGCTCCGCGGCGTGCCTCCGGTTGAGTTGACCCAGCAGGTCGAGCTGGCGGCGCTGCTCGTCGAGCGCAACGAACTTCGGCTTCACGTTCTCAATCAACTTCTCAATCTCGGTTTGCGCGGTGTCGATGCGCGTGCCCTGATAGACGCCGGGCAGGAAGGCCGAGCGCCAGTTCTCGGTCCCCTGCACGGGCAGTCCGTTCGGGCACAGGACCACGAAGCCCGGCAGGTTCCTGTTCTCCGAACCCAGGCCGTAGGTGAGCCAGCTCCCCATGCTCGGACGCACCTGGCGCACTTCCCCGCAGTTCATCAACATCAGCGACGGTTCGTGGTTCGGGATCTCGCTCTTCATGCTCCGGATCACGCACAGTTCGTCCGCCTGTTCCGCCAGCTTCGGCCAGACCTCGCTGATCTCGATGCCGCTCGCGCCATGCCGCCTGAACTCGAACGGCGAAGGAAACGCCGCCCCGGTCCGCCGCTCCGTCCGAAACGTGAACGGAAGCGGCTGGCCGGCGTACCGCTTGAGAGCGGGCTTGGGGTCGAAGGTGTCCACATGCGAAGGCCCGCCGTTCATGAAGAGGTGAAGCACCCGTTTGGCCTTGGCGGGAAAGTGCGGCGCCTTGGGAGCCAGCGGGTCCGCCAGGTTCTCGGCGCGGCCGCCATCGTGAAGGAGCGTGCCCAGGGCGGAGAGCCCGAAGCCCATCCCGGTCTTCGCCAGTAAGTCGCGGCGCGTCATCTTCGCGAATCTTACTGTAGCTTACTTGCTCGTTCCGCGCCCGCCCGCTCAGGCCACGGCTACCGGCTGCAAGTGCTCGGCCATCACCGCCTTCAACGCGGCCTGCTTGTACAAATCGCCGAGAGTCGGAACGTTGAAGCACGCCTCGACGAAGATCTTCGCCGTCTGCCCGGTCAACATCGCCATCAGGCCGATGTGCACCAGTTCGGTGGCCTGCTCGCCGATCGCGTGCACGCCGAGCAGCTTCAAGTCGCCCCGCCGGAACAGGAGCTTCAACAACCCCGTACGGTCGCCCACAATCCCCCCGCGCGAGTTCTCCGAGTACGGCGCCACGGCGGCAATGTAGTCCACGCCCTGCTTCTTGAGCGAAGCCTCCGTTTCCCCCACCATGCTCACTTCCGGAATCGTGTAGATGCCGGTGGGCAGCAGCGGAGCGAGCGTCAACTCCAGGTTGGGATCGAAGGCGTGGGCCATCGCGAACCGCGCCTGTTCCGAACTGGTGGAGGCCAGCGCCGGAAAGCCGATCACATCGCCCGCCGCGTAGATATGATGGACCGAGGTGCGGAACGCGGAATCCACCACAATCACGCCCCGCGGCCCCGGCTCGATCCCAGCGGCCTCCAGATTGAGACTGGCCGTGTTGCTTTTGCGTCCGGCGGCCACCAACACGCCATCCAGCCGGAAGCGGCGGCCGGAACTGCACGCCAGTTCCACCTGGTCCGGGTCCATCGTGGAGCACTCCAGCACCTGCTCCTTCCAATGGAACTCCACCCCCAACCCGCGCATCGCCTTCTCCAGCGCGTTGCTGATGTCTACGTCCAGGAACGGCAGCAGCCGGTCGCGCCCGTCGATCAGGTGAACCTCGACTCCCAGCGCCGCGAACGTGCATGCGTACTCGCTGCCGATCACTCCCGCGCCCACCACCGCGAGCGATGCGGGGACGCGGTCCAGCTCCAGGATCTCGTCCGAATCGTGAACCCTCGGATCCTCAAATTCGAATCCCGGGGGATGCACGGGAGACGACCCGGTGGCGATGAGAATCTTCTCACCCGTCAACAGCACCGGCTCCTCCGAGCCATTCGAAACCGAAACCGCGTGCGGACCCTCGAACCGCCCGGAACCCCGAAACACCTCCACATTGCTCAGCCGGAGCGTCTCCCACACCCGGTGGCGCTCCCGCCGTTTCACGTGGCCCTCATGGTGCATCAGGTCGCGGATGGTCGCCGCGCGCCGCAGCGACAGGTCCACGCCAAACAGGTCGCGAGCCCGCAAGCCGGAGAGCGCCAGGGCCGTCTCGCGCAGCGTCTTGCTGGGCACCGTGCCGGTGTTCACCGAGGCCCCGCCCAGGTAGGGATCGCGTTCGATCAGAGCCACGCGCTTGCCCAGCAGCGCGGCCGTCCCGGCGCCTTTCTCGCCCGCGGGCCCGCTGCCAATCACGATCAGATCGTAAGGGCGGCGGTTCACCCTTACCGGACGCTCAAGCGGGGCCGGCAGTTGCATTTTCTGTCCTACCTCCCGAGCGCTTTCCGCAGATCCGCCATCGCCGCCGGACCAGGCGGGCCGGCCGCTCGCCAGAGCAGAACTCCCGCCACGTCCAGCAGCACCGGGTATGCCGCCGCGGCGGCGAACAGCGCAATGGGCCACGCCGCGGTCATAGCGGGATGTTGCCGTGCTTCTTGCGCGGCATCGTGTCGATCTTGTTTTCGAGCATTCGGAGCGCCCGGATCACCCTGGGACGCGTCTCGCGCGGTTCGATCACGTCGTCGATGAAGCCGCGCTCGGCGGCCACGAAGGGGTTCGCAAAACGGTCTTTGAACTCCCCCACCTTCGCCTGGCGCGCCGCCACCGGATCGCCGGCCTCGGCGATCTCGCGCCGGTAGACGATGTTCACCGCTCCCTCCGCGCCCATCACCGCAATTTCCGCGCTCGGCCACGCCAGGTTGATATCCGTGCGCAGGTGCTTCGAACCCATCACGCAATACGCGCCGCCGTACGCCTTGCGCGTAATCACCGTCACTTTCGGCACCGTGGCTTCCGCGTAGGCGTAAAGCAGTTTCGCGCCATGGCGGATGATGCCTCCGAATTCCTGATCGGTGCCCGGCAGAAAGCCCGGCACGTCTTCGAACGTCAGAATCGGAATGTTGAAAGCGTCGCAGAACCGAACGAACCGCCCGCCCTTTACCGAAGAGTTGATGTCCAGGCACCCGGCCAGCACGGCCGGCTGGTTGGCCACGACGCCCACCGTGCGGCCGTCCATGCGCGCGAAACCGACCACGATGTTCCCAGCGAAGTGCTCATGCACTTCGAAGAACTCGCCCGCGTCCACCACGCGGTGAATCACATCCTTGATGTCGTAGGGCAGCGCTGGATCTTCCGGGACGATCGTGTCGAGAGCGGGGTCGCGGCGGTCCCAGGGGTCCGTGGCGGCGCGGCGGGGCGCGTCGTCCCGGTTATTCGAAGGCAGGTAGTCCAGCAGCTCCCGGATCATGCGCAGGCAGTCCGCGTCGTCAGCGGCCAGAAAGTGCGCCACGCCGCTCACCGAGTTGTGCGTCACCGCGCCGCCCAGCTTCTCCTTCGTGACGTCTTCATGCGTCACCAGCTTGATCACGTCCGGCCCGGTGACGAACATGTGGCTGGTGTTCTTCGCCATGAACACGAAATCCGTCAGCGCCGGCGAATAGACCGCGCCGCCCGCGCACGGCCCCAGGATCGCCGAAATCTGAGGGATCACGCCGCTCGAGATCGTGTTCCGTAGGAAGATGTCGGCGTAGCCGCCGAGCGAAAGAACGCCCTCTTGAATGCGCGCGCCGCCGGAATCGTTCAGCCCCACCACCGGCGCGCCGTTCTTGAGCGCCAGGTCCATCACCTTGCAGATCTTCTGCGCGTTGGCTTCCGACAGCGACCCGCCGAAGACCGTGAAATCCTGCGCGAACACGTAGACCGGGCGGCCGTTGACAAGGCCGAAACCGGTGACGAAGCCGTCGCCGTCGATCACCTGCTCGTCCATCCCAAAGTCGCGGCAGCGGTGGCGGACCAGCTTGTCGAGTTCCTCGAAGGTCCCTTCATCGAGCAGCAACTCGATCCGTTCCCGCGCTAAGAGCTTGCCTTCCTTATGCTGCCGTTCGCGACGCTCCGGGCCGCCGCACGCCTCGGCCGCCTCATGCCGCCGGCGGACTTCTTCCAGGTTGTTGATCGCCATGAGTAGTCGAGACGAGTCTATCGCAACCCGAAGCGCGGCAGCCCGTCGTTTCGCCTCGCGAAAGCGCGCGATCTCCGGGGGGCAGAAATGCCTCGGAGCACCGTATCGATGAGCAGATTCAGTGCTTCAGGAGTTGCCTCGCCATGGCCGTTCAAGTTGATTTCCGCGTAACCGTGGACGGCCATCCAGACCACCTCAGCGATACGAGCAGCCGGCACGTCGTCCCGAATGCTCTTTGTACGTTGACCGGCGCTGATTGCCCTCACCAACACTTCAATACACTGCATCGCGAGTTCGATCACCGGCGCGGCGCGGTCCCCGGCTCGGCTAAGCTCGGCTCCAAAGATCAGTCGAAACTGTGAAGACTTCTCTCTCGCGAATCGCGCGTAAACCTCTGCGCAGTTCGCCAATAACCGCCGGGGGTCAGCTTCGTTCTCTTCGGCCGCCTTCAGTTGACGCAACAGTTCCCCGCACCCGGACTTCGCCAGATGAATCAGTAGTGCAGCCTTGTCTTCGAAGTGCCGGTACGGTGCCATCGGGGACACGCCCAGCTCGCGGCAGAGGTCACGAATAGACAAAGCCTCCGGATGATGATGCTCCAGGAACGCCAGGGCTGCATCAGCCAGATGAGCCTTCAGATCGCCGTGATGATAGGTTTTTCGAGGTCGCATGTTGACACCGCAGACTTTTCGTGCGATAACTTAAGTATGCACTGCCTACATCCTGCTGTCAACCCTCGACAGTCCGCGATGCTGGAGGCAAAGAACGTGCCCTCCATGCACACATGATTATGTTTTGCCAGCGCGACGGCCCGCCAATCTGGCCGCTCGCCAGACAACGCAATCAATGTTTTCACGTTGCGAGGTAGTTACGAGGTCTCCAGAACTCTGAACCCTACAAGGAGGTAAGCGTGAGAATCACTGAGATGCACACCGAGATGCAAATGAAGTCGCAGCAGCGTTGGGACGCCATCGTGATCGGCTCCGGCATGGGCGGCCTTACCTTCGCAAGCCTGTACTCACAACTGGCGGGCAAAAGGGTTCTGCTGCTCGAACGGCACTATGTACCGGGCGGGTTTACGCACAGCTTCGAAAGAAAGGGCTTCCGGTGGGATGTTGGCCTTCACTATGTAGGCTCGATGAAGTCCGGCACTCAACCCCGTCAGTTGATGGACTTGGTGACGGGCGGACAACTGGACTGGCAGGCGCTGCCGGACGGCTTTGACGTTCACCATTTTCCCTCCCTGCAAATGACGACTTTCAGCGACCCAAATCGCAGCAAAGCGTCGCTTTGCGAGCGGTTTCCCCAAGAAGTCCCTGCGATCGACAAGTACTTTCGAGACGTGGCCGCGACGGCCAAGGCGATGGGTGTTCAGATCTGGAGTTGGTCTTTGCCCGGTTGGATTTCCACACCGCTCAGATGGCTGGCGCCAAGGGCGACGAAGCTCTCGACTACCACTGTTGCGGATTACCTGGCGCAGAACTTTCAAAACCCCCAACTCCGCGCCCTGCTGACGTCTCACTGGGGGGACTATGGTCTGGTTCCAGAACACGCCAGCTTCGCCACGCACGCCTTGATTACGGCCAGCTATTTCGGTGGTGCGTATTACCCTGTTGGAGGAGCGGAGCGAATTGCCGAGTGCGCCGTTGAGGTCATCCGGAAGCATGGTGGAGACTGCCTGACGAGCGCAAACGTAGATCGCATTCTGGTTGAGAGTGGAGCGGCTGTGGGCGTCGTCGCTGGCGGTTGCGAATTCCGCGCTCCCATCGTAGTTTCGAACGCAGGAGCCGCAAAGACATTCGAACTCCTGAGCAAAGCACTCCCGGATCTCACTTCCACGCGCGGGACGGCCGTCGTGACTCTTTACCTCGGTTTGAAGGGTTCTCCGCTTGCGCTGGGCATGAAGGGCGAGAACCATTGGATTCACAAGTCCTTCGAGCATCGAGTTGGAGCCGAGCTTTCCAGTGCGTTCGTTTCCTTTGGCTCGCTGAACCATCCGGGCATCAAGAAACATACCGCCCAGGTGATGTCGGTCGTTGACCCGTCGTTGTTCGAGCCCTGGAACGGAACCCAGTGGAAGAAACGCGGCGAAGACTATGAGGCGCTCAAGCGATCGCTTTCGGAACAACTCATTGCCCTGGCGGAGCAGGCGGTTCCCGGCTTACGAGATCACATCGAGTACTGTGAGCTATCCACCCCGCTCACCACGCAGCACTTCACAGGAAGCTCCGCCATTTACGGCTCGCCCGGATCTGTAGAGCGTTTTCGTAAACGAAAACCGACCGTGCGAACAGGTGTGACAAACTTGCTACTTGCCGGGGCCGACGCATGCTCTTTGGGAATTCAAGGCTCATTAATGGGAGGCGTGTTTGCTGCAGGCTATGCGCTCCATCCACTCTCGGGCTTTCCGAGGATCATCAAGGCGGCCAGGGCGGCTGCTTTGGCGCGCTAGCGAATCAAAATTGTGAAAAGAAAGAGGAACGCTGAGATCCGTCTGGAGACTTGGAGAGGAGGTGTACCTCCTCCGGGGGGGATGCGATCCGGCCCAGGAGGTGCCGAGGCCATTCTCGCAATAGCGCAAGTGGATCCTTCGGAAGCTCGTGGTATGGCTGTTCACGTGCATCGCTTTCTGTGAGGGCACGATGTACGTTGATACCATCGAATGTACGCAATGCGGTTAAGTGTCAGGAAAGGAGTTAGCGCCATGATCGTCAAGCAACGTCTCACAACTGCGATTCTCTTGCTTCCCGCGCTCTTCGCGCAAGACAAGCCGCCTGTGGCCGTGGTCGAAAAGACGATGAGTCAGGAAACGAACGACCCACGCCTTCACCTCACCTTGAAGAACGAATCGAATAAACGCATTGAAGCCATCGTTATTCGCATGGACTTCCTCTCCGCGCCAGGAGCGCAAACGGACTCGCCCGCTCGCCGCGCTTTCACCGCGATCTACGGGTTACGGCCGGACAGCCCGGTGATTTCTCCTTCGACTCAATGGAAACTGGATATCGGTAAGTTCCCGAAGACCGTTTCGGGTGAAGCGCTGCCGCTGAAGTCCTTCACCATCGACTATGTGCGGCTCGCCGGCGGCGATTACTGGGGGCCGGACACGATGAGGCAGGCGGAACGAATCGCGGGCGTTTTCGACGGTTTCAGGATGGCTCAGCCGAAACAGTAAGTGACGCCCCGTCACTAACGCACGTAATACCCATTCCGGTGGCGCACTTGCGCCTTCGGATGCCGCTGCCGCGCCGCTGGCGCCAGTTGCACGTTGATGTACCGGAAGCGCCCCGTCACGGTGTCGTCAGGAGCGCGATAAATCAAGCTGTAGCGCGTGCGCAGGCGCTCCAGCATCTCGCGGAACGCAGCGTCGGCGCGGTCGGCCTTCACCGCCTCGCCCCCGGTCTCCTCGGCCAGCTTGAAGACGTCGGCGGGTGAAAAGTCGGGGTTGGCGTACTGCCCGGCGGGGCCGCTCTGGGGCCGGTATCCTTTGCCGGTGACGATCGCATTGAGCACGATGTCCTCGCGGTACAGCGCCTTCACCACCTCCTCGTCTGGCGTCTTGTAGCTGGTGCTCATGTTGTCGGTCACCACCAGGATGGCGAAGCGCCGGTTGCGTTGGGGCCCGGTTTCTTTGCGCGTCTCTTCGTGAAAGTACTCGGCCGCTTTGAGGATCGCGGCGTTGATCGCCGTGCCGCCGCCCAGATCGAGATCGAAGGTGGCGCGCTCGAGCGATTGCGCCACCGCCTCGGGCTGGTCGTTGAAGTCGTCGGTCACCTGCGCCTCGCGGCTGAACATCATCACCCCCACCTCGTCGCGGGGCCGCAGAAAACCGAGCGCGGTCTTCGCCGCCTTCGCCATCTCCTGCAGGTGCTTCCGCATGCTGCCGCTGATGTCCAGCAGCAACAACAGCCGCACCGGTTCGGATTCCTGGCCGAAGCCCAGGATCGCCTGCGGCTGCCGGTCGTCATACACCACAAAGTCTTCCTTCGTGAGACCGGAGACGATCGACCGGCCGGACGCTACCTGCACATCCACGCGCACCTGCGCGGTGCCCGTGGTGAAGGTGGGCGTGGGCGGCGTTGGCTCCTGGGCCGGCGCGGCAAACGCGATGGCCGGTAGTAGCATGAAAAGCGACCGCATGCTCTCCATTGTCGCCGGTACGGCGGGACATATCGACCACGGCAAGACGGCCCTCGTGCGCGCACTCACCGGCATCGACACCGACCGGCTGGAGGAAGAGAAGCGGCGCGGCATCTCCATCGATCTCGGCTTCGCGCATCTCGAGTTGCCATCCGGGCTGCGCGTGAGCTTCATCGATGTGCCCGGCCACGAGCGTTTCGTCAGGAACATGCTCGCCGGCGTGGGCGGTATCGACCTGGTGCTGCTCGTGGTGGCCGCCGATGAAGGCATCAAGCCGCAAACCCGCGAGCACTTCGACATCTGCCGTCTGCTCGGAATCCCCAACGGCATCGTCGTGCTCACCAAGTGCGACGCGGTGGACGCCGAACTGGTGGACATCGTGCGCCTGGAAGTGGAGGAGTTCGTGGCGGGTTCGTTCCTCGAAGGCGCCCCCATGATCCCCACTTCCGCGACCACCGGCGCGGGGCTGGACGCGCTGAAGGCGGAGATCGCGCGCCTGGCGAAATCGGCGCAGGCCCGCGATGCCGCCAGGCCCTTCCGCTTGCCGGTCGACCGTTCGTTCTCGATTCGTGGATTCGGCACCGTCGTCACCGGAACTCTGATCGCCGGCGCGCTGGCGGCCGACCAGGAGGTCGAGGTCTATCCGGTTGGGCTCCTGCCGCGCGTTCGCGGGTTGCAGGTGCATGGGCAACCCGCTGCACGCGCCATCGCGGGTCAACGCACGGCGGTGAACCTGGCGGGAGTGGAGGCGCAGGACATTGCGCGGGGGATGACGCTCGCGCCGCCCGGCGTTTTCCGCGCCGCTAGCCGCGTCGAAGCCGAACTCGACCTGCTACCCGGCGCGAAGCCGCTCAAGCAGCGTGCGCCGGTGCACTTTCACGCCGGCGCCGCGGAAGTGGAAGCGGAGCTCCGCATTCTGAGCGGCGCTGCGGCCGTGCAGCCGGGCGAGCGCGCGCTCGTGCGCCTACTGCTGCGCGACCCCGTCTTGCTGCTGCCCGGCGACCGCTTCATCGTCCGCATGTTCTCGCCCGTGGTCACCATCGGCGGCGGACGCATCCTGGACATCGATCCGCCGCGGCGTCTTCGCGCCTCGTTTGAGCGCGCACGGGCGCTGGCCGCCACGGCGCCGCAGGCCCTCGGAGAACTGCTGGTCGCCGAGTCCCCGTTCGGCATCAGCCGCCACGAACTCACCGCGCGCACCGGCCTGGAGGCCCTCCGCGGGCCGGGCATCGTGGAGCTCGGCGACTGGCGCATCGCGCCCGCCGTCCTCGCGGCGCTGCTCGCCCAACTCCACGAGGCGGTGAAGGAGTTCCATCGGAAGTCTCCGCTCGCTCCCGGCATGCCTCGCGAGGAACTTCGCCAGCGCACACTGCCCGGGGCGCCGGCATTCCTGCTCGACGCGCTGCTCGCCCAGGCCAAGACCTTGGCGGCGGAGGGCGATGTGGTGCGCCTGGCGTCCCACCAGGTGGCGTTTCGCGCCGACGAAGCGGAGGCCCTCGCCCGCATCGAAGCCGCCTTTCACACGGCCGGTCTCGCCGTCCCCGCCACGGCCCAGGTCCTCGCCTCCTCGGGCGTTGAGCCCTCCCGCGGGCGCGCCCTGCTCCAGATCCTGCTGCGCGGGCGGAAACTCGTGAAGGTCGGCGAAGAGTTGATCTTTCACGCCGACGCCATCGAATCCCTGCGAACGCTCCTCGCCGCGCGCCGCGGTTGCCGCTTCGGCGTCGCTGAGTTCAAGGACTGGACCGGGGTGTCACGCAAGTACGCCATCCCGCTGCTCGAATACCTCGATCGCGAGCGAGTGACCCGCCGCGACGGCGAACAGCGCGTCGTGTTGTAGCTTCTCGGCAGTCGGGCAGAGGGCTCGGTGGGAGAAAAAAACTAGGGAACGTCTCGTCCGTCCCCGGTTTTGGCGGGGTTATTGGGCGTAGATGGCCTTTTCGATCGCGGCCAGGTTGCGGCGGGCGTATTCGGCTTCGGGGAGTTCAGCGTTGATGTCGAGCATGGCCCGGAAATGCTTGCGGGCGGCGGGCAGGAGGGAACGGTCGTCGGCCTCGTTGGCCTGCTGGGTGTAGGCAAGACCGAGTTGGTAGTGAAGGAAAGGATCGCCTGGATCGTACACCAGCGCCTTCTGGCAGTGGCCGATGGCCGTGGCGAACCGGTTCTGCTTGCGCTCCGCTTCGCAGAGCCCGAAGTACGCCATGCTGCGCAGTTCCCGCCAGATGTCGGTTTGCGCGGCCCGCTTCTTCTTTCCCATGCCCGCCAGGAAGCCCAGCACATAGTAGTTCAGCTTGCCCGCCATTTTGCTGTCGAAATCGCTCAGCCGAAGATACTCCTGGTACTCCTTGGAAGCGTCAGTCCACTTCTTCGTCATGCGCAGGTTCTCGGCGAGCCAGAAATGCGCCTCGGCGTTCTCCGGCACCAGTTTGATCGCCTGCCGCGCGGCCAGGATGCCTTCGTCGTACAGGTCTTTTCTGCGCAGCGCCTGGCTCAGCAGGTAATACGCCTGGGAGTTCTTTTTGTCGCGCTGGGTGACGGCGTTGAGCTGGCGAATCGATTCGTCCAGGTCGCCGATGTCCAGCAGCATCCCGCCGAAGCTGGCGCGCGCCTCCAGGTAATCCGGGTCGATCTCAATCGCTTTCGAATAGGCGGCCTTCGCCGCCTCGTATTCGAACTGCGCGTGGTGCGAACGACCTAAGTACAGCGCGGCCTGGCTGTACTTAGGGTCGATCGCCAGCGCCTTGACGAATTCGGCGGCGGCCTTCTTGTAGTTGTCGCCGCCGGACTTGTTGTAGTACTCCAAGCCGCTGTCGAAGCGCTCGACGGCGGCCCGTGGACGCCGCCGCGGAATCACGATCTTGAAGCTGACCGTGCTCTCCTGGCCGGGGTAAACCATCTCTTCCCGGGGGCCGTCGGGCTCGAAGCCCATCTTCACCGCCTTCACCGTGATCGCGCCGGGCGCAAGTCCGGGCAGCCGGAGCGGTGTCCCCTTGTTCACGATCCCCACCGACTTGCCGTTGACGAACACCTCCACGCCGTCCTGGTTGACTTCGACGACGAGCGTGCCGAACTTCGGCGGCGGCGGCGCCTCAGGACTGCGGCCCGAGGGAATGTAGGCGAGCAGCATCTCCGGATCGAAGCTGCCGCGGTCGGAGGTCGGCGTCTGACGTCCCGCCGTGGCCTCGCGAACGTTGTTCCGGACATACTCGGCCAGCTCGTCGGCCGTGACGATGCCGTCCTGCGAAACGTCCGCCGCGCCCTCCATGCCCTTCACCACGTAATAAGTGAAGATGCCGTGGCCGCCGCCCCATTCCGCACTCTCAAACGACTGCTCGCGGTCGCGCGAAGCGGTGAGCGAGAAGAGGCTCTTGTTCAGGTCGAGCAGCGTCTTGTTGAGTTGCGCGCGGTCGCCCTCCGGCGTGATCGCGCCGCTGTGGCAGGAGTCCGTGAGAAGCACCTTCCACTTGCCCTTGATCTTCCCGCCAATGGCCGACCCCAGCGCGTCCATCGGATACGCCGTCGATTCGAGCTTCGCCAGGTCCACATCGTATGGCGCCAGGTAACCCTTGCCGTCCTTCACAAAGCCGTGGCCGGCAAAGTAGATCAGCACCCGGTCGTCGTCCTGCGAAACCGAGGGCAGCCACTGCTCAATGGCCGAACGAATGTTGGCCAGCGTCGCGTTCGCGCCCACAAAGCGCTTCACGTTCTCGGCCCGGAAGTTCCCGCCCTCGGGACTGATCAGGATCGAGTAGATCGCCTCGGCGTCGCGCTCCGGGAACTGCAGGTGGTGTTTCGCTTCCAGGTTCTTATACCCGCCCACCCCCACCACCAGCGCGTAGCTGCGCGGAATGGAAGGCGTGCGCGGTTCACTCACGAACTCGCGCTCAGGGGGCTTCACCGCCGCCGCGCCGGGACCCGGCGGCGTGGTGTCGAACTTCAGGTCGCGTTCTTTCTTCGTGGTCTGCGCGGCGCAGGCCACGGCGAGCAAAACGAGGATCGGTGTGAGCCGCATGGTGTACCTCACCTGTGAGCCAGCCGGTACTCGTAGATTACCGGACCGTCGAGCGGCGCCGGCGATGAGACCACGGCCTTGTTCGGTTCGCGAATGAACACCAGTTCGCGCGCCGTGAGATTGGGTACCGGTTTCAGGTTGTCGGGAAGCTGCTCCGTCGTGCGGACCTGCTTCACGCCGGCGTTCGCGTCCACGCACTCCCCGCGTGCCCGGAAAATCGTGTCGTCGCAGCGCGGCCGCAACGACGCCAACGCCTTCGACACGTTCTTCGGCGGCGGCGGCAGCGGCACGTACCCGGACCGCTTCGTGCCGTCCTCGGCTCGCAGTTCGGACGGGCTGATCAGCCAGTACATCACGTCGAAGCCCTCCGGGCCGCTGATCTTGAACGCGCCGTCGTTGCCCGGCACTACGTAGTCACGGCCGCCGTCGATGCGGTTCGATTCGCCGGCTTCCTTCGTCGGGTAGAGCAACAGGTACTCTCCCGACGTCCCGTGATTCATCACGTACAGAAAGCCCGGGAAGTTCGTCTTGAAGCGGAAACGGAGCTGGTCCCCCGACGCAAACACACTCGAGGGATCGACGGGCTTCCACTCGCCCGCCTCGCGCCGTTCGACGCGCAGTTCCATGCGGTTGGGGCCGGCGGACAGAGGACGGCTCTGGGCGGAAGCGGCGCCTGCCGCTATGATCGCACCCAGGGCGGCCAACAGTTGTCGGGTCATAGTGCCTACCGGTGTTGCAACTTGAGATCCACAACCAGGCGGGACTGCGGGCTGCCGCTCGGGTCCACTACATAGTTCGCCTTTTCTTTGCGGGCGCCTGAGTCCGTGACTTTCTCGAACACCAGGTCGCGCGCCACCAGCCGCTCACGGACCCGCTGGATCAGGTTATCGTCCACCGTGTTCTTCGCCAGCATCACCTGCTTCGGCTCCTCCTTCCGGGGGCTCGCGCCGCCCGTCGCCAGGTGCGTGATCAGAGAATCGAAGTCGGGCTCCGGTTGGCGGGACAGCACCACGAAGAGCTGTTCGTCCCCGGCCTGCTCGTCGAAAATGAACCGCGTGCTGCGGGGCACCATGTAGCTCTTGCCGCGCTCCACGCGATTGTCCGTCTCATTGATTTCAACGGCCGGGAAGAGAATCTTCCAATTGCCGCTCGATCCCCGCATCACGACATAGAGGTAGCCGGAGTCATTGGTCTGCACGTTCAGCCGGACACGATCCCCGGCGCGGAACACCATGTCCGCGTCGACCTCGACGTCACCCTCGTCGCCCGCATACTTAAGGACGCTGTAGCGAAGACCGAGCGGCGCCAGAGTAGTCTGACTGGCTGTGATCACCGGCACCTGCGCGGCCGGCGTCTCCCGGACCGGGACCGAAGGAGTGGAACTGGGAGTCCGCTTGGCAATCTCCTGCTGAGCGGGCTTGGAGGTCTGCACGGCAGGCTTGGCGGCCGCCGGTTTTGCCGCTGCGACTGGCTTTGCAGCCGTCGCGACGGGTTGGTAAAACAGCTCGCGCGCCGTCAACTGTCTTTGTTGTTGACACCACGCCGTTGACACTACGGCCGAAAGAACAATGGGAACGACTAATGTTTTCATACGCGCCATCCGAGTACCCAGATTGCTAGCTAGTGTACCAGCAAAACCCAAGCATTCCAGATACCTATCTGGCCGCTTGCGGGATATAATCTAGATCCGTAGCTACGTGGAGGATCCGATGATAAGACCGGAAAAAGGTGCGGCAGGCCGGGCGGTGCTCGCGCTGGGCTTGGCCTACCTGCTCGCGCTCCAGCCCGTTTGGGCGCAGCAGGTGGAGGTGCAGAAGGCGGGCGCTGGCAAGCTGAACATCGTCGTCGTCGAGGGAGATGGCGCCACGAACAACGTCCGGCAGCGCATCGCCCGCGAGCCGATCGTCCAGGTGGAGGACGAGAATCGCAAGCCGGTAGCCGGCGCGGCGGTGACCTTCATTCTGCCCAATCAGGGAGCCGGCGCATCGTTCGCCAACGGCGCCCGCTCGCTCACCGTGCTTACCGACGAGCAGGGACGCGCCGTCGCCAAAGGTCTCCAATCGAATTCCCAGGCGGGAAACTGGAGCATGCGCGTTTCGGCCTCCTTCGCCGGATCCACGGCGAGCACTTCGATCGCGATCACCAACGTGGCGATCGCGACCGCCGCGGTGGCCGGCGGCATCTCCACGAAGCTCTTGGTTCTGTTGATTGTCGGCGGCGCCGCAGCAGCCGGCGGTACCGTCGCCGCCACTCGCAATGGCGGCAGCAACACGCCGCCCGCGCCCCCCGCGACCACCGTGTCGCCCGGGACGCCCAGCGTAGGGCCGCCGAGATAGGAAGCGCACAGGGAGAACGTCATCATGATGATCAAACACGGAGTTTGGATCGCCGCCCTGGCGCCCGTGGCGGCATGGGCCCAGCTTTCTCTATCGGGGCCTGTCCTGGGCCATGTGTTCGATGAGAAAGCCCAAGCGGTGCGTTTGCTCGAAGGTGTTCCGGGCGCTTCGCGTCCTGGCCGGCTCCTGGACGCCGGCGCCGCGCTGAAGGCGGCCTACATCTCCTCTGCCCGAAGCTATGCCCTCGGGTTGACCGCCGAGGACCAGACGCCGGTCCTTCTCGTGTTCGACAAAGGACCGGCCCAGCGCTTCGAGGACTGGAAGGCCGGCGCCACCGGCGCTGTGCTGAGTCCCACCGGCTCGGCGGCCGTCCTGCTCTATGCCGAGGCGCGCCGCGCTCTGGTCGTCTCCGGGTTGCCGGACGCGCCGAAGCTCGAGCGCGAGATCGAGCTTGCCGGCGATCTCGCCGCCCTCGCCGTGAGCGACGACGCCGGCCGCGTCCTCGCCGCCGAGCGCGACGGCCGCGTCACGGCCTTCGACGCCGGTGACCCCGTTCCCCTGGGTGGCCTCGAGAAAATCACCGGCCTGGCGTTCCTGAGCCGCAGCCGCGAAGCGGTGGCGGTCAGCGAAACGCTCGGCGAAGTCTATTACCTGCGCGAGGACGGCCACTTGATCCTCGCCTCCGCCTCCCCCGCCCGTCTCGCGACGCTTCGCCGC
>DALYJJ010000016.1:64055-65139 GCA_031969915.1 Bryobacteraceae bacterium | reverse complement strand
AGCAGCACCGTCTCGAGCCACTCCGGCCGGTAGACCTTCGCCTCGCCGCTCAACAGCAACTCATGCTGATCCGCGTCCTCCCAACCAGCGATCTCCAGCGCCGCCAGGCACTCCTGAAACGTCAGGTGCCAATACGCGATCTCCTCCCCACGGCTCACCACGATGCCGCTGTCCAGTTGCTCGGCGCGCAGGAACCGCTCCGCCGCTTCACGTCCACCCAACCGCTTCGCCAACTTCTCCCCGGCCCAGGACAGCGCCACCTGTCTGCGCCGGCCTCCTTCGTGGTTCTGCATCTCCAGCGCCAACTCCCGCAGCCGCAGCAGGCACTCGCTCGCCGGCAGCCGGCCCGGCTTCGCGCGCTGTTTGGACAGCCACTCCAGAATCGACCCGTACAGGTCCACCCGCTTTTCCGGCAGCTTCACGTTGTTGTGCTGCAGCACCGCCAACGCTGTCAGCATCACCGGATTCCGTGTCATCCTGCGGATCTCCCGGCGCCCGTTCACCGCCCCTTCCAACTCCTCCCGGAACCTCCGCGCCCGGATCTCCTCGGTGGGGTACAACAGCTTCGCCAGCTTCGCCAGGAACTCCTGGATCGCCTGTGGTTCCAGATCTCCGATCGGCGCCTCCTCGAAGCCTTCGATCGGAACCTTCCCCTCTGGACGCGAAGTCACCACGAACCGGCACTCGTCGTAAGCCGCCGCCGCCTCCTTAATCAGCCTCGCCAAGCGCCGGCGCGAAGGCTCGTCCGGCGTCTCGTCCAGGCCGTCGATCAGCACCTGGCAGCCGCCGCTCTTCAATAAAGCCCGGAAGTACTCCGCGCTGAGGCCGCGGTTCTTCTCATCGCACTGCACACCGAGAAATAGCGGGATCCAATCCGGTGACGCAGGGTCCGCCGGACCCCGCCTCTTCTCGTGCTGCTGCGCGATGTATCCGGAAAACACCGCCGCCTCCATCCGCACCGGAAGCGGTCCCCCGCTTGTGTACTCTTTGCACAACTGGAACGCCACACGCTTCAGAAAGGTGCTCTTTCCCGAGCCGGGGTCGCCTACCACCAGTACTTTGCGGTGCGCCGCGACGGCTTCCT